>NZ_JBXWPF010000012.1:0-129720 GCF_059611265.1 Ruegeria sp. CDSA241
CGTTCGTCGAATAGTCTCAGACCTAACCGTCGAAACAAAAAAGCCCGCCCCAAACGGGGGCGGGCTTTTTCTGTTTGAATTTGGTAATTCAAGACGGGGAATTCCTAAAGAAGCAGCATGCTTTAGTCGTATGCGGCGTCCACTATGAATTCCACCTTCAGTTCGGGCCGCGCTAGTTTTGCTTCGCCACACGCCCTCGCAGGTGCGTATCCTGCAGGAACCCAAGCATTCCAGACCTCGTTCAAACCAGCAAAGTCCTTCATATCGGCCAGCCAGATGGTCACACGCAGCATTTTTTCCCGTGATGAACCTGCGCGCTCTAGAAGGTCGTCAATTTTCCCAAGGCAAATACGCACCTGTTCCTGAATGGTATCACCTTCGGCGACTTGCCCGGTCAAATAGGCCACACCATTATGTTTAACGATTTTGGACGATCTCTCGCCGGTTTCGATGCGTTCTATCATTGGAGTGATCTCGCTGTTTCCTGTTTGATGCACGCGTTCATGGTCATAAGATGCCCCGCATGGCAAACGGAAACCGCTTGAGTAACTTTCAGAAAAGTTGAACTGGTCGGAGACGCCGCGGGTCGATTGCATTTCGCCGCGCCTAGGCTAGCTTGCCAGCGACACAGTATACCAGATTGCGCTTTTGCCGTTGAAGTGCTCTCTAGTTGGTTTCAGTGGATTGCATCGGGCGAAACCGCAAGAAGGATACTTCGACATGGACGAAACCGTAGAACGACTGTCCAAACGCCTGAAGCGGCGAGGATATCAGGTTTCGCCAATGAAGGAGACGGGTGCCTATATCGGTAATCTGGGTTTTGAGGTCGAGACAGTATTCGATGTCGGGGTGGCCTCGGGAACCGAGCATTTGTACGAGGCTTTCCCCGCAGCCAAGTTTGTGCTGGTCGAGCCCATTTCGGATTACGAAACCAAAGTACGGAAAAACTGGGGCGACAAGATCGATTTTGATTTCCATGCTTGCGGAGTTGGTGCCGAAAGCGGACAGACGACTCTTCGAATTCCAACAGTTGGCGATCGTTGGCTCGGCACACGGGCAACGATGCAGGAGTTTGACGAAGCGGCAATCCAGCACACCTCGCAAGTTGAAGAGCGACAAGTCCCGGTAAAAACACTGGATGAGATTGCGTCTTCCTACAAGGAACCTTTCGGATTGAAAATCGACACGGAAGGTTTTGAAATCGAGGTTATTAAAGGTGCATCGGAGATGCTAAAAAAATGCACCTTTGTATTGGCTGAAGTCTCTGTACGGCGTCGGTATCACGGCGGTTATAGGTTCAGCGATTTTGTCGCCGCGATGGCAGATCACGGGTTTGAGCTACACGAATTCGTCAGGCCACCGTCTGCAGAAGCGACCGATTGCGATGCCATTTTTGCCCCATTCGAAAGCTCAGTGTTCGACTATCAGGATACCAGACTGTCTCGTATGGCGGCACGGGTAGCCAAGACATAGTCTAAGGGCATCTTTCCGCATGCAACGCGAGTTGTGTTGTCCGCGAAGGCGTTGAGTCTATCGCGCTGGGAGACGCCCCGCTTTTCGCTATCCGTGAAAGTGGCCGCTCCTCAAAGGACGGCCTTTCCAGAGGTTCGGATCGAGATGAGGTTACTCTGCGCCCACAAATCTGAAAGAGGTCGTGCAAGCCTCAACCAATTTGAAGTTAGAAACATGTATCGCCTCAGTTGCACTGATGACATATCGAACGTTACGAACAAGGGCAGAGTGAAGACACACGATGGAAGCAATATTCATCCTCTTGTTTCTGGCCTTTTTGCTCTGGGCGATCTGGCAACTGTTTGCGCTAGTGGGGGATATGGCAGAGCGGCGCGGACAAGATCAATTACTTTGGCAGGTGGCAGCACTGTTTATCAACCCGTTTGGGGCAATTATCTTGCTTTGGCTTTTTGTGTCTGTCCAAGAAAATCCCTAAGCATTCAGTACAGGAATCTGGTGGACCATTTTAGATTGAGTTGATCTTGTCACGACACCCAAATTCAGAAAATCTACGCATAGGGTATGAGCCAGGTGAGCGCATTCGACTTGTTTGAACTTCCCCCCTTGCCAAACCCCTCACACCCCTGTAGATCGCGCGAGTTCTCTATAAGAACATCAAGGCGGGGTGATTCCCGCCTTTTGGGTTCGATGAGGGTTGGCGATGCGCGCTTGTCCTCCTCTCAACCTCAACGCCTGATAAAAGGCTGTTATTATGCAAAGCCAAAATATCCGTATTCGGCTGAAGGCATTTGACTATCGCGTTCTGGATGCCAGCACGCAAGAGATCGTCAACACTGCCAAGCGGACCGGCGCGAACGTGCGCGGCCCGATCCCGCTGCCGAACAAGATCGAGAAGTTCACGGTTCTCCGTGGTCCTCACGTTGACAAGAAATCCCGCGACCAGTTCGAGATCCGTACGCACAAGCGTCTGCTCGACATCGTTGATCCGACCCCCCAGACCGTTGACGCGCTGATGAAGCTCGACCTCGCTGCTGGTGTGGACGTCGAGATCAAGCTGCAGTCGTAAGATCGGAGGGTATAGATTATGCGCTCTGGTATTATCGCAAAAAAAGTCGGCATGACCCGCCTGTTCATGGAAGACGGCAAGCAGATCCCTGTGACCGTTCTTCACCTGGACAACCTGCAGGTTGTTGCACAGCGCACGGACGAGAAGGACGGCTATACTGCTGTTCAGCTGGGTGCCGGTGCTGCCAAGGCAAAACGCACCTCGAAAGCCATGCGCGGTCACTATGCCGCTGCCAAGGTTGAACCCAAGCGTAAGCTGGTCGAGTTCCGTGTCTCTGAAGATGGCCTGATCGAAGTGGGTGCCGAGATTTCGGCAGAACATTTCCTGGAAGGTCAGAAAGTTGACGTTTCGGGTACTTCGATCGGTAAAGGCTTTGCCGGTGCAATGAAGCGCTGGAACTTCGGTGGTCTTCGCGCCTCACACGGTGTTTCGATCAGCCACCGTTCGCACGGTTCAACTGGCCAGTGTCAGGATCCGGGCAAGGTTTTCAAAGGCAAAAAGATGGCCGGTCACATGGGTGCTGCCCGTGTAACCACCCAGAACCTGGAAGTCGTCAAAACCGACGCCGACCGTGGTCTGGTCTTCATCAAAGGCGCCGTTCCCGGACCGAAATCCGGTTGGGTTACCGTCAAGGACGCCGTCAAGAAGAAAGCACCGGAAGGCCTGCCTTTCCCGGCTGCTGTGAAATCGGCTGCAACCGAAGCACCTGCGGAAGAAGCTCCCGCGGAAGGTGGTGAAGCATGAAACTTGATGTAATCAAACTGGACGGCGGCAAAGCCGGCAACATCGAGCTGGATGCGGACCTGTTCGGCCTGGAGCCGCGCGCGGACATCCTGCACCGTGTGGTCCGTTGGCAGCGTAACAACGCGCAGGCTGGCACCCACAAGGTCAAGACCCGCTCGGAAGTGTCCTACTCGACCAAGAAGATCTATCGCCAAAAAGGCACCGGTGGCGCACGCCACGGCGCCCGTTCGGCACCGATCTTCCGGGGTGGTGGCGTTTACAAAGGTCCGGTCGTGCGTTCGCATGGTCATGACCTGCCGAAAAAGTTCCGTAAACTTGGTCTGCGCCACGCGCTGTCTGCCAAAATGGCAGCTGGTGAACTGGTCGTGATCGAGAACGCCGAAGCCGAAGGCAAGACCGCCGCTCTGGCCAAGCAGGTTGCAAACCTGGGTTGGAAACGCGCTCTGGTCATCGACGGGGCGACCGTGAACGAAGGGTTCCTGAAGGCGTCGCGCAACATCGAAGGTCTGGATATCCTGCCGTCGATGGGTGCAAACGTTTATGACATCCTCAAGCGTGACACTCTGGTGCTCACCAAAGCGGCTGTCGAAGCACTGGAGGCTCGACTGAAATGAGCGCGAAGGCAGAACACTACGACGTGATCCGCAAGCCGATCATCACCGAAAAGTCGACCATGGCGTCCGAAAACGGCGCGGTTGTCTTTGAGGTTGCGATTGACAGCAACAAGCCACAGATCAAAGAGGCCGTTGAGGCACTGTTTGGTGTGAAGGTCAAAGCGGTGAACACCTCTGTGACCAAAGGCAAGGTCAAGCGGTTCCGCGGCCAGTTGGGCAAGCGGAAAGACGTCAAAAAAGCATATGTGACCCTTGAAGAGGGTAACACCATCGACATTTCCACCGGTCTTTGATCGGGCCTGTCTTTGGACAAACCATTAAGACCCCCGCGAAAGCGGGGGTTTTTCTTTAGGTAGTGACACCAAAAGTTGAGCGCCATTCCCAGCGTCTCGAACAGAAAATGATTGCTATGCCGGTGGGGTCGTCTATCCGGTATGCAACAAACAAACGATATGGCAGGCGCATGACCCAATCCACTCTCTCGACCCGGGACAACCCGGATGTGACTGTCGCGCGGGACTGGGTGTCGACGCTGGCCAAATATCGGGAGCCAAGCCAACCGCGTAGCTGGTTCGAGCTGGGGGTTACCTGTGTTCCCTTCATAGCGCTTTGGGCCTTGGCCTGGATGTCTTTGTCGGTGAGCTATTGGCTGGCGCTTGCGATCTCGGTTCTGAACGCGGCCTTTCTGCTGCGCCTGTTTGCCATTCAGCATGATTGCGGTCACGGGGCATTTTTTACGAACCGGACGGTCAGTGACTGGGTCGGTCGGGGGCTCGGGGTGCTGACGTTGACGCCTTACGATGTTTGGCGGCGCACACATTCCTCCCATCACAACTCATCTGGCAATCTGGATAAGCGCGGGATGGGGGACATCCATACGCTGACGGTGGCCGAATACCGGGCGCTGACGCCCTTGAACCGGTTATTTTACCGGCTCTATCGCCACCCGATCACCCTGTTTGGCTTTGGGCCCGGCTATCTGTTCCTGTTTCAAAACCGCCTCCCGCTTGGCTTGACCGGTATTCCGAAATTCTGGGTCAGCGCGATGGCGACGAACCTGGCCATTCTGGCCGCACTGGGGGCCATCTACTATTTTGGTGGCCTGATGCCGGTGCTGCTGATTTTCCTGCCCTCGACGCTTATCGCCGCGACCGCTGGCGTCTGGTTGTTCTATGTCCAACACCAATTCGAAGAGACGCAATGGGACCCTGATCAGGACTGGCAACTGCACGAGGCCGCCCTGCACGGCAGCTCGCATTACATCCTGCCATCCGTATTGCAGTGGTTCACGGCCAATATCGGCATCCACCACGTACACCATCTGTACAGCCGCATCCCGTTCTATCGCCTGACCGAAGTGCTGCGGGATCATGACGAATTGGCCAACAGCAACCGGATGACCATCCGCGAGAGCCTCGCCAACGCGCGGCTGCACCTGTGGGATGAAAAGAACCGCCGCCTGCTGTCCTTTGCCGAAGCGCGCGCGCTGTATGGGTGACGGGATCGGTCAGATGGTGTGAACGATTGCCGGAAATCCGGTCGTTGCCCCCGGCGTGTGATGCGGATACGGTCGCTGTTATGAAACATGTCCCCAAAGAAACAACAGATGAAGCCCTTATTCAGGAGTTCCTGGATAAAGGAGGCAAAGTCAGCATCGGCAAAACCAAACCCGCGCCCGCTGAGCTGGGTTTGAGCAAGAATGTTTGGAACGCCAAGCTGACCAAAGAAGAGAAGGCCGCGCGCGACAAGAAGTGATCGTGCGAGGCTATGGGTAAGCGGAAAGACGTCAAGAAAGCATGTGTGACCTTGGAGGAGGGCAGCTCGATTTACGTGTCTACCGGTCTCTGATCGGGCCTGTCTTTGAAATGAGATGAAGGTCCCGCGAAAGCGGATTTCTTCTACTCATTTACTTTTTCCTACTGCGATTTCAATTCGTTCTTTTACTTGGTCGCCGTCGTGGACATCATACCAGGCTCCATCGACATCAGTTGCGTTCACCAAGACGACTTGGTTGGATTGTCTGATGATGAAGCCATTAATTCGGAGGGTGTCTTCGAGCGATAGTTGTCCGACAAAATCACGTTCGGCATCAGGAAATACACCGATCAATATTCTGGGATGAACAACCATCCCAAATCGCATGTCGTGCTCCAAAGCGTGTGGGTTCAATATGAAAGGCTGAGAGCCGAGAGCGAGGTTCTTTCCATCTTCTGAAACAACGAGTATGCCAATAGAATGTCGACTAAGTTGTTCCAAGATCTTCTTTAGGTTAGCTGTGGCAGCTAAATGCCGCATTTCGCCTGCCAGCACTTTATCGCGACCATGCTTTTTGTAGGCTTCATCTTGATCGCCCTTTTTCCCAAACCATCTGCTGAGGCGTAAAAGCACAAACACGATTCTTGCTCGGAGCGAGTGGCTTAGCGTTCCCAATACGCTCGGGTGCCTCAACACAGAGCGCGCCAAGTGTCTGAGCAGTAGGCTGCGGTCGACACTGTTCAAGGGAAGAGGGTTCGGAAAGGTGGCAATTAGCCTTTCAATCAACTGTGGTACATGGTCATCGATTTCGAGCTTCAATGCAATCTCGGCCGTCATGTCTCGTTTCCCGTCCGTGTCCCATCGTGCGTAAAGGAATTCGCGATAGTGAACCGATTTCGGATTTCTCAGTTCGACTTCAGAACCTTTGTCCTTGTCCCAAAGTACAACTTTTCCACTATTTTGAGCCCAAAACCGTATTGTCCCTTGCCCAATGAAATGGTTGCGCTTTTGCTTCGGCATATCAGTAGTTATCTTTCGTTCGACGCTGCTGGCAAAATTTCTGAACAAAAGAAAAAAAGCTATTGCGAGCTAGATGCTTTGATTTCACTTTCTTGCCCTGAATAATGGCCCCATTCAAATCAACTAGAAGAAGGCACGAAAACAAGTCTAAAGATTCACTACAGCGTTCATAGAGTGTTCTTGCGAAGAAGCGGAAAGAAAGCGCTCCACCCTATAGACACCCACCCCCAACACGGCTATATGCACCCAATCTCGCGGCCTCGGATTCGTTCCGGGGCTTCTGATATTTGTAACCGGGGACCTTCGGGGCCCTATACCCTTGGCACCTACGGGGGCCTATCACATAGCGGGGAAACTCCCTGCACTTGCTAAACGGAAGACAGAAAGCATGGCACTCAAGTCGTACAAGCCGACGACGCCGGGCCAGCGCGGGCTGGTGCTGATCGACCGTTCGGAGCTTTGGAAAGGACGTCCGGTCAAGTCTCTCACTGAGGGATTGACCAAATCGGGCGGCCGGAACAACACCGGACGGATCACTTCACGCCGCCGCGGCGGTGGCGCAAAGCGTCTCTACCGGATCGTTGACTTCAAACGGAATAAATTTGATGTCGCGGCAACCGTTGAACGGATCGAATATGACCCGAACCGGACCGCATTCATCGCACTGGTAAAATACGAAGACGGCGAGCAGGCATATATCCTGGCTCCGCAGCGTCTGGCTGTTGGTGACAAAGTCGTGGCATCCGCCAAGGCTGACATCAAGCCGGGCAACGCAATGCCGTTCTCGGGCATGCCCATTGGTACCATCGTCCACAACATCGAGATGAAGCCTGGTAAGGGCGGTCAGATCGCACGTGCGGCCGGTACTTACGCTCAGTTCGTTGGTCGCGATGGCGGCTACGCTCAGATCCGTCTGAGCTCGGGCGAGCTGCGCATGGTCCGTCAGGAATGCATGGCCACCGTCGGTGCCGTGTCCAACCCCGACAACAGCAACCAAAACCTCGGTAAAGCCGGTCGTATGCGCCACAAAGGCGTGCGTCCGTCGGTTCGTGGTGTTGCAATGAACCCGATCGATCACCCGCACGGTGGTGGTGAAGGTCGTACCTCGGGTGGCCGTACACCGGTTACACCGTGGGGTAAGGACACCAAGGGTAAGCGTACCCGCAACAAGAACAAAGCGTCCCAGAAGCTGATCATCCGCTCGCGGCACGCCAAGAAGAAGGGACGTTAATCTATGTCTCGCTCTGTTTGGAAGGGTCCTTTCGTCGATGCTTACGTGCTGAAAAAAGCCGAAGCAGCGCGCGAGTCGGGCCGCAACGAAGTTATCAAAATCTGGTCGCGTCGTTCCACCATTCTGCCCCAGTTCGTGGGTCTGACCTTTGGTGTGTACAACGGCCAGAAGCATATCCCCGTCAACGTCTCGGAAGACATGATCGGTCAGAAGTTCGGTGAGTATTCGCCGACTCGCACCTATTACGGTCACGCCGCTGACAAAAAAGCGAAGCGGAAGTAAGTCATGGGCAAGGAAAAGAACCCCCGCCGCGTGGCTGAAAACGAAGCAATGGCAAAAACGCGCATGCTCCGTACCAGCCCGCAGAAACTGAACCTGGTTGCGCAGATGATCCGCGGCAAGAAAGTTGAGAAGGCTCTGACCGACCTGACTTTCTCGAACAAGCGTGTCGCGCAGGACGTCAAAAAGTGCCTGCAGTCCGCAATCGCCAACGCTGAGAACAACCACAACCTGGACGTCGACGAGCTGATCGTTGCCGAAGCATGGGTTGGTAAGAACCTGGTCATGAAACGCGGTCGCCCTCGGGCCCGTGGCCGTTTCGGCAAGATCATGAAGCCGTTCTCGGAGATCACCATCAAGGTGCGTCAAGTTGAGGAGCAAGCCTAATGGGTCATAAAGTAAATCCGATCGGCATGCGCCTGCAGGTGAACCGCACCTGGGACAGCCGCTGGTACGCCGATACCAAGGACTACGGTGATCTTCTGCTGGAAGATCTGAAGATCCGTGAGTTCATCAACAAAGAGTGCAAGCAAGCCGGCATTGCCCGTGTGATCATCGAACGTCCGCACAAGAAGTGCCGCGTTACGATCCACACTGCACGTCCGGGTGTCATCATCGGCAAGAAAGGCGCGGACATTGAAGTTCTGCGCAAGAAAATCGCCCTGATGACAGACAGCGAATTGCACCTGAACATTGTCGAAGTGCGCAAGCCCGAGCTTGACGCACAGCTGGTTGCCGAGTCTATCGCTCAGCAGCTGGAGCGCCGGGTTTCGTTCCGTCGCGCGATGAAGCGGTCTGTTCAGAACGCCATGCGTATGGGCTCTCTGGGTATCCGGGTGAACGTCGCTGGCCGTCTGGGTGGCGCCGAAATCGCACGGACCGAGTGGTACCGCGAAGGCCGTGTGCCTCTGCACACGCTGCGCGCCGACATCGATTACGCACAAGCCGAAGCGATGACTCCTTATGGGATCATCGGGATCAAGGTCTGGATCTTCAAAGGTGAGATCATGGAGCACGATCCGCAGGCACGTGACCGTAAAGCACAGGAACTCCAGGACGGCCCTGCACCTCGTGGTGCTGGTGGCGGTCGTCGCTAAGGAGGGAAAGATATGCTTCAACCAAAGCGTACTAAATTCCGCAAGATGCACAAAGGCCGGATCAAGGGTGAAGCCAAGGGCGGCTCTGATCTGAACTTTGGCACCTATGGACTGAAAGCTCTTGAGCCTGAGCGTGTAACTGCACGCCAGATCGAAGCTGCACGTCGTGCCATGACGCGTCACATGAAGCGTCAGGGTCGTGTCTGGATCCGCATCTTCCCCGACACTCCGGTTACGGCTAAGCCGATCGAAGTTCGTATGGGTAAAGGTAAAGGTTCGGTCGACCGCTGGGCATGCAAAGTCAAGCCTGGCCGCGTGATGTTCGAAATCGACGGCGTCAATGACGACATCGCCCGCGAGGCCCTGCGCCTGGCTGCGATGAAGCTGCCGATCAAGACTCGCGTCGTGGTTCGCGAAGACTGGTAAGCGACCCGGGGGCGACCCCGCTCGCGACAAGATTGACCCCCGTCGGGAAACCGGCGGGGGTTTTTGGTTTGATGGCGCTGCCCCCGCGACAGCCTCGCAAAACACCCATCGCCTTCATCGAGAGGCTGGTTTAAGACAGGCCCATGGCACAGATTGAATCACTTTTTGTCACCCGCCTCTATCGCGCAGCTTTGTCCGAGTTCGATCCCAAGATCGACCCGGAGGAACTGGAAAGCTCCTGTCTTGTCATTGCCGAGGATGATGAGGCCGGGCAGGAATGGTGCGAAGAAAACGGCTATCCCGGCTACACCAGCTATGCCTCGCTGACCGATCTGCCCTGGCGGTTCCCGATCTTTGCCGATCTGGTTAAGTTGCTGGACCAGCACGTTGCAGCTTTTGCTAAGGATCTGGAGTTTGATCTGGGTGAGGGTGAACTAAAGCTTGAAGACCTTTGGATCAACATTTTGCCCGAGGGCGGAATGCACTCCAGCCACCTGCACCCACATAGCGTGATCTCGGGCACGACTTATGTTTCGATGCCCGAAGGTGCTAGCGCGCTGAAGCTTGAAGACCCGCGCTCGGGCCGCATGATGGCAGCGCCCACGCGTATGAAAGGGGGCCGTCGGGACCTGCAGCCATTTATCTATGTGAAGCCTCAGGTTGGCGATGTTTTGCTATGGGAGAGCTGGTTGCGCCACGAGGTGCCGATGAACATGGCCGAGGATGAGCGGATTTCCGTCAGCTTTAACTATAAATGGGACTAGCACGGTCGTTTAAGGGACTCTGATTCAAAGGAATGTGTGAAAAGTTCTTGCATTGTGTCGTCAGATAAACGATGTGGGGGGCGCTTACGTTTTTCTTTTTCGACCACTGTCTCCCGAATATCGGCGTTCAGTCTTTCGATCCAGACCGACAACGCCGCGCTGTCGCAATTCCGCGGACAGCAATTTACTAGGAGACTACGGATATGGCCAACGGCACCGTAAAATGGTTCAACACAACTAAAGGTTTTGGCTTCATCGCACCGGAGACCGGTGGCAAAGACGTGTTTGTACACATCTCTGCTGTCGAGCGCTCGGGTCTGACCGGCCTGGCCGACGACCAGAAAGTAACGTTCGACATCGAACCCGGCCGTGACGGTCGTGAGTCGGCTGTGAACATCGCTCTGGCGTAAGTCACTCAGACTTAGACAGTTGAAGACGCGGTCTCGTGCAAACGAGGCCGCGTTTTTCGTTTCAATTTAGACCTAGCTAGATTTTTGACTGAGTTGCCACACACCTTCGATTGGAATGGTCAGTAACACAATCTGAGAAAATCTGGAGTCAGCTCATATAGAATCTTGTATGCTCCTTGGATCATGGGGGGTGTTTGCTGTGAAAGAAGCTGAACGAGTGGTTCGCCAATTCCACGAGAGTTGGGGTATGCGCGATCCTGATCGCGGAGCCGAGGTAATTGCCGAAGATTGCCAGTTTGAGGATGTTGCTCGTGAAGAAAAACAACTTGGCAAGTTAGCATACAAAGAGGACTACGAGCGCTGGCGACTGGCATTCCCAGATGGAGAATGCATCGTTGACAATGTGATCGTCAGCGATTGCGGTGAATGGGCTATCGTCGAGTTCCACAACACCGGCACTCATACAGGTGTGCTGCATTCAAGCCTTGGTGAATTCGAACCGACCGGAAAGCGATACGAAGTGCGTTATTGCTCGGTGATGCGGGTGAAAGGTGGCATGGTTGTTGAGGGAAGAGACTATTACGACAGCGCCACCATCGCACGACATTTGGGCTTAGTTACGTAAGCAAGGAATAGCGTGCTTAGAGTAGCTGCTTGTGTCTTCCCAAAGTTTCCCTTGCCACCTACCAGCGACTCCCCTATAGAGCGGCATCTTGCGTTCCCCCGGCCGAGTCGGGGGATTCGTATGTCTATCATTCATCCACCAGGTCAAAGGTGACCCTGCATAGGGGCCTTCTGGTGTTTTGAGCAAAGGAAAAGGCGATGAACGCCCAAGAACTGCGTGACAAGACCCCTGACCAGCTCCGCGAGGAACTGGCCAACCTGAAGAAAGAAAGCTTTAACCTGCGCTTTCAACAGGCAACCGGTCAGATGGAAAGCACCGCTGGCATCAAAGCGGCCCGCCGCAACGCCGCCCGCGTTAAAACCATCCTGAACGAAAAGGCCGCTGCTGCGGCATCGGAGGAGTAATCCTATGCCTAAGCGTATCCTGTCCGGCACCGTAACCAGCGATGCCAACGCACAGACTGTAACCGTATCCGTCGAGCGCCGCTTTACGCATCCGGTTCTGAAGAAAACCATCCGTAAGTCCAAGAAATACCGGGCTCACGATGAAAAGAACGCCTTCAAGGTCGGCGATACAGTTCGCATCATCGAATGCGCGCCGAAATCGAAGACGAAACGTTGGGAAGTTCTGGAAGCGTAAGCCTCCGGGATTTTCCCATTTGTCGAAACCCTGGGGGATCTAACAAGACCAGCCCCCACAGGTCGGGAGAAACCACATGATCCAGATGCAGACCAATCTGGATGTCGCTGACAACTCCGGCGCACGCCGAGTTCAGTGCATCAAGGTCCTGGGTGGTTCCAAGCGTAAATACGCCTCTGTAGGCGACATCATTGTCGTCTCGGTGAAGGAAGCCATCCCACGCGGCCGCGTAAAGAAAGGTGACGTCCGTAAGGCCGTCGTCGTACGCACCGCCAAAGAAGTCCGTCGCGAAGACGGCACCGCGATCCGTTTCGATCGCAACGCCGCCGTCATTCTGAACAACAACAACGAGCCCGTAGGTACCCGTATCTTTGGCCCTGTTGTTCGTGAACTGCGCGCGAAAAACTTCATGAAAATCATCTCGCTTGCTCCGGAGGTGCTGTAATCATGGCTGCTAAACTCCGCAAAGGCGACAAGGTCGTCGTGCTGGCTGGCAAGGACAAGGGCAAAGAGGGAACTATCACCTCGGTCGACCCGAAAGCCGGTAAAGCCGTTGTTGATGGCGTGAACATCGCCATTCGCCACACCCGCCAGTCGCAGACCTCGCAAGGTGGTCGCCTGCCTCAGGCAAACCCGATTGAGCTGTCGAACCTGGCTCTGCTGGACAAAAACGGTAAAGCAACCCGCGTTGGCTTCCGCATGGAAGGTGACAAGAAAGTTCGTTTTGCCAAGACCACGGGGGACGTGATCGATGCTTGATACCGCAACCTACACCCCGCGTCTGAAAGCTCAGTACGCTGAAACCATCCGTGCCGCTCTGAAAGAAGAGTTCGGTTACAAGAGCGATATGCAGCTGCCCAAGCTGGAAAAGATCGTTCTGAACATCGGTTGTGGTGCAGAGGCCGTCAGAGACTCGAAGAAGGCGAAAGCCGCTGTTGAAGATCTGACCGCGATTGCAGGCCAAAAGGCTGTTGCAACACTGGCGAAGAAGTCGATCGCGGGTTTCCGCGTCCGTGAAGACATGCCGCTGGGTGCGAAAGTTACCCTGCGCGGTGACCGGATGTATGAATTCCTGGATCGTCTGATCACCATCGCGCTGCCGCGCGTTCGTGACTTCCGCGGTGTTAAGCCTTCTTTCGATGGTCGTGGCAACTTTGCCATGGGCATGAAAGAGCACATCGTGTTCCCGGAAATCGACTTCGACAAGGTCGACGAGGTCTGGGGCCTGGATATCGTAATTGCCACCACAGCGAAAACCGACGCTGAAGCGAAAAGCCTGTTGAAAGCGTTCAACATGCCGTTCAACGCTTAAGCGCCGGGAGGATTGAGACATGGCTAAAAAAGCAATGATCGAACGCGAGAAGAAGCGCGAACGCCTGGTGGCCAAATATGCCGCAAAGCGTGCCGAGCTGAAAGAAATCGCGAATGACGAGAGCAAGCCGATGGAAGAGCGTTTCAAAGCGCGTCTGAAACTGGCGAAACTGCCGCGCAACAGCTCGGCAACTCGTCTTCACAACCGCTGTCAGCTGACAGGTCGTCCTCATGCTTACTATCGTAAGCTGAAGGTCAGCCGTATCATGCTGCGCGAGCTGGGTTCTGCAGGTCAGATCCCCGGCATGGTGAAATCGAGCTGGTAAGGGAGACATAGATATGAACGATCCTATCGGCGATATGCTCACCCGTATCCGCAACGCGCAAATGCGCGGCAAGTCCACTGTAAACACTCCGGCGTCGAAACTGCGCGCCTGGGTTCTGGACGTGCTGGCGGACGAAGGTTACATCCGTGGCTACGAAAAGATGACCGGTGAAAACGGTCATCCGGCCATCGAAATCAGCCTGAAATACTACGAAGGCACCCCTGTCATTCGCGAGTTGAAGCGGGTCTCCAAGCCCGGTCGTCGCGTATACATGGGCGTCAATGACATCCCGCAGGTCCGTCAGGGTCTGGGTGTGTCGATTGTCAGCACTCCGAAAGGTGTGATGTCGGACCAGAATGCACGCTCCAACAATGTTGGCGGCGAAGTGCTCTGCACCGTCTTCTAAGGAGGTCTGTCAATGTCTCGTATTGGTAAACGTCCGGTCGAACTGCCTAGCGGTGTAACCGCCTCGGTTTCCGGCCAGACCATCGAAGTCAAAGGCCCGAAAGGTGCCCGTAGCTTCACTGCGACTGATGACGTTACGCTGTCGGTCGAAGACAATGTGGTTCAAATCAACCCGCGTGGCATGTCCAAACGTGCCCGCCAGCAATGGGGCATGAGCCGCACCATGGTTGCCAATCTGGTAACCGGTGTGACCGAAGGCTTCAAAAAAGAGCTGGAGATCCAGGGTGTTGGTTACCGGGCTCAGATGCAGGGGAACACCCTGAAGCTGAACCTGGGCTACAGCCACGACGTTGATTTCGTTGCTCCGGAAGGTGTCACCATCACCGCACCGAAGCAGACCGTGATCATTGTGGAAGGTAACGACCAGCAGCAGGTGGGCGAAGTCGCGGCGAAAATCCGCGAATGGCGCCGTCCCGAGCCGTATAAAGGCAAGGGTATCCGCTATAAGGGCGAATTCATCTTCCGCAAAGAAGGCAAGAAGAAGTAAGGACGCAAACAATGGCAAACAGCAAAAGAACCCTGTTTCTGAAGCGCCGCCTGCGCGTTCGGAACAAACTTCGCAAGGTCAATGCAGGTCGTGTGCGCCTGTCGGTTCACCGTTCGAACAAGAACATCAGCGCTCAGCTGATCGACGACGTTCGTGGTGTGACCCTGGCCTCGGCCTCGACCCTGGAAAAAGATCTGGGTGTAGTTGGCACAAACAACGTCGAAGCGGCTACGAAAGTGGGCGCAGCCATCGCCGAGCGTGCCAAGAAGGCAGGCGTCGAAGAGGCTTATTTCGATCGTGGCGGCTTCCTGTTCCACGGCAAAGTGAAGGCTGTCGCCGACGCTGCGCGTGAAGGTGGTCTGAAGATCTAAGACTTGCGGGCAGCGCCTCAGCTGCCCCGATGATCCGGGGGCCTCGGCAATAGTCGAGGCTCACTTGGATTGAAACAACGGCGCCGTAATGCGCCACATGAGAAAAGGGATGCCAAATGGCAGAACGTGAAAACCGTCGGGGCCGTGGCCGCGACCGCGACGAAACTCCGGAATTCGCAGACCGTCTGGTCGCGATCAACCGCGTGTCGAAAACCGTAAAAGGTGGTAAGCGCTTTGGCTTCGCCGCTCTGGTGGTTGTCGGCGATCAGAAGGGCCGCGTCGGCTTTGGCAAGGGTAAAGCAAAAGAAGTACCCGAGGCCATCCGTAAGGCGACTGAACAAGCCAAGCGTCAGATGATCCGCGTGCAGCTGCGCGAAGGTCGGACCCTGCACCACGATATCGAAGGCCGTCACGGCGCCGGTAAAGTGGTTATGCGCTCGGCACCTGAAGGTACTGGTATCATCGCCGGTGGTCCGATGCGTGCTGTGTTCGAAATGCTGGGCGTCAAGGACGTTGTGTCCAAGTCGTTGGGCTCGCAGAACCCATACAACATGATCCGCGCCACCATCAACGGCCTGCAAAAAGAGCAGAGCCCGCGTTCGGTTGCACAGCGTCGCGGCAAGAAAGTTGCTGACATCCTGCCCAAGCGGGACGAAGCGCCTGTTGCTGCTGAAGCAGAAGCATAAGGAGAGCGACCCATGGCAAAAACCATCGTCGTCAAGCAGATCGGTTCCCCGATCCGCCGCCCCGCCGAACAGCGCGCGACCCTGATCGGTCTGGGCTTGAACAAGATGCACAAAACCCGTGAGCTGGAGGATACTCCTTCGGTCCGCGGCATGGTCAACAAGATCCCGCATCTGGTAGAGATCATCGAAGAACGCGGCTAATCGCGAGTTCTTTGAAGACTTAAGAACGCCTCCGATCTGATCGGGGGCGTTTTCTTGTTTGGCCGGTCTTTTTTTTCCGGCTCGTCTTATGGTGCTGTTCAGTGCCTCGGCGCAAACTTGGCTATGACCCGAGCGCCTTTTTTTCTGCAAACTCAATGTCGACTTCATGGCGCAACGAAGGTTCTCTGCCTGGTTTTTCGTACAGCCTGGGGCATCCATCGCAAAAACTTGCTGCTGCTTCGCGTTTGGAATGAGCACGCGGGTTCCAGACCTGCCGGCGCAGAGCTTTGTATTTTTCGTTGTTCCAGATGGTTTCAAGTGGTTCGTCGAAAACATTTCCCAACACATGCGGGTCACGGTTCTTGTCGGAAACATATTGGCGGCCGGATCGCCAGAGACAGCAGGGAATCACATCGCCATCAAAGCGAATGACCGTGCTGCTGTGGGGCCAATGGCACCTTGGGGTGAGGGATGATGACAGGGGCGGGCCATTTTCAATCCGATCGGGATCGTCGTCTACGACGTTGTACAGATCTCCATTTGCATCGAACCGTAGCCCTTCAAACGTGGTAAAGGCGTCGATACCAATCTCGTCTACGATGGCCTTCACCTGATCCAGTTCATCCTCGGCGTGATGGGGGAAAGAGATATGCTGTATTTCTATGAACGGAGATTTCAGACCCTTCCTCTTTTTATAGCCAGCCAGTAGTCGCAGGTTGTTCAGAACGAAATCCAGGCGTCCGCGAACACGGGTAACCTGAAAGCTTTCCTGCGTCGCGCCATCAACTGAGATTGTGATATGGCTAAGCCCGGCATCGACCAGGTCATGAATCCTCTCGGCTTTTAGCCGATAGCTGAAATGGGTGGTGATATGGCTTTCCAAACCGGCTGCGGTCGTGGCCCGGATCATGTCGGTGAGGTCCGGGTGCACCAGGGGATCGCCATAGTAGAACAGGCTGACGCCAAGCGCGCGATCTTTGATCTGGTCGATGATATGCTGGTATTGCTGAAGGCTAAGCTTGTCCTGTTTCCCGAACTTCTGATCGCTGAGCAAGGGTCGGTCACGACCTGCCGGATTCCCATGGACGCAATGTGGACAGGCTAGTGAGCACAGCGGCGAAATATCAATTTTCACCAAAGACGGCAGCGGGGCGGCTTGTTGAGAGTGAAGAAGATAGCCCCGAATGTTGCGCAACAGGTTTGCCGATTGCTTCAAGGAAGGACGGCGCTGAATCCAGCGCAACCTTCTAATAACGCTTGAAACCAAAGGCATGGAGTATCCTCATTCATGAAGTCGAGGACGCCCTAAACGTGCGAGGCGAAAATGGTAAAACAGGCCGAAATAGCCCGATAGTTCACGGATACGTGATAGAATAGTGAAAATATGGGTCCGTAAAAGAAAAAAGATATTAAAATATATAAATTTGATAAATCTTATCTTTAGCCGAGAAATCCAAAGGACTATTTCAACGAAAGCCTGTAGTGGGATGTCTAAACAGTGTTTTCACTGCCATTCCCCCAATGCATACCGGCCAGACCGAATCTTCTGTTGTTAGCGTTATCTGGCGTTCTTATTTGAGCTTTGTCCCAAATAGGAACGCAAACGAAATCTGGAGAATACGCTCCGGTTTAGAAAGGAATATAGAAATGGCAAACACAGCAACTTTTTCCCGCGAAGGCTTTGGTCTGACCGCCCGCATCACAACTCTGATCGCACGCGTGAAAGAGGCCTATGCCCTGCGCGCCGAATTCGGCCGCACCTATTCAGAGCTTCAGAACCTGACTGATCGTGAACTGAACGACATTGGTATCCGCCGGTGCGATATAAGTGATATTGCGCATAAGCACGTCTACTGCTGAGAAACTGGCAGGATGAACAACACCGAGGCGCCATTTGGCGCCTCTTTTGATTCTGCGTGCTTGAAAGGCACAGGCACGGTGAAATTGCTCACTCTGCATTGTGGATCGTTTGGAAATTTTCCATGAGAATTATTAGAGGGGGCTATGTCCCAACAACGCGATGACGAGGCTGACACAGTGCGAGACTACCAGATCGGCATGTTGTGGGTGGATGGCCCGCTGAGCTTTCTCGAGCAGCTCTGCATCAAATCCTATCTGGATGCCGGTCAATCCGTTCGCCTCTACACCTATGGGAATGTCTCCGGGATACCTGAAGGTGTGGATACCCGCGATGCGCGCGATGTGATGCCTGGCACAGAATTCATTGCGCATAGCCGTACTGGTAGCCCGGCGCCGCATTCGGACAAGTTCCGATACCGCATGTTGGCGCAGGAGCCCGATTTGATATGGGCGGATACGGACGCCTATTGCATGCGTCCATTCACAACGGAGACCGGGCATTTTTACGGAATGCTCGAAGGAGAGATTGCGATCGGCGTATTGGGCATTCCGTCAGACAGCCCGGCGCTGGATCTGCTCATCGAATATACAACGGACCCATATCGGATTCCGCCATGGCTGCCCAAACGATATCAGGAACCCCTTCGTGCGGCACAGGATGCAGGTGATCCGATCAATGTGCCCGCGCAATATTGGGGCGCATGGGGTCCGTCAGCCTTTGCCTGGGCTTTACGGCAAACCGGCGAACACCAATTTGTTCTGCCTGAGCATGTGTTCTATCCGGTGAACTTTACCAGACGGCGCGCTTTGGCAGGCCCAAACGCCGATTTATCCAGGTTCTTCCACGAGGACACAGTTTCAATTCACTTTTATGGTCGCCGGATGCGTTCGATCCTGAGGAACAGGTATAATGGCCTGCCAGATCCAGACAGCCTGGTGGGTAAGCTTCTGGCCAAACACCGGATTAATCCACTGGACGCGCCAATCCAAAATGCTGAAGGCTAGACAGTTTGGGTGTTGTTCACTTCAAAACTTGCATCCTCAGCCACAAAGCTGTATCGGGCTCCGGTGGCGTACTGCGCCGCAAGAATCAAAACCAAGAAATGCCGTGTTTGACCCATCACGCTTCGGGGTCATTTCCGGCGAAGGAGAAGCGAAATGAAACTGAATGAATTGCGCGACAACCCAGGCGCCACACCGAAACGGACCCGCGTCGGCCGTGGTCCCGGTTCCGGTAAAGGTAAAATGGGTGGCCGTGGTATCAAAGGTCAGAAATCCCGTTCGGGTGTGGCCATCAATGGCTACGAAGGTGGCCAGATGCCGCTGTACCAACGCCTGCCCAAGCGTGGCTTTAACAAGCCGAACCGCAAGGCGTTTGCCGTTATCAACCTGGGCCTGATCCAGAAATTCGTCGACGCCGGTAAGCTGGACGCCAAAGCCGCGATCACCGAGGACGCACTGGTTGCATCCGGTCTGGTTCGCCGTAAACTGGACGGTATCCGCGTTCTGGCCAAAGGCGAAATCAGCGCCAAGGTGACCCTGGAAGTAACTGGTGCTTCGAAAGCTGCCGTTGAGGCAGTCGAAAAAGCGGGCGGTTCACTGACGGTCACAAAAGCCGCTGCGGCAGAGTAAGCGCTTGTGAGCGGGCCAAGACCCGCTTACATAGACCTCAGAGTTTTCCAAGACGCCGCCCGAGCCGGAAAACGGTTCCGGGCGGTGTTTTCATAAGAGAGACCGATTTATGGTATCAGCAGCAGAACAAATGGCAGCCAACACTAGCTGGGCTGCTTTGGGCAAAGCCACCGATCTGCGCAACCGCATCCTGTTCACACTGGGTTTGTTGATCGTCTATCGCCTGGGCACTTTTATACCGGTGCCGGGGATCGACGGACAGGCCCTGCGTGAGTTCATGGAGCAAGCGGGGCAGGGCATCGGCGGTATGGTTTCGATGTTCACCGGCGGGGCGCTTGGGCGGATGGGTATCTTTGCCCTCGGCATCATGCCTTACATCTCGGCCTCGATCATCATTCAGCTGCTGACCTCGATGGTTCCCGCGCTCGAACAGCTCAAGAAAGAGGGCGAGCAGGGTCGTAAGAAGATCAACCAATATACCCGTTTCGGCACCGTGGCGCTGGCCACCGTTCAGGCCTATGGCTTGGCCGTTTCGCTGGAGTCGGGCGATCTGGCGACTGATCCGGGCCTCTATTTCCGTCTGTCGACTATGATTACACTGGTTGGCGGCACCATGTTCCTGATGTGGCTGGGTGAGCAGATCACCGCGCGCGGCATCGGCAACGGTATCTCTCTGATTATTTTCGTTGGCATCATCGCCGAGGTTCCGGCAGCGTTGGCTCAGTTCTTCGCAAGTGGCCGCAGCGGCGCAATCAGCCCCGCAGTAATCATCGGGGTGATCGTCATGGTCATCGCCGTGATCACCTTTGTGGTGTTCATGGAGCGCGCTTTGCGCAAGATCCATATTCAATACCCGCGCCGTCAGGCCGGTATGAAGATCTATGAAGGCGGCTCGAGCCACTTGCCGGTCAAAGTGAACCCGGCTGGCGTTATCCCGGCGATCTTTGCCAGCTCTTTGCTATTGCTGCCGGTGACGATCTCAACCTTCTCATCGGGTGCGACCAACGGGCCGATCATGTCCTGGCTGCTGGCCAATTTTGGACCTGGTCAGCCTCTGTACCTGCTGTTCTTTGCCTCGATGATCGTATTCTTTGCTTATTTCTACACGTTCAACGTGTCGTTCAAACCGGATGACGTGGCGGATAACCTGAAAAAGCAGAACGGTTTTGTGCCGGGTATCCGTCCGGGTAAGAAAACAGCCGAGTATCTGGAATACGTGGTCAACCGCGTACTGGTTCTGGGTTCGGCTTATCTGGCGGCGGTTTGTCTGTTGCCTGAAATCCTGCGGGGCCAGTTTGCCATTCCGTTCTATTTCGGTGGTACTTCGGTTCTGATTATCGTCTCTGTGACCATGGATACGATCCAACAGGTTCAGAGCCACCTGCTGGCGCATCAATACGAAGGGCTTATCGAAAAGTCCCAACTGCGCGGGAAGGGTAAGAAACGCGGCAGGAAGGGACCCGCTCGTCGATGAACATCATTCTTCTGGGCCCCCCGGGGGCGGGTAAAGGAACGCAAGCGCGTCATCTTGTTGAAACACGCGGCATGGTGCAGCTGAGCACCGGAGACATGCTGCGCGAAGCCAAAACCTCGGGCACCGAGATGGGCCTGAAGGTCGCAGCCATCATGGATGCCGGCAAGCTGGTCACCGATGAGATTGTCATCGGCCTGATCGAAGAGAAGCTGACCACCGAAACCGGTGCCGGTTTCATCTTTGACGGTTTTCCCCGCACATTGGCACAAGCCGACGCATTGGCGGCTTTGCTGACCAAGCTGGGCCAGTCACTACACACTGTGATCGAGATGCGGGTGGATGACGATGCCCTGGTGGATCGGATCACCGCACGTTCGACCTGTTCGGGCTGTGGCGAAGTTTATAATGACAAGACCAAGCCGATCCCGGCAGATGGTCGCTGCACCAACTGTGGTGAGCAAAAAGAGTTCACGCGTCGCGCCGACGACAACGAAGACAGCCTGCGCACGCGGTTGATGGAGTACTACAAAAAGACGTCGCCGCTGATTGGTTATTACTACGCCAAAGGCGATCTTCGCCCGGTCAATGGGTTGGCCGATATCAAGGAAGTGACTGCGTCGATCGAGGCCGTACTCGGCTAGCTCCAATATGGCCTTGACGCCAAGCGCAAAAGCCCATATCGACCCCCATCCCTAAAGGGAATCAAGATCGCAGGCAGGATTCGTCCTAACTGCCCCGACCACCTCGAATAATACTGGGCCCTCTGGCGTCACTGCCACGGTCAAGTGTTGTGAAAAAAGGTTCCGGAGCTACGGAACCGCAACAAAAAGGAAAGTGACACGTGGCACGTATTGCCGGCGTAAACATCCCGACTGCAAAGCGGGTACCTATCGCCCTCACATATATCACCGGTATCGGCAACACCTCGGCGCAGGCCATCTGCGAAGCCGTAGGCATTGAAGCGCACCGTCGCGTCAATGAGCTGTCGGATTCCGAAGTTCTGGCCATCCGTGAACATATCGACGCTAACTTCACCGTTGAAGGTGACCTGCGTCGTGAAGTTCAGATGAACGTCAAGCGCCTGATGGATCTGGGCTGCTATCGCGGTCTGCGCCATCGTCGTAACCTGCCCGTTCGCGGTCAGCGTACCCATACCAACGCTCGTACCCGCAAAGGCCCCGCAAAGGCCATTGCTGGCAAGAAGAAATAAGGGGGGTCTGACTGATGGCACGCGAAAAGACTCGTACCAAGAAAAAAGAGCGCAAGAATATCGCATCGGGCGTGGCCCATGTGAATTCGACCTTCAACAATACCAAGATCCTGATCTCAGACGTGCAAGGCAACGCCATTGCATGGTCGTCGGCCGGGACCATGGGGTTCAAAGGGTCGCGTAAATCTACACCGTATGCTGCTCAGATGGCTGCGGAAGACGCAGGTAAAAAGGCGCAGGATCACGGCGTCAAGACGCTGGAAGTCGAAGTTCAGGGCCCCGGTTCGGGTCGTGAATCGGCTCTGCGCGCACTGGCTGCAGTGGGCTTCAACATCACGTCGATCCGCGACGTGACGCCGATCGCTCACAATGGCTGTCGCCCGCCGAAACGCCGCCGCGTCTAAGCGAATTAGAATTGAGCTGGGGCCCGCGTTTTTGCACGGCCCCAGCACGTCATTTTGAACCTCGGGCGTCTGCACCTTGTTGGTCATGGGGCGCGGACAGGAATGGAGGGATTACATGATCCACAAGAATTGGGCAGAATTGATCAAGCCAACCCAGCTGGAAAGCAAGCCGGGCAACGACCCTGCGCGCCAGGCAACGCTGGTTGCAGAACCGCTGGAGCGTGGCTTTGGTCTGACACTGGGCAACGCCCTGCGCCGCGTTCTGATGAGCTCGCTGCAAGGTGCGGCCATCACCAGCGTTCAGATCGACAACGTCCTGCACGAATTCAGTTCGGTTGCAGGCGTGCGTGAAGACGTCACCGACATCATTTTGAACCTAAAGCAGGTCGCCCTGCGCATGGAGGTCGAAGGCCCCAAGCGTCTGTCGATCAATGCAAAAGGACCGGCAATCGTCACCGCAGGCGACATCAGCGAAAGCGCTGGCATCGAGGTTCTGAACCGCGATCACGTCATCTGTCACTTGGATGATGGTGCCGACCTGTTCATGGAACTGACCGTCAACACCGGTAAGGGCTATGTCTCGGCTGAAAAGAACAAACCAGAAGACGCACCTATCGGCCTGATCCCGATCGACGCGATCTATTCGCCGGTTAAAAAGGTCGCCTATGATGTTCAGCCGACGCGTGAAGGTCAGGTTCTGGACTATGACAAGCTGACCCTGAAGATTGAGACTGACGGTTCGATCACCCCCGAGGACGCGTTGGCCTATGCCGCACGCATCCTGCAGGATCAGCTGTCGATCTTCGTCAACTTCGATGAGCCGGAAGCGGCTGGTCGTCAGGACGAGGATGATGGTCTGGAATTCAACCCGCTGCTGCTGAAGAAGGTAGATGAGTTGGAACTGTCGGTCCGTTCGGCAAACTGTCTGAAGAACGACAACATCGTCTACATTGGCGACCTGATCCAGAAGACCGAAGCCGAGATGCTGCGCACCCCGAACTTTGGCCGCAAGTCGCTGAACGAGATCAAAGAAGTGCTGTCCGGCATGGGTCTGCACCTTGGCATGGATGTCGAGGATTGGCCGCCCGACAACATCGAAGATCTGGCGAAGAAATTCGAAGACGCGTTTTAAGCGCGTCTTCCCCAATGCCCGGGCTGCCGGGGAATCAAGGGCGATCTTGCCCCAAGGAGAGTCGGTGACACGCATCGCCGGCCAGACAAAGCAAAACGCTAAAGAAGGAACTAGAAAATGCGTCACGCACGTGGTTACCGCCGCCTGAACCGTACTCATGAGCACCGCAAGGCTCTGTTTGCGAACATGGCTGGCTCGCTCATCGAACATGAGCAGATCAAAACAACTCTGCCCAAGGCAAAAGAACTGCGCCCGATCGTTGAAAAACTGATCACTCTGGGCAAGCGCGGCGACCTGCACGCCCGTCGTCAGGCCGCATCGCAGCTGAAAGAAGACAAAGACGTCGCAAAGCTGTTTGAAATCCTGGGCCCCCGTTACGCCGAGCGTCAGGGCGGTTATGTCCGGATCCTGAAAGCAGGCTTCCGCTATGGCGACATGGCCCCGATGGCGATAATCGAATTCGTTGACCGCGATCTGGACGCCAAAGGCGCTGCAGACAAAGCGCGTACCGCCGCCGAAGAGGCCGCAGACGAAGAATAAGAAAGCCTGGCTTTCATGTGAAAACCCCCGTGTCTCGGACGCGGGGGTTTTTCTTATGGAGCCAGTCGCAAGTCCGCTCTGCTCTTGGTATGTGTCAGCTTTAGTCAGGGCCCGAGAAGCGTTTGCAAATGTCTGGTTGCTGCTTCGGCGCGCCTTGCCAATGTTCCCGGATCGGGCTTTTCTGTGCGCCCGATCGCGCGCTGGATCTGAAGATCACCAATCAACAATCCCAAATACAAATCAACCACGTCCGAAATATCGTCGCTGCTGATTAGCTCTCCATTGGTTCTGGCAGCTTCAAACAGCTGTGCCAGGAGAGGGGAAATCGTTTCCCGACCCGCCTCTGACAAGGCTTTACCTAGTTGGCCGGTTGCGTCAGCTGCGGCCGCGCGATTCAGAGAAACTGCCTTCTCGCCCAATATGATATCCAGCAATACCGGCCCAAAGGCGTCGAGTGTTTCGATCGAGACTTCACGCTGTGCAAGCGCGTTTTCAAGCAACGTTTTTGCTTCCGCAGCGTTTCGTGACACCATGGTGCGGAACAAGCCAAGCTTATCGCCATACCAGTTGTAGAGCGTTTCGTTTGAGCAGCGGGCACGTTTGGCGATGCTCAGCATCGAAGTTCCCGCGAAACCTTTTTCTGCGAGCAGTTCATAAGCCGCTGTTTCGATCTGTTCCTGCCTGGCAGTGCGTAGGTGATCTTTCAATCTGGCCTCCTGAATGGTGTTGACACTAAGCCGTACATTGGGTTACGGCTTAATGCAACCGTACACTTTGTTACGGAAAAAGGAGGCGAATTTGATTTATGAGAAAGATCGGGCGGCCAATGCTGCTTTGTTGACACTTATCGTTTTGCAGATCGTTATGCTGAGCGCTCTCTATGCCGGAGTACCGCCACATCCGCCCACAGCTACACCACTGTTTGGGATCGCGCCTTTTATTGGAGCCGCACTCAGCGCAGCCTGCGCTGCGATCCTCCTTGGCGCCACGGAAACAAAGGCCGGTATATGCCTGACACTTTTAGCAGCACTTCTTGCTTCGGTTTCCTTCGGACCGCAAAAGTACGCAGACGCGCAGTTTCCCCTGATCTGGCCCGCAGTACTCGTAGGGCAGGGGGCCATACTTACGCTTGTCGTTTTGGCATACAGATCGGTTCGCTTGAAACCGAGACAGCTCAGCTAATACCTAACCGTCTGACTATGAACGTCGTAGTCAGGCGGTCGGACAGGTCAAATGTGGCTGGACTGGCTTTATCTTGTCAGGGTGGTGATGACTGAAGTCTGGCAGAAACTCCAATACCGCGCTTGCAAACCCAGACATCGCGCCGCATATCCAAAACAGTCCAAAAATTTTCGGGAACTATGATGCTTCGCGCCACGGCCTTCGCTTTATCGCTTTTGTCTGCCTCTGCCGCGGCGGAAACCAGGGTGCCACGTTCTCAGGCCGAAATCAGCCTAGGGTTTGCGCCGGTGGTGAAACAGGCCGCGCCGGCTGTGGTGAATATCTACGCCAAGATCGTGCGCGAAGGGCGCTCGAATTCACTGTTCTCTGACCCGTTCTTTCAGGATTTCTTTGGCGGCGGCTTTGGCGAACCGCGACCACGCCTTCAGAACTCACTGGGGTCCGGCGTGATTCTGACGGATGACGGCTATGTGGTCTCAAACTACCATGTCGTGGGTTCGGCGACCGAAATACGGGTCGTCACGACGGACCGGCGCGAGTTTTCGGCTGAGGTGGTTCTGGGCGATCAGGAAAGCGACATCGCCATTCTACGTCTGAAAGATGCCGAGGCGTTGCCTTCGATCGACATGCGGGATTCCGATTTGGTTGAGGTGGGTGAACTGGCTCTGGCCATCGGCAACCCGTTCGGCGTCGGGCAGACGGTATCATCGGGCATTATCTCGGGGTTGGCGCGGACCGGTACGGCCACGGGCAATGCGCGGGGCTATTTCATTCAGACGGATGCGGCGATCAATCCCGGCAATTCGGGCGGGGCGCTGATCGATGTGAACGGTGATCTGATTGGCATCAACACCTCGATCCTGACACGTTCTGGCGGATCGAACGGGATCGGTTTTGCCATCCCTGCCAATCTGGTTGCCGAATTCCTGCGACAAGCGCAGGCCGGCAATGACAGTTTTGTCAGCCCCTGGGCCGGAATGGCCGGGCAGCACATGAGTGCGGATATCGCTGAGTCTCTGGGCTTGGTCATCCCGCAGGGTGTGGTGATTTCGGATCTCCATGCGCTCAGCCCGTTGGCCGAGGCAGGGTTGCAGGTTGGGGACGTCGTGACCCATGTCGACGGGGATGAGGTGAACTCGCCGGCAGAGATGAAATTCCGCATGTCAGTGGCCGGTGTGGGCGGCACGTCGGTGGTGACGCGACTGCGCGGCGAGGACCGAGCTGAACTTGAGGTCGCTTTGGTCAAAGCGCCCGAGGTTCCGGCAGCGGAAGTGACGACGCTGAACGATGAAACCGTGATGCCAGGCCTGACCGTGTCGCGGATCAACCCTGCTGTTATCGCGCGGCTGGGGCTTTTGCTGTCGCAGACGGGGGTGGTTGTGGTCGACGCGGGCCGCTATGGCGGTCGGTCCGGGCTGCGTCCGGGCGATGTGGTCGATGGGATAAACGGCGCGCGGGTCGAGCGACCTGCTGATGTCGTGAAGGCGCTGACCGATCCGGGGCGTCGGATCAATCTGGATATCCTCAGGGGCGGGCGGCCGGTTTCCCTGCGGTTCAGGCTGTGACCGGATGAGTGACCTTTTCGATACCGGGTCATCTGACCCTGCGCCGCCTGTACATCGCCCGCTGGCCGACAGATTGCGCCCGCAAACGCTGGCCGAGGTGATCGGGCAGGAACAGGTGTTGGGCCCGGATGCGCCTTTGGGCGTGATGCTGGCCTCGGGCAGTCTGTCGAGCCTGATATTCTGGGGGCCGCCCGGCGTCGGCAAGACCACGATCGCGCGGCTTTTGGCGCAAGAGACGGACCTGCATTTTGTGCAGATCAGTGCCATCTTTACTGGTGTACCCGACCTGAAGAAAGTGTTCGAAGCTGCGAAGATCCGGCGTCAGAACGGGCAGGGGACGTTGCTGTTTGTTGACGAAATCCATCGCTTCAACAAGGCGCAGCAGGACGGGTTTCTGCCGCATATGGAGGATGGTACGATCCTCCTGGTCGGGGCGACCACGGAAAATCCATCGTTCGAGCTGAACGCCGCTGTGCTCAGCCGGGCGCAGGTGTTGGTGTTGGAAAGGCTCAGCCCTGCCGATCTAGAACGCCTGACGCAACGCGCTGAGCAGGAATTGGACCGTGGGTTGCCACTGGACTCTGCGGCCCGAGGTGCGCTGCAGGAAATGGCCGATGGCGACGGGCGCGCGCTGTTAAACCTGATCGAACAGGTGGCCGCGTGGAAAGTGGATGGCCCGCTAGACACTGACGCTTTGTCAACCCGGCTCATGCGCCGTGCTACGAAATACGACAAGTCGGGGGATGAGCATTACAACCTGATCTCGGCCCTGCATAAATCGGTGCGGGGGTCCGACCCCGATGCCGCGCTGTACTGGTTCGCGCGAATGCTGACGGGAGGCGAGGACCCAAGGTATTTGGCGCGCCGGATCACGCGAATGGCGGTCGAGGACATTGGTCTGGCTGATCCGCAGGCTCAGGCGATCTGTCTGCAGTCCTGGGAAACCTATGAGCGGCTGGGCAGTCCCGAAGGCGAGTTGGCTTTGGCGCAGGCGCTGGTCTATCTGGCTCTGGCGCCGAAATCGAATGGAGCCTATGTGGGCTACAAGGCAGCGATGCGTCTGGCCAAGCAATCAGGTAGTGAGCCGCCGCCCAAACATATTCTGAATGCACCGACCTCTTTGATGAAAGATCAGGGCTATGGTGCGGGCTATGCTTATGATCACGATGCCGAGGATGGGTTTTCTGGGCAGAACTACTTTCCCGAGTCCATATCGCGCCCTGTTCTGTATCAACCTGTCGAGCGTGGGTTTGAACGTGAGCTGAAGAAACGGCTGGACTACTTTGCCAAGCTGCGTTCGCAACGGAAACCAGACTAGCACCGTCTTGACTCTTTGGCCGATGCGCGCGACAGACGCGCATGTTTTCTGGGACAATGTTTACAGCGTGGTCCGGGCGGGTCTGCCGCGCGGCGCAAGGGGCAATGGCATGAGTGGCGTGCAGATGATAACGGTTGCGGATGGGGATGGCGATCAGCGGGTGGACCGCTGGCTGCGGCGTCTGTTTCCGCATGTCAGCCAGGGGCGCATCGAGAAAATGTGCCGCAAGGGCGAACTGCGTGTGGATGGCGGACGGGCCAAGGCCTCGACCCGGCTTGAGGTCGGCCAGGTTGTACGCGTGCCACCTCTGCCGGATGCGGACCACAAACCGGTCGAGGTGAAACCGCGGATCACAGATGCGGATGCCAAGATGATGCAGGCTTGCGTGATTTATCGTGATGATCACGTGATCGCGCTGAACAAACCGCAAGGCTTGCCGGTGCAAGGCGGCAGCGGCCAGACCCGGCATGTGGACGGCCTGTCCGAGGCGCTGCGCTTTGGATATGACGAAAACCCCCGATTGGTGCACCGACTGGACAAGGATACCTCGGGCGTGCTGTTGCTGGCCCGCACACGCGAGGCCGCCAAAGCACTGACCGCCGCTTTCCGTCACCGGGACACGCGCAAGATATATTGGGCCCTGGTCGCTGGGGTGCCGACCCCTTATCTGGGCGAGATCAAGACCGGTTTGGTCAAGGCCCCGGGCCATGGCAGCCAGGGCGAGGGCGAAAAGATGATCCCCGTTCATCTGAACGAAATCAACGACACGCCAGGCGCGAAGCGGGCCCATACACTTTACGCTACGCTATACCGCGTGGCCGGACGCGCCGCCTGGGTCGCGATGGAGCCGATCACCGGCCGCACCCATCAGTTGCGTGCGCATATGGCAGCGATTGGGCACCCAATCATCGGGGATGGAAAATACGGCGGTTCGGGTCAAGAGAACCTTGGCGATGGCTGGGGTGCGCAGTTGGGCGGTGTGATCAGCAAAAAGCTGCACCTGCATGCACGGCAGGCTTCGTTTCAGCACCCGGTGACGCGTAAGAAGATCACTGTTACCGCACCCTTGCCTGATCATATGAAACACAGCTGGGACACATTCGGATGGGCCGAAGACCTGGCTGCGGATGATCCGTTCGAGTCTTTGCAATGAGCAGACCCTTGCGTCTGGTACTATTTGATGTGGACGGTACCCTGGTCGATAGCCAGGGCAGCATTATCGCGGCCATGACCGCCAGCTTTGATGCCTTGTCTCTTCCGGTACCGGATAGGGCGGGGATCTTGTCCATAGTCGGATTATCTCTGCCACAAGCCATGGCACAGTTGGTGCCCGAGTGTTCTGCTGTGGATCAGGCGCGGTTGGTAGAGGGCTATAAACAGGCCTATCACGCACATCGGCTGGAACAGGGAATGGGCAGTTCGCCGCTCTACCCCGGAGCCCGTGAGGTTATCGAGGCACTGCATGCAATCCCCGAGATGTTGCTGGGCGTGGCGACAGGCAAATCGCAACGTGGTCTGGATGCTTTGATCGAAGGTCACGGTCTGCAAGGCTATTTCGTGACCCGGCAGGTCGCAGATCACCACCCGTCAAAACCGCATCCTTCGATGATCGACGCGGCTAGGGCCGAAACCTGCGTCGATGCGGTTGATACTGTCATGATCGGGGATACCCGATTCGACATGGATATGGCCGCCGCCGCCGGTGTCACGGGAATTGGCGTCACCTGGGGGTATCACGAACGGCCTGCCCTGGCCGCTGCCTCTCGTATTATCGAAACGTTTGACCAGTTGCCGGGCGCACTGGACGATATCTGGACCTGAAGACATGAGTGACTGGAAACCGAAACGATTTTGGACTGCATGTCAGGTGGTCGAGGCCGATGGCGGATTTACGGTCGAACTGGACGGTCGTCGGGTCAAAACACCTGCGCGGGCCGGACTGATCCTGCCGACCTTGCCGATGGCTCAGGCCGTTGCGGCCGAATGGGACGCGCAGGAAGAACAGGTTGACCCAGGGACGATGCCCTACACGCGTTCGGCCAATGCAGCCATCGACAAGGTACTGATTCAGCACGCCGAAGTTGCAGACATGCTGGCCGATTATGGCGATTCGGATTTGCTGTGCTATCGCGCCGCTCACCCGCAAGAGTTGCAGCAGCGGCAAGCTGAGCAGTGGGACCCGGTGTTGGACTGGGCCGCGGAAGCCATGTCGGTTCGCCTGCAGCCCGTCACAGGTATCCTGCATCAGCCGCAAGACGTGGCGGCGCTGGATCAGTTGCGCCGGCGAGTGCATGATTTCAACAACTTCCAACTGGCTGCCTTCCACGATCTGGTCAGCCTTTCGGGCTCGTTGATCCTTGGGTTTGCGGCCACTTCCGATTGGTGTGATGCGCAAGAGATCTGGCGGATTTCGCGGTTGGACGAGCAGTGGCAAATCGAACAATGGGGCCATGACGACGAGGCGCATGAAGCAGCCGAAGTCAAACGTTCTGCCTTTTTACACGCTAAACGCTTCTACGACGTCTCTGATTGATCTTAGATTTCTGAATTTTTACCGCTCTGATGGACATCTGTGAGTTGATCCATCGTTTTCCCTGATCCGACCCTTGACGTTTGTTTATGAATGCGACCAAACTCGTGCGCACTAAAGGGGAGACACCTTTGGGGAAACCTTTCTGGTACCTGAGGTGCCGGATAGAACCGTCCCTGAACGGGATGGACAATCAGGAAGAGGTAAAAATGAAAAAATCCGTAATCTTGGGCGCGGCCACAGTTGCCGGTCTGGCCGCAGGCGCAGCCATGGCGGGAACCGTGGACGACGTCAAGGCGCGCGGTAAGCTGAACTGCGGTGTGACCACCGGTCTGGTCGGCTTTGCCGCGCCCGACGCAAATGGTGAATGGCAGGGCTTTGACGTTTCGTTGTGCCGCGCCGTTGCCGCTGCGGTTCTGGGTGACGCAAGCGCCGTTGAATTCGTTCCGACCACAGGTAAGACACGCTTTACCGCGCTGGCTTCGGGCGAAATCGACATGCTGGCCCGGAACACCACCTGGACCTTCAGCCGCGACGTAGACCTGAAGTTCGAATTCGTCGGTGTAAACTATTACGACGGTCAGGGCTTTATGGTTCCCAAAGCGCTGGGCGTAAGCTCGGCCAAGGAACTGGACGGCGCGACTGTCTGCATCCAGACCGGCACCACCACCGAGCTGAACCTGGCGGATTTCTTCCGCTCGAACAACATCAGCTACGAGCCGGTTCCGATCGAAACCAACGCAGAAGCGCAGCAGCAGTATCTGGCTGGCGCATGTGACGTCTACACCACCGACGCATCGGGCCTGGCCGCAACTCGCGCCACGTTCGAAAACCCCGGTGATCACATCCTGCTGCCCGAAATCATCTCGAAAGAGCCGCTGGGCCCGCTGGTCCGTCATGGCGACCACGAGTGGGGCGACGTTGTTCGCTGGACACTGAACGCACTGGTTTCGGCTGAAGAGCTGGGTGTGACCTCGGCGAACATCGACGAGATGTCTGCTGGCACCGACAACCCCGAAGTGAACCGTCTGCTGGGCAGCGAAGGCACTCTGGGTGAGATGCTGGGTCTGGACGCACAGTGGGCAATGCGCGCTATCAAGGCGGGTGGTAACTATGGTGAGGTCTTTGCCAAGAACATCGGTGAAGAAACGCCAATCGGTCTGGCACGCGGCCTGAACGGTCAGTGGACCGATGGCGGCCTGCTGTACTCGCCGCCGTTCCGCTAATATCCATTGAAGAGGGCGCAGTTCATCCTGCGCCCTTTTTCAATCCATAAGAAACAGTCCCGGTTAGATTGAACAGAGATCAACTCTGTCTGCGCATAACGGGATGACACGGGGATATACATAGGTCATGTCGACTCTCACTGACCCGCCAAAGGAGCAGTTCCGGCTGTCCATGCTCCTTTACGATACGCGGTACCGATCTGCGACCATCCAGGTCATTGCAATGATCGGTTTCATGCTTTTGGCAGCCTGGATCATTTCCAACACCATTCAGAACCTCGAAGCACTTGGTAAACCCGTAGAATTCGGGTTCTTCGGCGAACCTGCAAGTTACGATATCAACCAACGCCTGCTGGAATACGATTCTCGAGACAGCCACTTGCGTGCTGGGTTTATCGGATTGCTTAACACACTTGTTGTTGCAGTTCTCGGCTGTATCACGGCGACAATTATCGGTGTTTTCGTTGGTGTATTACGACTTTCCAACAACTGGTTGATCGCGCGGATCATGACTGTTTATGTCGAGATGTTCCGTAACGTGCCTGTGCTGCTTTGGATCGTTCTGGCTATGGCCATTCTGATCGAAGGTTTACCGGCACCCAATGCATTCCGAGGCGAAACCCCGACGGCCACGATGGATTTTTTCAACTCTGTCGCCGTCACCAATCGCGGTGTCTATATCCCAGAGCTCCTGTTTTCACGCAGTCTTGGCGATATCCACTTGTTTGGTGCGTCCAGCTTACGCTTCGACATTTCATTGGATCTGGTCGCCTTTCTGGTCGTTTTGGCGGGCAGCATTTTTGTGATGCGCAAAGTATCCGCTAATGCCGCTGCAAAACAGGAAGCAACTGGTGATCGCCCAACCATCTGGCACATTCAGTTGGGTATACTGTTTGTGCCGATGTTGATCCTGCTGACTGCGTTGGGATTCCATTTGGGATACCCGGAACTGAAAGGGTTCAACTTCAAAGGCGGCACCCATTTGCGGAACTCGCTTATCGCATTGTGGTTGGCCCTGTCCCTTTACACTGCAGCTTTCATCGCTGAGATCGTGCGGGCCGGAATTCTCGCCATTTCCAAGGGGCAGACCGAGGCCGCCGCCGCGCTGGGTATACGCCCGAGCCGGATTATGCGTCTGGTGATCCTGCCGCAAGCGTTGCGCGTGATCATCCCGCCAATGATCTCGAACTACCTGAACCTGACCAAGAACTCGTCTCTGGCGATTGCGGTGGGATATATGGATATCACAGGTACCCTGGGTGGCATCACCATGAACCAAACCGGCCGCGAGCTGGAATGCGTTCTACTGCTGATGCTGGTCTATCTGTGCATCTCGCTGAGCATCTCGGCAGTGATGAACTGGTACAACAATAGTGTCAAATTGGTGGAGCGGTAATATGAGTGATGTTTCATTTGTCCGCGCGGAAATGTTGCCGGAGAAAGCGCCACCAGCGTCCGAAGTGGGAATAGTAGGTTGGGTTAAGCACAATCTGTTTTCTGGTTGGTTCAATTCGATCCTGACTTTGGTTTCGCTCTATGCGATCTACTATGTGTTGTCGGGCGTTCTGCCATGGACGTTCCAATCCGTCTGGAATGCCAATTCACTGACTGAGTGCCGTGAGATCATGATGGCAACCTGGGGAGACACCCATGGTCATGCTTGCTGGGCTGTCATCAATGATCGCTGGCTGCAGCTGTTGTTCGGATTCTACCCGAGCCATCTGTACTGGCGGCCGATTCTGGCGCTTGTTCTGTTGCTGGTTGCGCTGGCACCAGTGCTGTATTCGGACCGTGTTCCGAGCAAGTTGCTGATCTTTAGCGCGATCTACCCCTTCCTGATGCCTTGGTTGATGTGGGGTGGTACCATCTGGGGGCCATTGTCGGCGGCACTTGGATTTGTTGCCGGCTGGGCCGTCTACACCGTCGTCAGCAAGCAACAAAGCGAATTGCTCGGGATGATCGGTGGTGCAGTGGCTGCATTGATCTGGTGGCTGTTTCTATCGAGCTACTTCGTTGGTGCCATGGATTCGATCCTGCCGATCGGTATCGAAGCCGTGCAAAGTCGTCAGTTCGGTGGTTTCATGCTGGCGATCCTGCTGGGTGTTGTGGCCATCGGTGTCTCGCTGCCGATTGGTATCGTGTTGGCGCTGGGCCGTCAGTCGGACCTTCTTATCGTCAAATACATGTGTGTGGGCTTTATCGAGTTCATTCGCGGCGTACCGCTGATCACGCTACTGTTCGTGGCCTCGCTGCTGTTGAACCTGTTCCTGCCACCAGGCACCAATTTTGACATCATCCTGCGGGTGATGATCATGATGACCCTGTTCTCAGCCGCCTATATGGCCGAAGTGATCCGGGGTGGCCTGGCTGCATTGCCACGCGGTCAGTACGAGGGCGCCGACAGTTTGGGCCTGAACTACTGGCAGGCACAGCGTTTGATCATCATGCCGCAAGCCCTGAAAATCTCAATTCCGGGCATCGTGAGCACATTCATCGGGATCTTCAAGGATACGGTTCTGGTGTCGATCATCGGACTGTTCGACGTGCTTGGCCTTGCCAACGCGATCCGCGCTGATACCGCTTGGAACGGCATCTACTGGGAACTGTTCGCTTTTATCGGCGCGCTGTTCTTCGTCGTCTGCTTCTCCATGTCCCGTTATTCCATGTATCTGGAGCGCAAGCTTCAGACTGGCCATCGTTAAGGAGTTCAACACATGTCTGAACTTGCAATAGACCGCGAAATCGACCGATCCAAGATGCAGGTGAGCGACGAGGTCGCCATCGAAATCAACAACATGAACAAGTGGTATGGGTCTTTCCATGTGCTGCGCGACATCAATTTGACCGTCAATCAGGGCGAGAGGATTGTTATCGCGGGGCCGTCAGGGTCGGGTAAGTCCACCCTGATCCGCTGTCTGAACGCGCTGGAGGAACACCAGCAAGGCACGATCATGGTGGATGGGACGGAACTGTCGAATGACCTGAAAAACATCGACAAGATCCGGTCCGAGGTCGGGATGGTGTTCCAGCACTTCAACCTCTTCCCGCATCTGACCATTCTGGAAAACTGTACGCTGGCCCCGATCTGGGTGCGCAAGACGCCCAGGAAAGAGGCTGAAGAGCGTGCGATGCACTTCCTAGAGAAGGTGAAAATCCCAGAACAGGCCGACAAGTATCCTGGTCAGCTTTCGGGTGGTCAGCAGCAGCGTGTGGCGATTGCCCGTTCGCTCTGCATGATGCCGCGGATCATGTTGTTCGATGAACCTACATCGGCGCTGGACCCTGAGATGATCAAAGAGGTGCTCGACACTATGATCGAGCTGGCCGAAGAAGGCATGACCATGCTTTGTGTGACCCACGAGATGGGTTTTGCCCGTCAGGTCGCCAACCGCGTGATCTTTATGGATGCCGGTCAGATTGTGGAACAGAACGAACCAGAAGAGTTCTTCAACAACCCACAAAGCGAGCGGACCAAGCTGTTCCTGAGCCAGATTTTGGGTCACTGATCCCGATCGGAAGAACCATGAAAGGCGGGGTTTTTGCCCCGCCTTTTTTACTCCGGCAACTCGCGTGGAATGACGAACCCCAAGACATCCCCACTGTGCCACCGAAGCGCGGCCCAGGAGTTGATCTCGAACTGTATGACTGTTGTTGCGCAGGTCGGGTAGTCATCGAAACGGCCGTGATCTGGCGCCTGCCGCACAAGCTGTCTGGCGAATTCAGCGATCCCGGGGTTGTGGCCCAGCATCAGCACGGTTTGGCCAGAAGCCTGCGACAGGGCCCGCATCATGAGATCGGGACCGGCCAGATACAGCGAGCGTTCGAACTGGATCAGATCGGCCTGCAGCCCCATTCGATCCCACGTCTCGCGGGTTCTGAGGGCGGTAGAGCTGAGCACCTCATTCGGTAGCCAGCCATTCCTGAGTAGCCAGCCGGACACAGCAGGTGCCGAGCAGCGTCCACGTTTGTTCAGTGGCCGATCATGATCGCTGAGCGTCGGCTCATCCCAACTGGATTTGGCATGGCGGGTCAGGATCAGAGTGCGAGTCATGACGTGTGAAAAGACCTCATGTGGTGGGCGGACTGTTCTGGGTCCCGCCTGGCCCCGGGGCTGAGAGGGCAGGCCAGGCGCGCAAGGCAGCCACCGGTCATGCAGGTTTGGCCCTGCTCTGTGTTCAGATGCCCGTGGCAGGCCTCAACGTCATAGAAGCTGTGGGTGTTCAGGGCCCCGACTGGGCAGGTCTGAGCGCAAGGGGCATCGCATGTAACACAGGGCGATGAATTATGGGCACCGGGAATCTCGAATTCCTGATCAAAATGCAGCGCGCCGCGATACGAGATCATCATACCGACCGTGTCATGCACCAAGGCGCCAACCGGGCTGCTGAATGTACGCCCCGATTTCAGCGCCCAGTCGATAAACGGCACATAGGGTGGGCCACCGAATGGGAAATAGGCTTGACCCCCCAAATCCTGCGCCATCTGATTGACGACGCGGTACGACCACCGGTCAACAGGGTCGGGACCTTGCCATTCAGGGGCTGATTTCAAAACAGGCCAGAACGTGGGCCCTGCACCTAGCAGGATCAGGGTGCCGCTGTCCAATTGCTTGGCATTAGCGCGCCCAGGATGTAACGCACCCATCACGATAAGCCCAACCTCAGCAGCCGCGCTGTCGACACGTTGATAAATGTTCGGGGAAGGTGCGGTTTGAACTGTCATGTCACCTCCGTCGCAGTCGATCAATCGGGTCGGATCAGCGACCCAGCTCCGTGTTCGGTGAACAGTTCCAGTAGCACCGCATTGGGCGCGCGCCCATCCAGAATGACTACGGCCCGCACCCCACTATGTAGTGCGTCCAGCGCGGTTTCGGTCTTGGGGATCATTCCGCCTGCGATGGTCCCGTCCAGGGTCATCTCGCGGATCTGACCGGCTTTTAGCTCGGTCACGACCTCTCCGGCAGCGTTCTTGACGCCTGATACGTCGGTCAGCAACAGCAGACGGTCTGCCTTCAAGGCCGAGGCGATGGCACCGGCGGCGGTGTCACCGTTGACGTTGAACGTCTCACCCTCGCGCCCGGCGCCCAGAGGCGCAATTACTGGGATCACGTCATGCGTAAACAGATCGTGCAGGATTTCGGGTTTCATCTCGGAAGGAGAGCCAACAAACCCCAGCGAGGCATCGGTTTGATCACAGATCATCAGGTTGGCGTCCTTGCCCGACAGGCCAACCGCAGTCCCTCCCTGTCCGTTGATGGCCTGAACAATGCGTTTGTTCACGAGGCCCGAGAGCACCATCTCGACCACTTCGACAGTTGCCTTGTCCGTCACACGCTTACCGTTCACGAAATCGGATTGGATATCGAGCTTGTCCAGCATCGCGTTGATCATGGGACCGCCGCCATGTACTACAACCGGGTTGATGCCCACCTGGCGCATCAGAACCACGTCACGGGCAAAGCTCTCCATCGCTTCATCGCTGCCCATGGCGTGTCCGCCCAGCTTGATGACGACAATGGCCCCGTCATAGCGCTGCAGATAGGGCAGTGCGCTGTTCAATGTGGCGGCGGTGGCGATCCAATCCCGGTTCATATCTCTTGTCTTCATGGCTAAAGGTCCCTCTGGCCCACCGTGTTAGGGCCTTTGAAAGGTGCTGCCAAGGGCCAAGCTATTCCAGATGCGTGATGATCGAGCGCAACGTTGGGATACCATCCCCTTTTTCGGACGACGTCAGCACGATTTCGGGGAAAGCGGCGGGGTGTTTTGACAGGGCCGAGCGGACCTGGTTCAGAACCTTTTCGCGTTCATTGGCCTTGACCTTGTCTGCCTTGGTCAGCACGCATTGAAAGGTTACGGCACTGGTGTCCAGCAGCTTCATGATCTCGGCATCAACAGGCTTTACCCCATGGCGCGCGTCAACCAGGACAAAGGCCCGGCGCAGGGTCTGTCGGCCACTGAGATATTGTTTCAGCAACCGCTGCCACTTTTCCACTACCTTAACCGGCGCATTGGCATAGCCATAGCCGGGAAGGTCGACCAGATACAGCTCTGGGCCCTGAGTGAAAAAGTTGATTTCCTGCGTGCGGCCCGGCGTGTTCGATGCACGCGCCAGCCCCTTGGTTCCGGTCAGCGCATTGATCAAACTGGACTTGCCAACATTGGAGCGGCCCGCAAAGCAGACCTCAAGGCGGTCAGGGTCGGGCAGCCCACTCATGGCGACGACACCTTTGACAAACTCGGACGGGCCAGCAAACAGCTTGCGCCCGCGCTCCAACGAGAATTCATCGGGATCTTGGGCCAGAGGGAAGGGTAGGGTGCTCATAACGGTATCACCTTGTCACCGACCGAGATTACCCCGCCGCGAACCACTTCGGTATAGATGCCGAAATCCTGATGGCCCCAGCTGTTCAGCGCGCCCAAAGTGTCGGCATCGCGGTCGCCGGTATCCGGGTTCGCAGTGGTCGCCAAACAGCGCACAATCCGCTCGCGGACGCGGAACACGGCCTCACCGATTTGCAACTCGCGGTCGAGCCAGTCGAATTCTTCCCATAGGGGCAGGCCATCGAACCAGATGTTACCGCGCCAGCGTTTGATTGACAGGTCTTGCCCCAGTTTTTGCTCAACCGCCCGGTGAGAGGCCATGTTGCACAGGCTGATTGACGGGAAATCGCTGTCTGTCATCCCACGCCCTGGTATCCGAACGATCCGGGCAGATGCCGCCCTGTCCGCGGGCATCAGCGGGCGCACCCAATCCAGAAACACGTCCTGTTCCCGATCTGGGTCAAAGGTTAGATCGGGGCGATTGGGATGGGTCAGGGTCAGCATATCCCCGTCCAGCTTGGCGGAAATGGCCATCAGGTCTGGGGCTTTTGATCCGCGACTGAAATTGACGCAGGGCACCCATTTCGTGCCATCCGCCTTGGACGCTTCGTGCGCAACCGCCCAAACGCGATCCCCGGGCATGGTCTGCCCGGGGGTCACTGTCACGGTCTGCACGGCTTCGCGGCCATGGCTTTTCATAGGATGCCGCCAAATATGGGTGACTTCAGCCGTCATTTCTCATCCGTCTTAGTGGCGCGCTTGAAGCCGGATTTGATGTTGCCAAATACATCCGGTTTATAACCCTGGCTGCGCATGATCAGATATTGCTGAGTGAAGGTGATCGTGTTGTTCGCGATCCAGTAGACCACCAGGCCGCTGGCAAAACTGCCCAGCATGAACATGAAAACCCAAGGCATCCAGGCAAAGATCATTGCCTGTGTCGCGTCTGTTGGTGCCGGGTTCAGCTTTTGCTGCAGCCACATCGAAATCCCCAGCAACAGTGGCAGGATGCCGATGAAGATCAGCGCCATAAGGGTGTCAGGTTGCGGTCCGGCCCAAGGCAGCCAGCCGAAGAAGTTCATGATTGACGTTGGATCCGGTGCGCTGAGATCCTGAAACGGGCCAAACCACGGTGCTTGACGCAGTTCGATGGTGACGAAGATCACCTTATACAGTGAGAAGAAGATCGGGATCTGCATCAGGATCGGCAAACAGCCCGCGGCGGGGTTAACCTTTTCCTTCTTGTACAGTTCCATCATACCTTGCTGCATTTTCTGACGATCGTCACCAGCGGCCTCTTTCAGGGCCTCCATCTGCGGCTGCAGTTCTTTCATCTTCGCCATCGAGACATAGGACTTGAACGCCAGCGGGAACAAGATCGCCTTGATGATCAGGGTCAGGCCGATAATCGACCAGCCCATGTTGCCGATCTGGGCGTTAATGTTGTGCAGCAGCCAGAAGATCGGCTTGGTCAGGAAATAGAACCAGCCCCAGTCGATGCTGTCGATGAACTTTTGAACGCCTTCGGCCTGATATTCACGAATGGTTTCCCATTCCTTGGCACCGGCAAACAGCTGGGTTGTGACCTCTTCAGTAGCCCCAGGTGCGATAAGCAATGTCGGCAGTACAGTTTCCGTCTGATAGATTTTGCGACGGGCATCGTATTTGGCTGCTGCCTTGAAGGTCGTGCCCTCAGCCGGGATCAGGGTGGTCATCCAATAGTGATCAGTAAAGCCGACCCAGCCACCGTCTTTGACCTGAAAGACCTCGGCTTGCGCCCGTTCGTTCGGATCAATGTCAAAGTCGCGCACATCGCCGTAGTCGATTTCATCCAGAACACCGTCGGCCATGACCATCACGCCTTCATGCAGGATGAAGAAATTCTTAAGTCCGGGCAGGTCGCCATCTTCGCCGATGCCATGGCGGGCGAGGATGCCATATGGCGCCATGCCGACCTCGGCTTGTGTGTTGTTTTCCACCGCTTGTGTGACTTCGAACATATAGTTCTCGTCTACCGAGATGGTACGGCGGAAGGTCAGGCCATTGCCATTCTCCCACTTCAACGTAACTGGAGCGTTCACCCCAAGTGTTTCACCATTTTCGACGATCCAGACCGTGTTCGGCCCGGGTACGTCCGTGCCGGTGACACCAGCGCCAGGCGCCCATCCGTAGAGCGCATAATATGCAGATTCAGATCCGACCGGAGAGAACAGTTCGACAATCGGTGCGTCGTCCTGGATCGAGACTTTATAATCCTTCAGGTACAATTCATCGATGCGGCCACCGGACAACGACAGGCTGCCCTCAAGGCGGGGCGTGTCGATCTTGATCCGCGCGGCCTCGGACCCGGGCAGCGTTTCTTCTGCGCTCGCCGTGGCTTCGCCTACGGTGCCCGCGCTAGAGGCGCTGGGGGTCTGAACCTCATCGCTTTCGATGGCGCTGATTTCAGCCTGATCAGTAATGGTGGTTTGCTCGGGCGGTGGAAACAGCACGAACCAAACCAGGATCACGACAAAGCTGAGCGCGGTTGCGAGGATGAGATTCTTGTTCTGATCGTCCATCTGGGACAGCCACCTTAAGCAGTGAAACACACCCGGTGGGTTCAACAGAGTGCAGCCCCAAAGGTCAAGCGGATTCGCCCGCCTTATGGTTCCAGATTGGGCTTTTGTGGTGAAAACCTGCGATCAGGAACCCGCTTGCCGTCCAATTTTGGGAATGCCTTTGACTTTGTTCTGATGGGCCGAGATCCAATCCATGGTCTTTTCGAACGGCATGGGCTTGCCAATGCCAAAGCCTTGAACGTGGTCACAACCAAGCTGTGCCATCAACGCGTGCTCACCGGTGGTTTCAACACCCTCGGCGAGTGTTTCTACATTCAACCTTTCGGCCATAGTCAGAATTGCACTGACCAATTGTTGTTGCGATGCATCACTGTCCGCCTTGGCCACAAAAGTTCGGTCTATCTTGATCCGCGTCACATCAAACCGTTTGATCGAGGCGATCGAGGCATGTCCAGTGCCGAAATCATCCAGATCAATACAACAGCCAAGTGCTGCAAGGCTGGTCACGTTGCGGGTAATCACATTGTCCGGACGTCGCGAAAACACGGTTTCCAGAATTTCGACAGCCAGTCGGTCGGGCGTCAGGTCGTTTTGGTCCAGTTCCCATTTCAATCGGTCCAGCAGAGCGGGGTCTCGTAGCTCATCCGAAGAAAAATTGATTCCGATTCGTGGGACGTGAATCCCGTTCCGGTCCCAGCAGCACATCGCGGAAAATGCATGATGCCGCATCGTTTGGCCAAGCCTCTCCATCAGCTCGGCCTGTTCGGCAAAAGGCAGAAATATCTGTGGGTTCAAGATGCCTTTTTCCGGGTGCTCCCAGCGGGCCAGGGCTTCAAACCCCGTAACCCGCCCTGTATCTGTGGAAACCTGAGGCTGAAACCAGGGGCGGATTTGTCCGTTGTCCAGCGCAGCCTCGAACTCTTTGCGAAGGTTGGCCCTGATATTGGATCTACGGCGGGTTTCGTTTGAAAAGGCGCGGATCGTTGAGGGCCCATTACGCTGAGCTTCGCATAGCGCAGCAGATGCGGCATCAATCCAATTTTCAAACCCGGATCCGCGAACTGCGGATTGCAGGCAAAAACCGATTGAACACGAGACATAGGCAGTGGTGCCGTTTAGGGTGATCGGCTCTTCAACGGCGGATTGGATGCGGCCCGACATCTGAATACAGGCTTCGAGATTGAGATGCTGTGACGGGCGCAGGCCGATGGCTATTTTGCACTCGTCTAATCGTGTTGCAATATCGCCGGTTCGAATGACCGAGAAGATGCGGTCACAAAATTGGCTGGACAGATGGGTCGCGGCCGCATTTCCGTGCAGGTCAACAAATTCAGTGAACCCGTCTAAGGCTATAATCATACAAGCCGATCCCATGTTATTGTGATCGGTACGGTCAAAGAAGTTTTCAAGTTCGGCGGCAAACTTATCCGTTGGCGCGAGTCTTCCGTGATGGTGCAGTGGAGAGATGCGTGCAGTTTGTGTGCGTCTGACTGAGGCGAAGGCGAAGATCAGCAACGGAAGGCTTAGTGCCACAACGACAAGCGCACGTTCTCCACCGATCCAGAAAGCCGCAAGCGAAATGGCGGGAGCAAAGGCCAGCACCGGCGGGCCACTCAGATACGTGGTGAGAGTATCGAGAAATTGATAAACGGAAACAGATTTCCTCATCGGTTCGTCTTCGCCTTTACCCTGAGCATCTTGTGCTCCGGTCAAACCGTAGAAAATTAGTCTGAGTCACTCGTTAACGCAGCTGTGGAATATCATCCGTTTTTTCAGTTTTTTCGCTCGAATTGATGGAAAGATTAACAAAATCAAACAATTTCGGGTCCAAAAGGTGCGAAGGGCGCGCATTGGTTAAGGCGCGGAACATCACTTGCCGCCGTCCGGGACTGTTTTTTTCCCACTGATCGAGAATCTGTTTGACCTGCTGGCGTTGTAACCCGTCCTGGCTGCCGCACAGGTCACAAGGGATGATCGGGTAGTTCATCGCATTGGCGAATTTCTCGCAATCCGCCTCGGCGACATGGGCAAGGGGGCGAAAGACGAACAGGTCGCCTTCTTCGTTCACCAGCTTTGGCGGCATCGTTGCTAGACGGCCGCCGTGGAACACGTTCATGAAAAACGTCTCAAGGATGTCGTCACGGTGATGACCCAGCACCACGGCCGAGCAGCCCTCTTCCCGCGCGATGCGGTACAGGTTGCCCCGGCGCAGGCGCGAACATAGCGCGCAAAAGGTGCGGCCTTGGGGAACCTTGTCCATGACGACCGAGTAAGTGTCCTGATATTCGATGCGGTGGGGAACACCCATGCCTTCCAGAAACTCGGGTAGGACGGTAGCGGGAAAACCTGGCTGGCCCTGATCCAGATTGCAAGCCAGCAGATCGACCGGTAGTAGGCCGCGCCATTTCAGCTCGTACAGAACCGCTAGCAAGGTATAGCTGTCCTTACCGCCTGACAGGCAGACCAACCAACGGGGTGGCTTGCCGTTTTTCTCGTGCGCGGATGGGTCCACCATGCCATAGTGTTCGATGGCTTCGCGGGTGTGGCGCACGATGCGTTTGCGCAGCTTCTTGAACTCGGTGGTCGAAGGCGCGCCGGCAAACAGCGGATGGATATCGTCAGCTTCATCAAACATGCGCTGCCCCTACAGCAGATGGCGTATCCGGGCAAGTGTGCGGGTCAGCCCAACCGCGCAAGCAGGGCACCAGTGTCCAGCCCGGACACCGAACCGGGGATGCGGCCATTGTTACCTGTCAGCCGAGACGCCACAAATCCATCAGCGACCGGCCCGGGCGCTTGGCGTATTAGTTGAGAGGCCGTCAGCAGCAAAGCAGTGCGCTCCGCAAACCAGCGCGCCTCGGCTTCGGGTGGGATATTGGTCCAGCGGGCGCGGTGGTCCCTCAGCGCCGCATCATAGTGGCGGTTCACTCCGGTTGCCGCCTCAAGCTCGACCTGCAGGACTTGGGCGGCCAAGGGGTCGCGGGTCAGGGTGCGCAGGATATCCAGACAGATCACATTGCCCGAACCTTCCCAGATGCCGTTCAAAGGGGCTTCACGGTAGAGCAGGGGCAGGGGGGTGTCCTCGACATAGCCCATGCCGCCCAACACCTCCATGGCTTCGACCACGACGACTAGACAGCGTTTGTTGTTGAGGAACTTGGCGAGTGCAACAGCGATGCGGGCAAAGGCTTTATCCTCGGGTGTATGACCGTCATAAGCCTGCGCCACACGCATTCCCAGTGTCAGCGCCCCCTCCCAGTCCAGCACGAGATCGGCCAGAACGATGCGCATCAGGGGTTGGTCAATCAACCGGCGCTGAAAGGCGCTGCGATGGCTGACCCAGTGATGCGCTTCGCTGAGGGCCGCCCGCATCAAACCTGCCGGGGCCATCGCAGTGTCGAGCCGTGTGTGATGCACCATCTCCAGGATTGTGCGCACACCCGCGCCCTCATCGCCAAGCTGATAGGCCAGCGCATCATGGTATTCAATCTCGGCCGAGGCGTTGGACCGATTGCCCAGCTTGTTCTTCAGCCGCATCAGGTGGATTGCGTTGCGTTCGTCGTCCAGCCAGCGGGGCACAAGGAAACAGGTCAGACCGCCGGGGGTCTGGGCAAGTGTCAGGAAACCGTCGGACATCGGGGCCGAGCAGAACCATTTATGCCCACGCAGCCGCCAGTGATCTCCGTCGCGTGTGGCCGTCGTTGTAGTGGCGCGAATGTCCGAGCCGCCCTGTTTCTCAGTCATCGCCATGCCCAGCGTGGCGCTTTTTTTGGAGGCGATAGGAGCGATAGAGGAATCGTGGTTCCATTCCGTCAATCTGGGAACCCAGATCGAGGCAATCTCTTCATTCGCCGCAAGTGCTGGAACGGCTGCGTAAGTCATGGTCAGCGGGCAGCAATGTCCGGGTTCGACCTGACTGGCAAGGTAGACCATGGCGGCGTGGGTCGCGTGACCATTCGGTAGGTCAGACCAGGCAACGGCTGCGTATCCGGATGATTGGCTGAGTTGCATCAGGTGATGGTATGAATGAGTGAAACGCACTTCATCCAGGCGGCGTCCACCTTGGTCAAACAGAACAAGTTCTGGGGAGTGGAAATTGGCCTCGCGCGCCATGTCTCTGACTGCAGCACGCCCAAGGTCTGCACCATAGTTGCGAAGAATAGAGCTTCGCGCGCCTGCCACATTTTGCAGTACTGGGTCAGAGGCCCAAAGGTCTAAATCTCCGCGCACAGGCGGCTGGTTCAGAACGTCATGCATGGGTAGGGAATGGCGCGCGTCAGATGTCATCTGGCCCTCGAATTGAACAGCACAACTGTTCAGCGAAGGTGCGCTCCGGTCAAGTCCGACGACGGGTCAGGAGGGATCTTCACGGTCCGGAACCGGATCATACCCGTCACCACCCAAAGGGTGGCAGCGCCCAATCCGTCGTGCGGCCAGCCATGTGCCTTTGATGGCACCGTGTTTTTCCAGTGCCTCCAACGCATAGGCCGAGCATGTAGGCTGATAGCGGCAGTTGAACCCGACCCAAGGGCTGAACAGCAACCGGTACGCCCGAATGGGTAAGGCAAGGATATGCGAGAGCAATGTCATTTCCGCGCAGCATGGACTTTACGCAGAGCATAGCGCAAATCATCCAGCAGCGCTGCATAGGGGCGTCCGGCTGTGACATCGGCGCGACCGATTAGCACGTAATCCCAGCCGTCCTGCCCCTTCTCAGGCAGTACCGCGCGCGCAGCTTCGCGCAGGCGTCGCTTGGCCCGGTTGCGAGCCACGGCATTGCCGACCTTTTTGGAACAGGTGAAACCGACGCGAATCCCGTCCGCCTCGCCCTCGGCGCGTTTGCGCGCCTGCACCATCATTGATGATGTGCCCTGCCGACGCGCGCGCGCGGCGTTCAGGAAATCGGATCGTTTCCTGAGGATGATCAATGTTTTGGATGCGCAAACGGACGCCGCCGGGGGCGTATCCCCGGGTTGGCAGTTACCATCCTCAGGGGCCTCCGGCGGCGTCATGTTCATAACCTGATCGGTGAGCGGTTTATGCGCTCAGCGACTTGCGGCCACGTGCGCGGCGCGAGTTCAGGATCTTGCGGCCGGCCTTGGTGGCCATGCGCGCGCGGAAACCGTGGCGGCGTTTGCGAACCAGGTTCGAAGGCTGATAGGTGCGTTTCATCGCTCCGTCTCCAATCTATTCGGTCGGGTGCAGCGCGGATTCGCCTGCCCGTGGTGTTCGAAGCCCGTCCTCTACTGCCAAGCGGGGGGTAAGTCAAACCCCTTGGTGGGGGTTTTGCAGCCTTTTGCAACAATTCTATAATCCCGCGCGGTAAAAGATTTCAAAAATACGGATTTTAGGCACAAAACCCTCACATTCACTGTCGAAAAGATCAAGGCAGCGTGAGGCCCCTGTTGCCCGGGCGCGTGACGTCGCATGTTGAGGCCAGAATGAGACGCACAAAACCGGACACCATTATGAGCGATACAACTCAGGCCCCGCGCAGCGGGCTTGCGCGACATATTCCTTTGCTGGTGATTCTTTCCGTTGCCGCCGTGGGGTTCTTTACCTTGGGTGATTACCTGACTTTTGAGACCCTGCGCGACAACCGAGAGGCCCTGTTGGGCTGGCGTGACGCCAATTACTGGGCAATGGCAGGCGCATTCATCGCGATCTACATTGCCATCGTTGCCTTTTCGCTGCCTGGCGCCGCGGTGGCCTCGATGACCGGCGGGTTCCTGTTCGGACTGTTCGCAGGCACGGTCTTCAACATCTTTTCGGCAACCATCGGCGCCTCGGCGATTTTTCTGGCGGCGCGCTGGGGCTTAGGTGCGTCGTTGACAGCACGGCTTGAAGCCTCGGAAGGCACCATCAAAAAGCTGAAGGACGGCCTGCGCGAGAATGAGATCTCGGTCCTGTTCCTGCTGCGCCTTGTCCCGGTGGTTCCGTTCTTTGTGGCCAATCTAGTGCCGGCGCTGGTGGGGGTGAAGTTCCGCAACTTTCTGTTCACCACGGCGCTGGGCATCATTCCCGGTGGCATCGTTTATACTTGGATCGGCGTCGGACTGGGCGGTGTATTCGACCGAGGTGAAACGCCGGATGTCTCACTGCTGTGGGAGCCTTTTGTCATCGGCCCCATCATCGGCTTGTGTGTGCTGGCGGCTCTGCCCATTCTGATCAAAACGCTGCGCGGCCAAAAGGACAGCTGATCATGCAAGAACTGAAATCCGATATCCTGGTGATCGGGGCCGGGTCAGGTGGGCTGTCGGTCGCCGCGGGGGCGAGCCAGATGGGTGCGGATGTGATCCTGCTGGAAGGTCACAAGATGGGCGGCGATTGTCTGAATTTCGGCTGCGTCCCGTCCAAGGCCCTGATTGCCAGCGGCAAGGCCGCCTATGGGCAGGCGCATGCCTCGGCGCTGGGTGTGGCGGATGTGGTGCCACAGGTGGATTACGCCGCCGCCAAAGACCACGTGCATGGTGTGATTGCGCAGATTGAGCCGATGGACAGCCAAGAGCGGTTCGAAAGCTTTGGTGTCAAGGTGATCCGGGAATATGGCCGCTTTGTCTCTCCGACACAGGTTCAGGCGGGGGATCATCTGATCACCGCGAGGCGGGTTGTGATTGCAACAGGCTCTTCACCACTGATTCCGTCGATCCCCGGTTTGGACAAGGTGCCGTATTATACCAACGAGACTATCTTTGATCTGCGCGACAAGCCCGATCATCTGCTGATCATCGGCGGTGGCCCCATCGGGATGGAGATGGCGCAGGCGCATATTCGGCTCGGTTGCAAGGTCACAGTCATCGAAGGGCAAAAGGCGCTGGGCAAGGATGACCCCGAGGCGGCAGAGGTCGTGCTGGACAGTTTGCGCGCCGAGGGCGTTGCGATCCATGAACAGGCGATGGTGGCACAGATTCGCGGCTCCGATGGCGCGGTTGAAGTGGTGCCCGAGAACGGCGAGGTCTTCTCGGGCACGCATCTGCTGCTCGCTGCGGGGCGAAAGGCCAATACCGACCGCCTCAACCTTGCCGCTGCCGGGATCGAGCCCATCCGAACCGGCATCAAGGTCGACGACACCCTGCGCACCACGAACCGCAGGGTCTATGCGATCGGAGATGTCGCGGGTGGGCTGCAATTCACTCATGTGGCGGGCTATCACGCGGGGATTATCATTCGTTCGGCGCTGTTTGGGCTGCCCTCCAAGGCGAAAACCGCACATATCCCCTGGGCGACCTACACCGACCCCGAGCTGGCGCAGGTTGGCCTGACCGAGGTGCAGGCGCGCGCCGAGCATGGCGATAAGATGGAAATTGCGCGGTTTGACTATCACCACAACGACCGCGCCATTTCCGAGCGTAAAACGAATGGTTTCATCAAGGTCATGGTCGTCAAAGGCCGACCTGTGGGTGCCACAATTGTTGGCCATCAGGCGGGTGAGCTGATCAGCTTGTGGTCGCTGGCGCTGGCCAATAATCTGAAGATGGGGCAGGTTGCCGCCATGGTTTCGCCCTATCCGACGATTGGAGAGCTTAACAAACGGGTGGCGGGCGCCTATTTCTCACCAAGGCTGTTTGAGAATCAAACGGTTAAACGTGTGGTCAGCTTCGTCCAGCGCTGGATGCCCTGACCTGGAAGGGAGAGCAATGTGAACTCGCTGTCAGGCCGATTTCTGATCCTGACGACGGTCTTCGTGATGTTGGCCGAGGTTCTGATTTTTGTCCCTTCGATTGCGCGATTCCGCGAAGATTTCCTGCTGAACCGGCTGGAGCGCGCTCAGATCGCCTCGCTCGCTTTGTTGGCCGATGATATGCTGGCCGAGGACCTTGAGGCTGAACTGCTGGCCAATGCGGGCGTCTATAACGTGGTTCTACGGCGAGACGAGATGCGCCAGTTGATGCTGTCCTCTCCTATTCCAGGGCAGATCAGCAAGACCTATGACCTGCGTGACGCGCGACCATGGGTTTTGATCCGGGATGCTGTCGTGCGGTTGTTCACGCCGGAAAATGAAGTCATCCGTGTAATTGGCGAGCCTGTGAAAGGCGCAGGTCTGCTGATTGAGGTGACGACTGACAGCATGCCTTTGCGTATGGCGATGACGGATTATGGGTTACGCATTCTGGGCCTGTCATTTGTGATTTCGATCATCACGGCTTTTTTCCTGTTTCTTGCGGTTCGGGTGGTTCTGGTAAAGCCCATCAAAAGCGTTGTCGGATATATGCAGCGCTATGCCAGCGCCCCCGAAGATGCCCGTGGAATCATCTCACCGGATTCCAAAGTGACCGAGCTGCGCGAGGCCGAAGAGGCGCTGAAACAGTTGCAAACCGAACTGACCCAGGCCCTGAAACAGCGCGAGCGTCTGGCGCAGTTGGGCGGGGCTGTGGCCAAGGTGAGCCACGATCTGCGCAACATCCTGACCTCGGCCCAGCTGTTTACCGACCGGATCGAATCCAGCGAAGACCCGTTGGTGCGTCGCATGGCCCCTAAGCTGGTGAACTCGATCACCCGAGCGGTAACCCTGTGCGAAAGCACATTGGCATTTGGCCGCGCTGAAGAACCTGCACCGTCGCTTACACTGGTTCCGCTCCGCATTGTGGCCGAGGATGTGGTTGCGAGCGAGAAACTTGCCGTTGCCGATGCCTGTATCGAGATCATCAATGATGTGCCGGAAGAGTTGGTCGTAAGAGCTGATCCTGAACAGATTTTCCGTGTCATGATGAACCTCGTTCGAAATGCCCGTCAGGCGCTGGTTGCATCAGGAAAGCCCGGTCGGATCACCTTGTCCGGGCAAGAGCAGGACGCCAACTGGTGTATTCAGATCAGCGACACAGGGCCGGGCCTGCCGGCCAAAGCGCGTGAAAATCTGTTCACACCCTTTCAGGGTGGCGTCCGCAAAGGCGGGTCGGGTCTGGGCTTGGCGATCTCACAGGAACTGTTGCGGGGCCATGGGGGTGACCTTGTTCTGACCGAGACAGGGTCAACAGGTACCACCTTTGAAATTCGCCTCCCGCGGGGCGATGGGGCTTTTTGAATTATTTTTACAGAATCGACTTGCACGTCCCGAATACCGGGTCTACATAGCGCCTCACCAACGCGGACCGATAGCTCAGCTGGATAGAGTACTTGACTACGAATCAAGGGGTCGGGGGTTCGAATCCTCCTCGGTCCGCCACTGGTTTCCTGTTGAACGTCACACGAACCTGACCCAACCGTCATAGTTGGACCAGACAATCAGCGAACGTTCGACATCAGAAGGCGCCCCCAACGTTGGACATCAGTTGAATTTGACCTTTGCGCCTTCAACTAACACACCGCCCCCATTTTATGCTCCCGCACGCAGTTTGATTTGTTCTGACTTCCCTTTCGGAAAATCAGAGCTGATTTGTAGGTCAGACAGCGAAGCTGCCTGTTCCTGCTAATCTGCCACGTGGCGAACGCGGGAGGGGGCGAGGCAACGTTATTCGACAGGGGTGGTGCGGCCCGCAGGCAAAGCCGAGGACACGGCCCTGTCTAAAAGGGTTGCCCGAGGGGGAGGGCAGCGCCCTCACCCTGACGGCCAGGGGCGTTTGGCATGTCCAATTGCCGCTGGCCCACGAAGGGAAAGTAAGGGGAAAGAGGGCCCGTCGCCATTTGCGATTGTACCATTCTGTCAAACTACAAAAAGCAATAGGGGCCACCAAGCGGACTTTTGCTGCACACGCGAAAAACCTGCTGCCTGTGCACAGTAACCTGCTGGGAGGGCGGAGAGCCGCCGTTCGCCGCAGATGCAAGTGACTCTTTCGCGATCTACCAAAGCAGACGTTCAACGAAATTGCAGAAGCGCATCGTGCGCCTTTGAAGGCAACAGAAAGCTAAGGTGCATCGAAATCGCGCTGCGGAGACGAAGGGATCGCTAGAATTCACATTAACATTTGTTTAATAACAATAAAAAATTGTACAAATACATGTATACCACATACTACACCACAGTACGCGCTAAAGCTGGCGGACTGCTCACCCTTTAAGAACATCGAGAACTTCGGTAACACTCGAAGCCTTGTCGCCCCAATGTTTGGCATCTCTTAGTTCAGCCAACAGCGAAAGCGGCGACAAGTGAAAGTTGAAGTCGCCCTTGTCTTCAACCAGTGTTTTCAGCCCCTGTAAGTTCTCAGTAAAACCCTCCTGATCTTGGCAAGCTATGAGGATGGTTTTGAGCGCGCGAATGTTGATTTCCATCGGTGTGCCCGGGTTGATTTTTAGTTCACCAAGTAAAATCTCCGCACCCTTAAAATCTCCTGCGACCGCCCCCGCCAGTGCCATTTTAAACGTTGTAAAGGGCCATGACGCGCCAGCGGACTGGGCGTCGGAGTAGAGCGAAAAGGCTGCTTCGGCATCTCCGGCAGCTAGAGCATCGTCCCCTCTCTTTATGTCGGCATTCGGATTTGTCCGTTCGATCGCTAAAGTTTGCGGGGCGCGGCCACCAACGATCTTTGATCTCAACGAAGCTGCATGTGGGTTATCTGCTTGCAACTCATCGACCTTGTCCAGGTCCTCCAACGCCTTTGCTGTTTCTCCCACCAAAAACAGCGCTCGGGCTCTACCTATGAAAAGGGTATAGCTGGTCGGCTCGCTTTCTATCTTTTTATTATACAAATCAATTGCTTCCGCGTACCTCCCCTCAGAGAGCAAATCTCGAACTTGTACTCCAGAGGTACTTTCTTCAACGTTGACAGTTGGGCCACCGTCAGTCGTCTGTTGCCCTGGGGAGGTTATGGCATCTTTTGTTAGGTCTTTCTGCAAATCGGTAAGTATGCCCCTCTTGAGCTCTCGATCTGCCTTCTGAATTGACGCAAACTCGCGGTCGGCAATTTCAAGCAGACCCGCTAGGGACAGAAACTTGCGCCTCACCGTTTTGGGAATGTTCTTGCTACCTTTGTACTGGATATCATGTTCCATTTCGGCCCAAGCGTGCTGCAAAACTGTTCTGATTTGAATTTCACACACATAGTCTCGATAGGCTGCAAAGTCTGGGAGAGCCAACCGCTCTTCGGTTAATCGAACCAAATAGTGGATGCTCTGATACCCAAACTGACCCTTTTCGACACGTTCCTCTCCAACATCTCTTTTCTCAATAATTTCAAAGTTCTCATCAACAAACTCTGTTACCGTTGCGATGTCATCGATGGTGAAAACAATCACCCTAACACCCGCTAAATCTGTAATCTCCTTCAGCGGGTTTTGGTACTTCGCTGCACCTGCGTCGTCAGTTTTGCACGCCTTCCGTTCAAAGCTCTCAACTTCTTTCGCCCGTGGATCAATCGAGTGGAACCTTACATTGGCCTGCCCGAACGAAGCCTCGATGACTTGCGCCACAACTGAACACAATGATTCATAGATTGGGCGTTTGTTGCGATACTCGCTGACGTAGTCTTTCATCCATCCAACTTTCAATGGGTCGCCAACGGAACTGCTAGTGCCTTGAGATCCGTTACAAATTCCGAAACCGGATCCACACCGGATAGCCATAAGTGGTCTCTCGCTCGAGTAGCCGCCACATATAGCAAGTGCCGCTCCGTAGACATTACCTCGTCCAGCTGGCTCTCGTCTTTAGCGGAAAGCAGTCTCTCTTCATCGGGCAATACGGACTGATCCAGCGATATCACTGCCACTGCTTGAAACTCAGAGCCTTTGGCAGCGTGCATGCTCAGCCAGTTCAACTCTGGGAAATCTGTTAGCCAGGAACCTGACAACTCATCCAGCAAAGCCTCAGTTCGGACAAGCACCGCTATCTCGTCTTCGGCCAAACCGCTCGCGACCAATTCTGCAATCCAGCTGGAGACCCCTTGCATCTCGTCAGACCGGTCTTTGAACGACCGAACCGTGGGCCACGGGCCTTCAAAGACTGAGGTCACTCCCAGCCTGCTTTCCTCTGCGCCATCCGCCTCGACGAGCGTCTCAGGAAGTAGAGTTTCACTTCCCATGCGGATCTGGTGCGAAGTGCGATAGTTCACTTTCAAGCTGCGCGACCGACCTCTGACATCAACCCGCGTCGCGCTCCATGGGAACGGGGCCCGAAAAATCCGCTGTCCAATATCCCCTGCAAAAAACAAACCGTCTTGTGCGTCGCCGAGCTTTTCACCGAGCAACAGAAGCTCCGGCACGGAAATGTCCTGCGCCTCATCGACGAGGACATGTGTGTACGGCCAGGTTCCGTTCCGCCTTAGCTCATGTGCAAGCTGAGCCGAGGTTTTTTTGCTAAGCGCTGCCAAACCTGAACGGACAGCCTCGAAGACCTTCCACAGTTCATCCTTTCGTGATGCCGCCATGCGCACCTTGCGACCAAGCCTTGGCAGATCGCGATATTCATCAGCTGACTGCACGTTCCAAGCGTCAACGATTAAAGACCACTCATCAAAGAGGAAATCTCGGTCGACTGGATTGCCATGTTCGTCAGCCGCTGCTTGCAACAACTGCTTCAACTCGTGATCGGTCGCGATCTCAAAACCACCAAATTGTGCCCGGTATTGCTCGGCTATCGCCGCTTGAAGGGCAACAACTTCTATCCGCTCGGCAACCGTCGGATTTGCGATCAAAGGCACCTTTTCGGCGAGCCTGCGTGCGAGATTTTCGTTGAAGGTTGCCAGCATAACGCGCGCATTCTCAGACTTCGCCAGCCGCACGGCCCTATGAAGGGCGACCACAGTTTTTCCAGTCCCTGCCGAACCGATGACACGGGCTGGGCCGTTGAAATCTCGATCCACAAATTCGCGCTGTGCCGGATGCAGAAAGACCGACCATTTCTCCCATGGGGAGTCGAGCGCGGCTTTGAGCTCTTCTACATTGTCCATAACCCGGAACCGACGCACTGCATCGGGATGGCTCCAAGGGTCGGCACTGGCAGCAACGGGTTCGGCTGGCGTGGGGCGAACACCGGTGGCGGCCTGAACAATCGCTTCCGCAGCCTCTGCTGGCAAGTATCCAGCGATGTCCAAGATCGTGTCCTCGGTGACAGAACGAACCGTATCAAGCCAATCCGTCGGAATGCCCCAGGACAACAAAGTGTCGTCGCTCTCATCCGCAAAAAGCCGCGGCATGGGAACGTCTTCTTGGACATAGTTCGGGATTACAATATCTTCGACAGTTTCGCGCGCCTCAACGATCTGAATTGCACCAGTCTTTGGGTGGCTCTCGATCCGCCGGGTTTCCGCCCAACGGTAGGCATCATCATGGTGCCCAACCCATGCAAGCAGCGTATCCTGATCGCGCTTGTGAATGACCATCCTGATGTCACGGTTCACGCGCGCTGTCCAAAAATTCGGATCACGTGCCCTGTCAACACGATGCATGGAAAGTCCAGGCAAGCTCGGATCCATCTGGAAATCAAAGACCGTCGTTTTGACGGCCTTCTGCTCTTGAGCAGTCAGTTTTCCCAAGGCATCGTAGAATGTATCGGCGATCCTGTGGGTCAAACGGTCAAAACCTTCATCACTTCATCCCCAAGATGGTTGATCACCTTAACTGCAATGCGCCCTGACTTGGGCCGCGCGAAGGGGCGGGAGACTGTGCGTTTCAGGCTATCCCAAGCCTCTTGATCGATCTCCCCCTTCAGCGTCGTCTTCAGCTGCTTGTAGGGGATGTCTGCGCCGGGGAAGTAGGCGTGGCGCACAAAGAAGCTTTCTTCGTTGTAGTCGGTATCGATGAACCAGCAGGCGATATCGTCCGGCTCGGAGGAGATAACCTGCCCAGTTGCAGGTTTGAAGATATCGACGCCAAGCAGTTCGACACGGTATGCGCCATCCTCCTCGACCAGCTTGATATCCGGCTCACCGAACACGACGAACAGGTTGCCGCCACCGGCTTTCAGATCGCCAGCCATATGCAGATCGGGGTTCATACGGGCTTGCAGGATGGGCACACGGCCTAGTTTTCGGAACTCAGCGGTGTGGGCGTCGAAGTTGAAGGCGCAGGCGATCACGATGTCCAGACCGGCATCCGCTGCCTCGCGCGCGGCGGCGACCAGATCGGCGCGTTGCACGGTGCCGTATTCGGGGCCGATGAAGACACCGGCGCGGCGCTCGGTCTCGCCTTCCATGTACTTGCCCTCGGCGGCGATCCATTCGCCGGGCCACGGGACAAGGCTGCTGAACTTGATCGCGTCTTCCTTGCCCGATTGCTGCACGCCTGCTTTGCGCAGGTTTTCCAGCATCGCCTCTCGGTAGTTGTCGGCCTCTTGTGCGCCACGGGCACGTTGCCCGGTGACGGCGTCGACCTCTTCGATCAACTCGCCATGTTCATTGACCGCTTGGGTACGGTGGGGGGAGAGGCTTTCGACCGTGAACGGCCCCGCCACGCGGACGCGTTTTTTGTCCTCGTAGGGTTTGTCGTAGAGGTACTCGAAATCTGCTTTGGCGGCGATGGAGGCGTCGATTTCGGTCTGCCGCGCGATGCGGGCTTTCCAGAAGGTCTCCAGCGCTTCCACGGCAGCGTCGGGCCACGGGGTCACGGGGCGGTCGGGCAGCGTGTCGAAATCCCATGCGGTGCTGCGCATCTCGTTCAACTCGGCCAATCCCTGTTCGGCTTTGCGGCGTTTGGCGGGGGTCAGGTCGTCGGACATGGTGCGTGCGGCGGTATAGGCGGCGCGGTGGTCGGCGGGCCACGGTGTGCCGGGTTCGCGGGGGATTTCCCATTCCATGAAACCGTTTGCCGGGGCCATCTCTCCGCTGGGCATTTCAACCTCGCCGGAGGCGGTAAAGTCGATGTATTGGCCAATGCGCCCGCCAGTATCCACGTGGAACGGGTCGGGCTGACCTTGGAGGGCAGTGTTGAGGGCCACGCGGGTGTCTTCGACGGCGGGTTGGCGCTGCTCCCAAATCTCGTCAATTTCCGCATTATTTGCGATCGACTTGAGCATGATGTGAGGCACCCGCTCGTAAACGAAACCGTGTCGAATATCATCGTAGGTTTCGCTGGTTGCAGGCGCAGATCGAGTTACTTCGGCCTCTTTCTTTTGGCCGTCACTACTGTCTTTGAGCAGGTACCAAGGGTATTTTGCTCCCATAATCCTCGCACGAGCCAGTGCAAGAGCTACACGAGAGGTATCGATTGTGATCCAGCGTCGGCCCCATTGCTCTGCAACGAATGCCGCTGTTCCAGATCCACAAGTCGGATCCAATACTAGATCACCTGGGTCGGTCGCCATTAAAAGACAGCGCGTCACAATTTTTACATTAGTCTGAACGATGTATACCTTATCGGCGGTAAATGAGCCGGTTCCCACATCGGTCCAAACATTGTTGATCGGTGCCACGTTGAAGTCGTCGAGACGACGCAAATATTGATACGTCCGGTTGCTGGTGGTGAAAATTCGAGTGGCAGCCTTGAGGCGCTCCATACCAGCGGGGTTTGTTTTCCATCCCCCTTTTCCAGGTCCGGAGTGATCGCCGCGATAAGCAACCTTATAAGTCGCGCTTTCCGGTGAACTTTGGCTAGTAAGGTTGTCAGGTCGGAATATGCTCGCACCTTCTTGCAAACTTTCGGAACCATCGAGTTCTCCAGCTGTTGCTGCTCTGTGAACTCCTGACCAATCAGTATGTTTCTTATAGAGATTTGCGGACTGCATATCGGCTTTTTCAAAATAGAGCTGCCGATACTTCAGCATGTCCTTCTTGCGCGCATACCAGAGAACTGTATCGTAGACGCCCGCTAGAGCTAAGGTTCCTCCGCTTGGGCTTCCAGCTCCACTTGTTGTCTTCAGGACGATTTGGCTTACAAAATTCTCCTCTCCAAACACCTCATCCATTAACGCCCGCACGCGGTGCACGTTCTCATCCCCTATCTGGACAAAGCAGGACCCGCTCTCGGTCAGCAGTTCCCGCGCCACCACCAGACGGTCGCGCAGGTATTGCAGGTAGGAATGTATCCCGTCGCGCCATGTATCGCGAAAGGCCTTCACCTGCTCGGGCTCGCGGGTCAGATGATCCAGCTTGCCGTCTTTCACATCTCGATTGGTCGTGGACCATTGGAAGTTGGAATTGAATTTGATCCCATAGGGCGGGTCGATATAGATCGCCTGCACCTGGCCCTTTAGCCCCTCGCGTTCGGCCAGTGACGCCATCACCTGCAGCCCGTCGCCCAGGATCATCCGGTTCGACCATTTCTTGTGGTGCTTGTAGAACTCCACCTCCGCCTTTCGGTCGTCGTCCGTCACGCCAAAGTGGTCAAACAGATCCGCGCCGCCACCCTCGCCATTGCGTTTGTTACCTGCGCGCAGGTCTTCGATGATCGCCTTGGGGTGCACCTGTTCCTGCAGGTAGATCGGGGGCGCGTCGATTGTCACCGCCTCTTGATCGATATCCTTACCGCGCCAGATCAGCTGCGGGTCAACGTCCGGGTTGCGCTGCTGGTATGCGACCTTGATCGGCTTGGCATCGTCCGGGTCCATCATCGGTGCCAGTTCCGGCGTCGGGATGTTCACCCGCGCGTCGTCATGGGTGATCGGGTCGATGGGTGTTTTCTTGTCGGTCATGCTGCCGCCTCATCTTCTTCACTGGGGTCGTATGGGGCCTGCAAGTCCGGCTCGGCTGGGGAATTGCGGATCACGTCGCGGCGCATGGCAGTGCCGATCAGGTCGGCGAGTGCATTTTGGCGAGAGGTCCAGAATGCTTCGAAGTCGTCTGCGCGCAATGGTGCAGGATCAATCAGATGCGTCCGTAGGATTTCATCAAGCTGCTCTGTGGTCAGCCCATCCTTATGTTCGATCCGTTTGAGGTACACCGAAGGGGCGTCGCCACCGATGCGGATATTGCTGATCTTAGAAAGAGGCGACTTGTTGATGATGGAATCGTAGCGCGATGCGGGGATGTCGTTTTTGTTGCACCAGTCGCGCGGGAAGATGTGGTGGATGTCCACTTGGCTGTCGAAATAGGTCATGATCTCGAACGGCTCGCCCGAGATGAAGTCTTGCGCCCCGCTGAGCATTAGCCTCGCGTTGACGCCTTTGTATGCAGCGGCCAGGCGGGTGCGCAGCGTGTCCAGCCGGTCGATCTGGAAGACTGCATCGCCAATGGTGGCGGGTTGTGGGCCATCTTCCCGGATCCAGGCCAACAGCTCCGGAATGTCACGCGCGATACGGGTTTCGACAGACCCGGCATAAAGTTCGCCGAAGACACAGCTCCAATACCAGTGATCGAGCTTGTCATGCGCAGCGGCGGTACGTTCTTTAGCAGGCAGTCGCGCAAAAACTGCGGCGAGTGTGATCAACTGCGAGGGGTAAGGCACGTCCTTCACCCAGATGATGCGCTGAGATGTGAAGAACTTCTTCGCTTGAGCGAACCCCTCTTCGACGGAAACTGCTAGCCGCTTATATTCCTCGATTGGTAAATTCAGCATGGCATCGCGGCGAACAGTTACAGGCGGGAGGTCTTTGCCAGTGCGACCTGTTTTGACGGCTTGGTTGCGTCGATCCATTGTGGAAAGCGCGGTGCAGGCTTGCAGGAAGTCGGTACTGGCCAGTTTCGCGTAGATGTCCCTTGTTTTGTCGAGGCCGCGCAGCCGGTCAAGCCGCCCTGGCTGCCCTTCCACTCCAAGCCAATCTTCACGCAGATTGAACTCACTGGCAGCAAAGACAGCTGTTAGTAACTCAAACGCGTCAAGCTTCTTGCCGCCAGTGTTCACCTTTTCAAAGACTGTGCAAATCGCCTCGCGACTGTTACCTTTGGACAACCGAATAATCGGCATTTGGTAGGCCTGCACAGGTTTGACCACCTTCAGGTTCAAAGCCTGTTCTTTGGCATGCGTGTCTTCACCGCGTTCGTTCCAGTAATTTTTGTAGGCGAAGAGCCAATCGAATGGTGCGAAGACTTGATTTAGCGGAAAGGCATGTGACGCAAACTGCTGCTCAGCGGTTGAATAGTCACGATCAATGTCGCGGCCGAAATTGCTTGTTTCGCGACCATCTCCACGTGTCATTATGATCCAATTGGCGGGATCGCTACCTTCAAGCGACGCTGCCTCAAGATCCACGAAAAAGAGCCTCTCAGCCAAAGCACCTTTTGAGGTGAGCGTTTTGACGACATCTTTGCGCAAAAGCGACTGATAGAGGCTGGTCAGCCTCTGTTGGCCGTCCAACAGAAATTCTGCTGGCGGGCTCCCGTTGCTCGTTGCATTTGCTAATGGTCTTGCCTTGAAATTCACTTCACCGCCGACTTCAAGTGTTAGAATGGCACCCACAGGGAAGCCGCGCACGATACTCACCAAGAGCGCATGTATGCCGTCCTCGTCCCAGACCCAGTCTCTTTGAAAGTCCGGAAGCTGGAGGTCTTGGTCGTCCACCTGCTCAAGAATCCGGTTGAGATTGTCTTTTGTACTGTCAAACATCGTTAGAAAAATTCTCTTTTGAAAATGATCCGTTATCTGAAATCATGCCGTCTCTCCGACCAGAAGTTTGTCGATGGCGGCATCGAGGTCTGGACCAAAGTCATGGGCACTGCGCAATTCGGCAAAGCCCCAGCTGCCAAATTTGCCATTGCGGTTGATCGCGGGCACCCATTTGTTAGCGATGGTGTCGGCCTTGATCATCGCATCATGGCCACGGAAACCTTTGACTTCGATGATCAGGGTTGTCGGTTCAGGTGTATCGAGCCGGATCAGAAAGTCCGGCAAATACGTCTTCGGTTCGGCCTCTAGCAAGTATGGCACTTCGAAACCAAGGTTATGGTTCTTGGCATAGGACAGAACCTTGGGGTGTTCTTCGATCCGCGCCGCAAGTTTGTCTTCCCAATCGCTGTCGGTGATGATCCAGTTCAGGTGCGATTTGTCCGGTCGCGGTGCGTAACGGGTCGCCTTGGTCGTGTTGAAATTGACGCCAAGGGTGGAGCCAACGGGATTGTAGGGATCAAGCACCGCGCGCATCAGACTGTCGCCGCCAGGTTTGTCGATCAGCGCGCCTGAAATGAGCTCGCAGACTTCATCCGCGAGTTCACGGTAGAGCAGTTGGGCGGGTACTGTGCCGCCCTTGCAGACGAGATGCCCCTCATTCAGCCACTGGTTCACGATCCGCTTAGCAGCGGGGATCAAGTGGAGGCGTGGGGCCTCGTTCGCATCGCGCAATTTTTCGAAAACCATATGTTTGGCAACGTGATAGGCGATGGTCGAATTGCGCAGGGTTTTAAGGTAGTCCATTGTCAGCGTTTCACTTTCGCCGACGATGCCTTGCATGGTTACACGCGTCGCGTTTACCTTGTCAGGATCAAGCACGTAAGGCTCGATATCTGAAAAGTCCGCCTCCAACCGATCCGGCGGTAAATCTGCGATGTAGCCTTGGACCCGTGGGAATGTGATTTCCAAGTGATCCCGTGCGGGTGAGACGGCGTGTACTTGAATGACATCTCGCGGCTTTTGTGGGGGGGCTACGCGAGGCTGGTCCGAGAAGTTCAAGCCATCAATGCCCATGATGTCAGCGTATTCAGTTCGGAACAGACCGTTCTCATCGATTTGGTAAGAGAGGCGTCTGAGCGCACGTCCGACGACCTGCTCGCAGATGAGCTGGGTTCCGAAAGCGCGCAGTCCAAGAATATGCGTGACGTTGTTGGCATCCCATCCTTCGGTCAGCATCGATACTGAGACAACACAGCGGACTTGCTCTCCTAATTTGTCCTTCTTGCCGACGGTATTCATCACCTCTCGAAGAATATCTGCTTCGTTGAGGTCTTCACCACCCAATCCGCGTTCGGCCTGCTCCCGCCGGAATGCCTCAATTTCCGAGGCATGCGCATCGCGGAAGGACTTATCGATATCTCCCCCAGCCTCAAGCGTGGCGCTGTCAATCAGAACGGACCGAGGTCGCGGCAGCCGCTCTCCATCGGATGAGAAGTTTGAAAACAGGCCACACTTGCCGTGAACTGTCTCAATCGTGCCGTCTGGGTTCTCTCGTTCATATCCGGCGATGTAGTCGCGTAGCAGCTCGGAGTTGGTTGTGTTGTTGCAAACCACGATGAAGACTGGAGGAATCCCTACATTTTCAGTCTCCCACAGCTTGTAGGTTTTTTCGTAGTGGCCATAGAGCGCGTCGATAGCGGTCTTCAGCTCGAGAGGCAGTTTTTGGGGATCCGGGGGAGTGCCCTTCGTCTTCTTGGGCATTTTCTTCCCAATTGCAGCCCAGAGATTACGGTACAAAGGCTCAGGCTTGCCGGGCACGTTGTCAGCAACCGGAACACGAGGCAGTTTAACGATCCCGCATTCAATGGCATCCATCAGTGAGAAATCTGATACCACCCAGGGAAAAAGCGTTCCTTCCACCCAACCAGATCCTGCAAGAAAGAACGGTGTCGCAGACAGATCGTACACGATTTGCAGGCCGATTTTCCGCTTCGCTGCTTCCAATCCCGATATCCAAAGTCGCGCGGCTTCCCGGTTTTCGTTGGCCTCACGAAGTTCGTCTCCCGTCAGACGTTCAGTTTCAGAAACAGCCCGTTCGCGATAGCAGTGGTGGGCCTCGTCATTGATGACGTTGATCTTCCCAATGCCCATGAGATCAGGCATCACGCGCTGCAGCATCTGACCTTCTGTTTCGAGTGTCTTGAGCTCTTCGCCGTGCCCTTCGAGTGCTGTGCGTGTGCCGGTCGCGAGCTTTACTTTCTCTCGCAACTTAAAGGCATGATAGTTTGTCAGAACGATCTTTGCCCGCTGCATATCTTGCATCATATCGGCGGGGACCAAATTGATCTTTTGGTAGTAATTCTCAGCATCATTGGGCAGCAAGACACGCAGGCGGTCCTTGATCGTGATGCCAGGCGTAACGATGAGAAAACCACGAGAGAACGTCTTTGAGTTTTCGCTGCGAACCGAATTCAATGTTTGCCATGCAATCAACATAGCCATGACCGTCGTCTTTCCCGCTCCGGTCGCCAACTTCATCGCGACCCGAAATAGGTCAGGGTTTGCTTCGGCGTTCGCTGCTTCAAGGCGGGTGCGGAAGCGTCTGCCTCGATCCTTCAATTTCGGTGCGACTTCGGCGAGCCAGATGGCGGTTTCAACAGCTTCAAGCTGGCAAAAGAACGGCCTGATGACTTGTTTTTCGTCTTTTTGGATCGCCCTCCAATGTGAAAGCAAGCGCTGCGTGACTGGCGACACCTGCCATTGGGTAGGGTTGGGTAACGCACGCCAGACATCAACTTCACGGCGCAACTCGTTTACGAATTCAGTCACGTTGTAGCTAAGGTCTTGGCCCGACAGGCCTTCGGCGCTCAGCTCCATCTCACTCTGCTTACCACCTTTCTTGCTCTTGGCAGGAGGCATGGCTGATATGAGATCGGATCGACGCCGACGCTCTATGACCTGGTCAGTGGGTCGGCCTTCTGTATCCAGCTCCCAGTGGCGTCCCGGTTCAAAATAGGGCGAATTCAAAATTGGCTTTTCAAAAAATGACATGCTCACCCTAAAACTCATTGTTTTGGGATCATTAAATCAACGAGTTCAGCCCATCACAACCTCTTTCGTTTGTTTTCAATTGCATCTACAGCCTAAAGGCGACTAACCGCAGGGACTTTTGCTTCGAAAAAGTAAGGCGCGATTTGAGGTGCCCCTAGTTTCCTAGACACCTGCCTTTTCCAGTTTGCGCTGTCTGTTCTTATAGTCAACGGGCGACAGTATGCCGTTGTTGGTGTGCTTGCGTTCCGGATTGAGGAACCCGCTTCGGCAGCGATGACAACGTCTGCTTTCGGGAAGCTGCGCTGCGGCATCACTTGTCACGACGAGAGTCCGGTTTGGGCCGGTCTTCATCCAAGTGAAATGCGCCCGACCTCCGAATGTTGTATTGCCCCCACACGCCTCAGCCCAATTCAGTCATCCATCGTTGCTTGAGCACGACAATAAATTGCGCATTTGACAACAAGTATTTGCGGCCCACATGCTGAAACGTGAAAATCGAGGTGGAACGACCAAAGGTAATTTCATGTTTAGATCATCAACCCGAAGTGAAGCAGAAAGCTTGTTAAGCGGACTTGCTCTAGGATTTTCTGCCGACCCATTCATGCGCTGGTTGTATCCTGAACCTGCCGATTTCCTTACCCACTTCCCGCGAGTAATGGACTTCTTTGGAGGGCGTGCATTTGAACAGGGCAGCGCGTTTCGAAACGATGATTTTACTGCTGGCGCACTTTGGCTTCCGCCAAGCATTCACCCTGACGAAGAACGGCTTGTCGCCTGTTTTGAGCAGACGGTCTCATCAGAAAAGCATGATGCGTTGTTCGAAACCTTCGGGCAGATGGACAATTATCATCCCGATGAGGACTGCTGGCATTTAGCTTTTATTGCGGTCGATCCAATTCGCCAAGGAAAAGGGTTGGGGTCCGCGTTGCTTGAATGCTGCCTCAAACGTTGTGACGAAGATGGAAGACCTGCTTACTTAGAGTCGACAAACCCTACAAATCTATCGCTGTATAAGCGCTATGGTTTCCAAGAGATGGGTCTAATCAAAGCCGACCAAGCCCCACCCCTGTTTCCGATGTTTCGAGCCGCCCAATAGCGGTAGATCAAACGGCTGCATTGTCCGCAACCTGTGAGTTTGTGCAGCGCCAAAATTTGCACTTGCAGCGAATGACCGGAACGCGGGCGAGGTCGCAGTGTCTCGACCAACCGGTGAAAGGCAGCTGTGTGGCCGTGTGCAGCGTGGGTTCAGGGTCGCTTTGGTTGGGATGCTGCGCTGCCTCCGAGGTCGGCTGTGAGCCCTGAGCTTTGGATGCAGCGATCCTGAAGAAGGTGTGCGAGTTCGTCAGGGTTGCCCCTCGGTTTTCTAGTTCATGCAGGCTCTCCGGGTGCAATATGGCAATTGCGGTGGTCGAGCGTGATCAAGGGCCATCCGCGCTATCTGTTCGATGCAACGCGTGCGTTTCGATATTCGGAAGGGGATTGTCGGTGCCTTTCTCGAAACGCACGGTTGAAAGGTCCGAGGGAGGCGAACCCGACGTCGTAAGCGATGGACAAGACCGGTGTGTCGGCTTGCGCGGGATCGGATAGCACTTCGCAGGCCGCCACGATCCGGCGTTCATTTATGAATTGGGCAAAGTTGCGATACCTGAGCCCGTTATTGATCGCGCGGCGAACCCTGTGATCAGGCGCATCCACGGCATCGGCGAGTTGCGCAATCGTCAGCCCTTCCTTGCGCCAGATGCCTTCAGCCATCGCCGCCTCGACCCGGAGCAGCACGGCAGCATCGGCGTCTGACAGAGCCGGTTCGGAGCGCGGTCGAGATTTTTCCCCTGTGGGCCAGAGATCGGGCGCAACCCGCGCGCCCCAAATCAGAAAGAGCAGCGTCAGGAACAAAAAGCCCGCAGCATGAAGTGGATAGATAAAACGCGGCAGATCGGCATCGAGCTTCAACAATTCCACCACCGAGATCCCCAGACCGGTCAAGGCCATGAGCGCCACGAACCCCCTGCGGAAGCGGCGGCGTGTTTCGACCAGATCGCCCGAGGCGGAGGACAAGACGATATAGAGCAACCCGGCATAGAGCAAAACGACAAGGATGCCGCGGAGGGTCGTCAAGACCGGCAAGTACGGAGCCAGCCATGCCGCCGCGATAACGAGGCCCGCCAGGACTCCATGCAGGGGCCGGTAGACCGGGCGGTCGAGAAAGATTTCGGCTCCGGCCCATATGGCAAAAACCGGAGCCATGCCGGCAAGGAGGACGAGACCGGCTTCGGCCCAGGTTCCGGCAATCCCCAGATTCGGCGACGACACGAGCAAATAGGCGCAAAGACCAATGCACAGGCTCGGCACTGACAAGCCGCGCGCACCCGGTGCGCGGTCGGCCAGAAAGATCAGCGCGCATGCGGCTAATGCGGTTACCGCGCCGCCCCGCAACAAGAGATCCATTCTGACAGCCAAGTCTTCCATGGACAGAGCGAAGCCCAAACCAAAGCAACGGTCAACCAGGGCAGGTGCGCCGATTCCGGAGAAGCGGCGCCGATTCCTCAAATCCCGCGGCACATTTCAAATCCGGCGCGCCGCGCAATGCGCCTTCGCCTTATGTGGTCAGGAACACTCGCAACCAGGAGACCATGATGACCGAACAATGTTTTACCAGCCATCTCGCCGAGATATTCTCAGGCGTTCTTGTCGCGGATTTTCTGCGATACGCGGTCGGTGCAGGCGGTGTCTATCTGATCGTGAACTTACTGTTGGCCGTTCGTCTCCGCGCGCGGAAAATCCGGGCCGACGACCCGCCGCAAGGGCAGATCCGTCGCGAAATCCTGGCGAGCCTGCGCACCGTGCTTGTCTTTGCGCTGAATGGCACGCTGATCGTCCTTGGCGCGGAGATGGGGATCATCCCGATCTATACCGATGCCGCCGATTACGGTTGGATCTACCTGATCTTCAGCATTGCGATTCTGATCGTTGTCCACGACACCTGGTTTTACTGGTCCCACCGGTTGTTGCATTATTCGCCATTGTTCCGGCGCTTTCACCGCCTGCATCACCGGTCGCACAACCCGACCCCCTTCACGTCCTATAGTTTCGACCTGGGCGAGGCGGTTGCCAATGCGGTCTACCTGCCGCTGATCCTGCTGATCCTGCCGGCGCATCCGGCGGCAATTCTTGTTTTCGTCACGCACATGATGCTCAGAAACGCGGTCGGGCATTCCGGCTACGAAATCTTTCCGGCCGATCGCGACGGCAAACCGCTTTTTGACTGGATGACGACGGTGACACATCACGATCTGCACCATGCCCATGCCGGGTACAACCTCGGCCTCTATTTCACCTGGTGGGACCGGCTGATGGGCACCGAGTATCCTGACTATCACGAAACCTTCCGCAGGGTTGCCAGACATGACCTGCGGCGGCCCGTTCGCGAACCTCGACGCATCAAGGAAATCGCCCGGTGAGACCCAATTTTGGAGTGATTGACATGAAGAAGCCCGAATTCATCGCCCGCCAGAGCCGCCGTCCCACGGGCCTGCTCGGTGCAATCGTCGCCCGCATCATGGCCAGAGAAACGCGCCCCGAAAACCTACATGCCCTGCGCCTGCTTGATCTTGTGGACGGTGACAGCCTGATCGATGTCGGCTGCGGTCATGGCGAAACGCTGTTCGAAGCGGATTCGATGGTGCAACTTTCAGGAAGTGCCGGCGTGGACTTTTCCGAAGCCATGTTAAGCCGCGCGCGCACCAGGAACCTGGAAGCGGTCCGGGACATGCGGTTGACGTTGCGATGTGCGGACACGGTCGCACTGCCATTTCCAGACCAGCATTTTAGCAAAGCCCTTTCCGTGCATACGATTTACTTCTGGTCGGACCCAGCGGCGCACCTTGCCGAAGCGTTCCGTGTGCTACGAGCAGGCGGGCGGTTCGTTCTGTGTTACCGATCGACGGAAGACAGCCGGGCGGTGAGCGAGTTTCCAAACACCGTCTACCGTTTCCCGCAAGTCTGTGAGGTTGAAATGATGCTGTCCCAAATCGGGTTTTCCAGGCTCGAAACACGCTCTGAAGACATCTCAGGGCGTTTGACGCATTGGAGCATTGCGATGAAGCCCAAGGCGAAAGACTGCAAAGCAGGGTAACGCCGACAAGTAAGTCTGAGCATCAAACGGCGCCTCTGTCCGCGTAGTGTGAGTTCAATTGGGTTTGGATTTGGCGGCCGCAGCGAATGGCGGCCAATCGGGCTGCGATCGCAGCATCTTGACCGGTTGGTGAACGGCAGGAATGGGCCGTCCTTTCGAACGGCCCTTTAGTCTAGATTTCAATGGCTTCGGCAATGGCCAATGCATCCTCAAGTTCGACACCAAGGTATCGGACCGTGCTGTCCATCTTCGTGTGACCGAGTAGGAGCTGAACAGCTCGGAGGTTGCCTGTCTTCTTGTAGATCTGCGTGACTTTAGTTCTCCGCATTGAATGGGTGCCATACGCGCTCGCCTCAAGACCGATCGATGTGACCCAATCTCGGACGATCCGTGCATATTGGCGGGTCGAAATGTGCAGGCGTTCATGAAAGCGCCCGGGCCAAAGGTACTCGGAACCGACCATCAGTTCGTCCTCCATCCACTTTTCGACAGACGCGCGCGTTCCTTCGGATATCTCGAAGCGCACAGGTTTTTGCGTCTTGCTTTGAAGGACTGAGGCTCGTTCTTTGATTTGGCCTGAAGCCATGACATCGACCACTTTCATCTTCACCAGATCACAGCCGCGGAGCTTGCTGTCGATCGCCATGTTGAACAGGGCGAGATCGCGGCGGTTCTCGGCCAATTCAAGTCGAACCCGTATCGCCCAGACGTGTTTTGGTTTCAGTGGTCGCTTCTGGCCGACGATACGCCCTTTGTTCCAGGCAGGGCGAAGTGCGCGAATGGCTGGTAGGTTTGGTGTTTCCATGACTGATCCTCCGATCCGCCATGCCCTCCCAAAACGACAACCCGACGTTGACCGGAGCATTTTATCACGACACGCTGCGCTGCCTCCGAGGTCCGCTCTGAGCCCAAAGCTACTAATGCTGCAGTATCGATGAATGCCTGGGTTTGTGAGGTGGCGATGCGCTAACCGATAGATGTGGCCCTGAATCCCAGCCAGTATTTAGCTTTCAAAATGATCCGTGCTCGCATTCAAAAAACTGAGCGTGGCGTCCAAAAACGCGTCCCAATCTAGGCTGTTGGGCATAGGAACGTGATTTGCGGAGTCCAAAACAAGCAATTCAGAGTCGACTATGCCCGCCGCCAATTTGCGTGCTTGGGAAAGCGGGTGGATCGAGTCGTCACGTGCATGCACGATCAGCGTCGGGCATTGTACCTTTGGTAACAGCTCGACAACTGATGCGTCGTTATGAGACTCGCGCATACGGAGTATATTTTCCGCCGGGCATGACTTGTGCATTATCTCGACAATGTCCTTGGCCAGATCCAACGGGCCCTCCGGGAAATAGAGCAACGAATATGCCAGCAAAAAGCTGCTTTCAGGTTTGTCCCAAGCTTCGGAAATCATACCGAACATTTCTTGGGTGCCCGTGGTATCCTTCCGCACATTCCGCCCCTCAGCATAGCCACCATTCAAGACCATGGACACAACTCGGTCCGGATAGTGTGCGGCCAGATATGCGGCTGATAGCGCTGATCCCGACTGGCAAAACAAGCCGAACTGGTCGATCCCCAAGGCATCTGCAACACAAAGCAGGTCAAGTGCGATGGCCTCGACTCCAGCGGAATTCATATCTAAATCAGAATGACCACTGCCAATTTCGTCGAAGCGCACCAGCGTGTTCTTTGAACATATTGCGTCAAACAACGGGCGGAAAAATGGGGAACTCCAGTCAGCCTCAATGCTGGTCCCGCCAAATGTTGTGTATATAATCGGTGGTCCATCGCCCGCCACGGTATAGGCAAGCGACTTACCTTCGCGGTTTTTTGTGAATTGAAGCCTTGGCGAAAGCGCTCTTGGTGACGCGGGACTTGCGGCTTCAACAATCTCCACGTCGGCACAACACAAGAAGCCACGCCGCGCAACCGTTCGGATTATCGCTTGAGACTCACCGTTGTCTCCTACCGCGCGTCGGACCGCTGCAACGCAGGCGCTGATAGCAGAATCTGAGACTATGCGCCCTTGCCAAACGAGGTCGATCAATGTGTCACGGCTGATCAACTCGCCTGCGTTCTTCACCAAAATCAGCAAGAGATCGAACACCTTTGGCTCAATCGAAACCAGGGTCCCCGAACGCATCAGGCTATGCTGGTCGGGGTCAAGGACATAGTCGTCAAACTTGTACTTTCGCGCAATGCGCACCCTGTCTTTTTTTTCCGATGGATCAATCACAGGAAAATCCTATGAGTTTCTTCATGTGTTCCTCAAGCAAAAACCTACTGGGCTTGCAACATTCCTGAGACAACAGTGAATATAGAGGTTGCAAAGATGGACAGCACAAAAATAGCGCAATTAGCGCAAAGTTATACAAATGCGTGGAACTCGAAATCTGCTGAGGCAGTTGCCTCATTTTACGCGCGGGATGGCGACATCGTGATCAACTGTGGAGAGCCGTGGTCTGGTCGAAATCGAGTGCAAGAAATGGCCGATGGTTTTTTCACGGATGTGCCGGACTTGACGCTCACATGCGATGACGTGCGCGTTTCTGGAAAACACGCACTCTTTTCGTGGACCTTCACCGGGCATGATGCAGCCACAGGTAACCCTCTCAAAATCCATGGTTGGGAAGAATGGGATTTGAATCGCGACTTGGAGGTTCAGTCTTCACGCGGGTGGTTTGATGCCGAAGCGTATGCTCATCAAGCAGGGAACGGATAGCGGCAAGGGCAAAGCGGACATTGCTGAGTTTGGCGCAAAGGTCCGCTAAGTCCGCACTCCCGAAGTCGGGTCACGCTACAATCTCGTGGGCGCAGCGAATGGCCGGTTCGGTGAAGCTGCACTGCGGCGTAGTCTGACACGATAAATGTCTGGTATGGGCCGGATTATCATGCCGCTTTAGAAAATGCGTGAAATCTGGGCAAAGGCCGGTCAGGGCTCTTACCACCAGTTGAAGCGTTCCGCAGAGAATGGCAGGAGTGAGTCCAACCTGTAAATTCGAATTTCTCGCTGCGTGCGCACGCAGCACCAGAAATGCAGCATGCACGTGAATTTCGGTGCCACCGCGTAGCGGAAGGACCGGTCATTCATGTTGACCGCAGCGAGGATCAGACGCCGAATTCACCAGGAGCGGACAAATCTGCCATTCGGCCTCGCGGTCCGAACGGCAGGTTTGTATTCCAAGCAAGTTTTCTTAGCTCATAGCGTTATACGTAATCAGGCGCATCCAACGTTTCGCCGTTCATATTGCCTTCGATGGCAGCAACGTAGGCCTTTGCAGTGTCTGCCGCCGATAAGCCCGTGCTTGAATCCATACCCATCATCTCCATCGTTTCTTTGACGAAGACGGGGCTGACGGTGTTTACGGGACCCATTCGCTGCGCCGGACCAAGGCAGCCGAGATTTATCGAAAGACCGGCAACCTCCGCGCCGTGCAGCTTTTGCTCGGACACACGAAAGTCGATAGCACAGTGCGATACCTTGGGGTTGAACTGGAAGATGCGCTGAGTATTGCAGAGCGGATCGACATCTGAACTATGTCGGCGGGCGGCACCTGCCGTTCGCTGATTCAGAACGGACCTATGACCTCCCGGCGACGAAAGAGGAATGAGAGCCCATTTTGACGGATACTGCACATCGAACGAATGACGGCTTACACAAGCTCAAGAAACAGTTGCATAATAGGTTTCAGGCAACCGCAATAATGTTCGGATAATTGTCGACTACTTGAGAAGCTCAAATAGACTTGTGAAAGGGTCAACACTATACACCAAATAGCCCGACATAGTTCAGCTTGGAGCCGATTTCTGCGGCACCGCTCTCGGTGCCGCAGTGCTCTTTAGATCTAGAATGACCAGCGAAGTCCGGCGCGCAGGAATGGCCCCTGAGCGTCGCTGCCGATTTCCTGTTCCGCCGTCAGTTCAAGCCGCATGTCCTGAATGAGATCTTGCTCGTATCCGACCACGACACTGGCGCCGGTAAAGTCGGTTGACGCAAAGGCCAGAGACTCGGTCTGAGAGAAGACGGTTACGTCGCCCTCGGAACTGCCTAGGTCGCGCCGCAACACGCCGCCAAGCTGACCGCTGAGAACACCGCCGTTTTCAAGGTCCTTTGATGCCTCAACCCCCAAACGGGCCTCGACAACTTCGGTGGTGATATCGCCGACGGTGGCATTCGCAGATGACCCCGTCTCGGTATAGCCGTCATCCTTTTGGTTGGTGTAACGGGCGCTGGCAAAACCAAGCAAACCGAAATCGTCACTGAGGTCGAATGCACGCTCGACCCCGATGTTCGCGGTCAACAGCCTGCTGTTATAATCGGCCTTAGCGTCAGAGCTGCCCGAGATCGACCGGCTACGATCAGTCGTGAGCCAACCAATGCCAAATCCGGCATCCAGCGTGTAGGCACCAAACTGGCGACCCACTGCGGCATCAAGATAGAAGCCATTTGTGTCAAAGTCGGTGGTGCTGTTGTCACCATCCGACGCGAACACACCCATGGCAACAGCCAGAGACACTCCGTTATCCATCTGCCCCGTATACCCGGCGCTTCCGCTGAACATCGTCACGTCCGTGTCATCGTTCGAGCCGGACTCGAACTCTCGATACTGGGCGTCGATCATTGCGAAGGGCCGGAAACCAGCGAAGGTTGCGCCCTGCGCGACCTGCGGTCCCTGACCATAGCTAAGCGCATTGCCACTGCCGCCGACAATGCTGCCGAAGAAGGCCGCGACATCGCCCGATGGTGCAATGTCATTGCCGTCGACCACAGAATAGATCGGGGCAGCGCCGCCCTTGTCCTGCACGAACCAAGCGGATTGCCCGTCAGACACGGTGGTCTTGAAGGTACCCGTACCCGGCGCGGCATCTTCGAACGCAAACACGCCACTGCCGCCTTTGGCTTCTAGGTTCACGTCATGGTCCTGAACGCGGATCAGACCCTCAACGTCGTCCATTGTATCGACATTCAGCGTCCCCGTGCCGGTTCCTAGATAGACGGCGTAGACCTCATCATTCCCCGAAACCCTGATGGTCCCCAGATCATGAATCGTTCCGTCGAAATTGTCGAACTGAATACCGGCTGCACGGGTGCCGGAACTGCCGGTCGCGTGCACGGTAATCGGGCCCGTGTTCGAGAACGTTCCCTGCATGTCGCCGGCGTACACGCCGAATGCCTCAGATGCGCTTGGCGGTGGCCCACCATTCTCTTGCGCACCGTTGGCGGTGACGGTGATGCTTCCGGTGTTCTTGATGTCACCGGTTACGATTTCATCAACATAAATCCCATAGGCCTCGGCAGAGGTGTCATGCGAAATCGCAGTCGCTGTAATCTCGCCCGTGTTTGCCAGAGAGCCGCTTAGGTTATCGGTCAGGTAAATCCCCGAGGCTTCTGCAGAATCTTCGGCAGCTTCTGCGAAAAGCGTCATAGTGCCCGAGTTGCGAATTGTACCGGAAACGTCATCCCCGGCATAAATGCCCGTCGCGGTCGCCTCGTCCGCGGTGTTGAGAGACAAAGCCGTGGCCGTAATCGTGCCCGAGTTTACCACGATCCCGTCAACAAGGTCCTCAAGGTAAAGCCCGCCCGCATATGCAACGTCATCGGTATCCGCGCTGGCAAAGGCCTCAATTGTACCGCTGTTATGTACGGACGCGCCGGACAATACGTCATCATCGACGTAAATGCCGAAAGCAGAAGCGTCGGATTCAACACCGATTGCGGTTACCTCGATAGAACCGCTGTTATCGATCTGACCGGACAGGTCACGATCGACCAAAATTCCATAGGCAATCGCCTCATAGGTCGAAGGGGCAGAGGCCAATACTTCCAATGTGCCGGTATTGCGGATCACACCGTGCGCATTGCCATTGACTTCGATCCCATAGGCAGACGCGGTACTGTCACTGGTCGATATGGCAACCGATTTGATTGTTCCCGAGTTCACGATCTGACCGGTTTCTTCCAGGTCACTTTGCACGTAAATGCCCCAGGCATAGGCATAATCATCGGCGAATGATCTGGCGCGGACATCAATCGTGCCGCTGTTTCTGATCACACCCGCGACGTCGCGGTCGACCGCAATACCGTAGATTGATGCGGTGCTTCCGTCGGTGATCAGCCCATCAACCTTGATCGTCCCGGTGTTGACGATCTTACCTGTTTCAGAAACGTCACCGTCAACGTAGATACCCCAGGCCTCGATATCGCCATCCGTGGACAACACGTCGACATCAATCGTTCCGGTGTTTTGGATTACCCCGTCGGCGTCACCGTTCACCAGCAAGCCATAGATATCCTGAGGATCAGACCCGGTGACATCTACAGAAATGGTGCCATTGTTCATCAAAGCACCGGATTGCTGCAAATTTCCGTCCAGCAAAAGTGCCGTCGCAGTATCGGTATCCGTTGCCGTGACCGAAATCGAGCCGTTATTCGTAAATGTGCTCGAATAATCTGTCGTGATCGTCAAAGCTGCAGCGGTGGAAGAAGTTATCTCGATCGCGCCGCTTGCCGTTACTTTGTGATCCGCATCGGTCGAGAAAACCTGAGGTGTCGTCACCACATTCGAGATCGTATCCGCATGTACGTCCCCGGCCATCAGGGCAACCATTGATACTTGCGCCAGCAACGCAGCTGGAGCCGCGCTGACAATTTGGCCTTTCCACTTGAAAATACGCCCCCCACGGAGCTTGGGGGCGTTCGCCCTCGACCCATTATTAGACATTTACTATCCCGTTAGATTATCTTGTTTTTTTCTCGAAACTCGTCGCGTTTTTGCAATCGGCTCCGCTTACGAACCGTTAATAAATCGTTAACATGTATGCAATCTACCAATTTTCCATTGCACAGGATGACCTATTGCTGTTGGAAATTCGTAGGAAAACTGCAACACAATGTGGCGACTTGACGGCGCTTGAGATCAGGCTGTCGTCATGCGCCAGCCCGGAGCTACTTGAATGCCTAAAAACCAGACATTATCCATCGGTGAGGCCTACAACCAAGGAGTTCAGGCCTACGATACAGGGCATTTGAATAAAGCTGTCAATGTTCTGAACCAAGTGCTCAAGGCTGCGCCCGAATACGCGCCAGCGCATCAACTGCTTGGCGTAATTGCGTTTCAAACCGGTCAAAGCGGGCCAGCTGAAAATGCTATGCGCGAAGCGATCCGATTACAGCCGGACAATGCTGGGTTCCTGTCGAACTTCACCGAGGTGTTACGCACGAACGGAAAACCTGAAGAAGCGATCAGGGTTGGCAAACGTGCAGTCCAGCTTGCTCCGGGGGTTGCAAATGGGCATTCAAACCTTGGGCTTGCCTATTACGATATAGGTGATTTATCCGAAGCCGAGGCATCTCAGAAGAGAGCGCTGGCCCTTAATCCAGATCTGATTGCTGCGCTGAATAATCTTGGATCAATCGCGCGCGACAACGAGGACAGGGAAGGGGCAATCTCGTTCTATCGTAGGGTGCTAGATTTGCGCCCGGACTATCTCGAGAGTGTCAACAATCTCATTTCTGTAATGATAGAAGCTGAGGAGCTAGAAGAAGCCAGAGATTTTGCAGATGACTGTCTTGGCAAGGGGCATATTTCCGCAGAGTTGCACCGCAATCGGGGACGGTTACACGTTTTGCAGAGCGAATGGGACGAAGCCGAACGCTGTTTTCGAAATGCGATTTCGCTAGATGAAAAAAAGCCCGAAGCTTATGTCGGGCTTGCGCAGGTCCTGATCGAGAAAAACCTGCATGAACTTGCCCTTGTCGAGGCAGAAAAAGCGCAGCACATAGACCCCGGCCACGCGCCTGCATACCACTATATAGCCGTTTGCAAATCGCACCTTGGCGACCTCGAGGCCGGTTTTGCCAACTACGAGAAGACCCTTGAGCTAAAACCGGAATTCTCGGCCACAATGATCGCATTGGGCCATCTGGAGATGGAGCAGGGCAATTTTGACGCTGCCCGCAGCTGGTTCAACAAGGCCGCAGAAAGGGACAAGGCGCGTTTGAATGCGCAGATCGCGTTGGTTAAGTTGGATAAAGTTACCGAAGACAACCTTGATTTTCAGGGTCTTGTGGCTGCGTTGCCTGAAGCCGACAAGATGCTTCCTGAACAATCGGTATCGTATCACTACGCATTGGGAAAATGTTATGAGGACCTCAAGCGCTACGACAGCGCTTTTGAGCATTTTGCAAAAGGGGCTGCAATAAAGCGCAGCATTATCGATTTTGATGCCGACCAAATCGAGGAAACGGCAGACGACCTGATCACGGCCTTTACACCGGAACTGCTCGAAAAACTTCACCAGAGCTCTGTGGACAGCAGCCAGCCAATTTTTGTTGTTGGCATGCCGCGGTCTGGAACGACGTTGACGGAGTCGATCCTCGCCAGCCATCCAGACGTATTCGGAGCCGGAGAGCTTAACTATTTGCACAAACTTTTCACCGATCAACTGCGCGGTGGAAACAAGAAAACTGGAAGTCTGATTGCGGCTCTCTCGGATCAGGAGCTTTCAAAACGCGCCCAACGATATGTCCAGCGGCTCGATGCGCACGCTCCTGGTAAACCTTATATCGTTGATAAGATGCCTGCGAACTTTCTGATGGTTGGCCTAATTCATGCGATCATGCCCAATGCGCGGATCGTGCATGTCGCGCGCAATCCGCTAGATACGTGTCTGTCCTGCTTCACCCGAGTGTTTCAGCGCAGTCAGCTCCACAGCTACGACCAGATCGAATTGGGTCGATACTTTAATGCCTATGTGCGCGTTATGCAGCATTGGCAGGAAGTTCTCCCCGCCGGCAGCTTTCACACCATTCACTATGAGAGCCTTATCGATGATATCGAGTTCGAAGCGCGACGCTTGATAGCATATTGTGGCCTCGAGTGGGATAATCGTTGTCTCGAGTTTTACAAAGGGGCACGACGTGTCCGCACTGCAAGTGTTCATCAAGTGCGCCAGCCATTATACAGCTCGTCAAAGGAGAAATGGCGAAACTACGAATCTCACTTAGCACCGCTTATCGAGACAATCGGAGAAGCAAAGATTCCGTTTTGATGATCTTTGGATGGATATTGGTTCTAAAAGGTGTCGGATCTACTAAGGCGTGCTGTTATTGAGGCAAATTCCTTTGAGCCGCACATGAAATTGAGTGCAAGCAATCGAACTTTGTTCATCCAGCCACAAGCGACGGAGAGCCAGCAAACCTAGCTTCTAACACCAAATTTTTGGCCGCATCTTTTCTCTTGGTTAGAAAAAGCATTCATTCGAGTCAAAATCATCAAGGTCAGCAAAGTCCCGCTCAATGGTTGTCTCTCAAAACTGCGGCGAAGGGACATTTTGGAAATCGCCGATTCTCGCACCATTGAATGGCGGGAAACGGGAACCCCGCTGCGGTGACTCGAAACTTATGCTGCGCTTGCGAATAGATGCTGCGCCAGCGTTCTTCGAAAATCCAAAGTCGGGAATGTCCGCAAAGCGGACATACATCGCGATTTTGCGAACGTCTGCCTCGAGCCCTTCCTGTGAGTTCACTGTTCTTTCTGCGAGCGCACGCAGCGCGGATTTTTCTGCTGTTGCTGAATTTAGACGGTCGCAACGCGGCGAGAAAACCGGCCGTTTAAACATATCGCAGCAAATCTGGAATCATCAATTCATAGGTCGCGGACAATGCAGAAGATCGGCATTCGCGACCCGAGGTCCACCTTAGTGAGCATCGCGAAAGCAGGGAAAGCGCCACAACGGGATCCGAAAATTTGATGCGGTTATTCTCTCAGCCTAGTTCAATGTGGAAATTAGAAGCTAGTATCATGCGTGAAGTCGTGGCGCATGCTCTTCCCTATCGTCCACCAAAGCTGACGGGAGTCCCTTTCAGGTAAGGTTGGTGTTGATACCATTTTCAGGGTGTTCTTTTGGGATAGAGTGAAAGCGGTAATTTGTAGAGAAAAGGGCACCAATGGATCGACGTGAGAGCGCATTAGACGCAGCCAAGAAGACAGTCTTGTCGCATCAGCGGCACATAGACACTGCACCGAAGTTTGCGCTTGCTGAAGGGCTTTCGGTCGAAACCAGCGCGAATTGCAGTTTTCAGTTCACTGCACCGTTCCGGGAATACGTCGGCGCCGAAGATGCCGACAAGAATTTTTGGGGCCCATTGCGAAGTTCGTTTTCTCCCCTTCAACGCAGACCGGACATATTTTTTGCAGGCTACAATCACCTGAGCGATGAACCTGGCGTTTGGGTTGCTTCTATGGGGCACCTTCTTGGTCTGTTCGATCAGCCGTTTCTCGGAATGCGTCCGACCCGACAGTCAACAATGCTCAGATACGCAGAATTCAGCCTGGTCGTGGACGGCAAGATAACCGAAACAACGATGTTCCTGGATGTGCTGAATCTGATGGCGCAGGTGCGGGCCGAAGCACTTCCGCCGTCGACCGCCGCGACGATGGTGACGCCCGGGCCGCGCACGCATGACGGCCTGCTTTTCAACAGCCAACCTTCGAGCGAAGGCGAAAAGACTTTGAAGCTGTTTCTCAGGATGATCGACCGTTTGCTGGCGGAAGATGTTCACACAACAAACACGGATCTGTCGTTGGATTGGAAGGAAGACATGATCTGGTGGGGGCCAGGCGGCATCGGTGCACCCTACACCCAGGAACGCTATCTTGAGCAGCATTGCGCTCCCTTCGAAGAAGGCTTGAAGTGGGGCGACTTTTTCGGTCACCGAACGGAGTTCGCAGAAGGCCACTATGGTGGATTCTTCGGTTGGCCCACATTTGATGTGACCTCGCTTGGGGGATATATCGGGCTTGCCCCGAAGTCCGAGAAGAAGGCGACGATGCGCGTTGTCGACCTCTATCGGCGGGAGGGTGATAAAATCGCTGAAAATTGGAACTTCATTGATCATCTGCACTTTCTTGAACAATTAGGTGTCGATCTTATTGCGCGACAACGCCTGCTGACCGGATTGGATTGAGGTTTTGATATTTTAAGAGAATCGAGTATAGTCGACATCGCATACGTATGCGATGTCGAGCGACCAAACTGCTCGTATCTGCTTCTAAGCTGACCCAACGAGGTCGAACCCAGGGAGAAAAACATGTCTATCATCACTCGTCTGGCAGTTACTTCAACTGCGCTTGGAATGACGGTCGGGGCTGCGTTCGCTGATTGTCCGGTTACCAGCGGAAGCGTCAGAATCCTTGCCAACGACTTTCCAGCGCTGCATGCGGTTGTCGATAACGCCGAAGCGTGCGTCGGAGAGGGGGCGGAATTCTCGAAAAACCACTCAACCAAGCACAATGAAATACAGGTTGCAGCGCTCACGGCCAATCCGGCTGAGTATACGACTAAAATCGTAGCGAACTCGTCCATCGTTCCTTTGTTGAATGATGGGCTGATACGCCCGCTGGATGATCTCGTCGCCAAGCACGGTCAGAATTTGCAACCAAACCAGCTAATTCGTGTCGATGGTAAGATCATGGCGATTGCCTTCATGGCCAATGCACAGCATCTGATCGTGCGCCAGGACATTCTTGACCAGGTCGGCAAAGGGGTGCCGACATCCTACGAAGAGGTGCTTGATGTTGCCGAAGCCATCCGCGCGGCTGGCATCATGGAATACCCTTTCGCAATGTTGACCAAATCGGATTGGAACCTCGGCGAAGAGGTCGTGAACATGTATCTCGGTCACGGCGGCGAATTTTTCAAACCCGGCACGGCTGAGGTGTCCATCAACAACGAAGCAGGCGTCGCGACGCTGAACATGCTGAAATCGCTGATGGAATATTCCAACCCTGACTTCCTGACCTACAATACTGGCGCAGTCGTGCCGCTTTGGGAATCGGGCGAGTTAGCAATGGCTGTCATCTGGGGATCGTCGGTGGGTGGTCTGCTCGACGACGAGGGTTCTACACCTGAAATCGTTGCGGCGACGATGCCTGCCGGTGCGATGACTGTTGCGGGCGGTTCGACGCCAGCGTCATCGCTCTGGTGGGACGGTTTCACCATCGCCGCGAATATCAGCGGTGAAGATGCCGAAGCTACTTTCATTGCGATGGTCAATGGCATCTCTGATGACATGGTCATGGCTAATAACGACAAGGCCGTTTGGTTGATGGAAAGCTACAAACCTGGCGTCGCTGCTGAGGGCGTCGCGGCCGTCGCAGGTGCCGGTGCCGAGCCTTATCCGATGCTGCCCTACATGGGGCTTCTGCATTCGGCATTTTTCCAAGAGGTGCCAGACTTTCTGCAGGGCAACGAAAGCGCTGAACAAACCCTAGCTGACATCGAGGCGGCTTATACCGCTGCTGCAAAGGAACAAGGGTTCCTCAAGTAAACACTCAAATGGTGCGCGGCGCTCTTTCTGCGCCGCGCACAACTTTGTCGGGTTTTCGCTATGCCGCACGGAACTTTTGCACGATTTATCTGGCCATCATTCCTGGCAATGATCCTGTTCATTGCCCTGCCGATCGTGTCGGTAGCGATGCAGTCGTTCTTTGTTGAACATGAACAGGTCATGCGTGAGGTCGAGAATTGCGGGCCCTTCACATGTACCACGATTCTACAGGTCGATCTGGAAGCAACCGACGCGTTGAAGGTCGACGCACCTCTCGGGCGTTATAACGGCTTGGGAACCTACACAAACCGTGGGCATCTGGCCTTTGACGAAGTGAGCGAGATCTGGTCAGCATCTGAATCTTTCGGGGGATTCATCTCGGGGGTTTACAACCTGCCGTTCTACAAGGCGCTTTTCTTCACGCTTGCCTATACCTTCGTCGTCACACCGTTGGTGATCGTCTTTGGTCTATTGATAGCTCTGGGTGTGAACCGCCTTCCAAAAGTCACCAAGGGGCCGACAATCTTTGCCTCGCTCTTGCCGATGATCGTGACGCCTCTGATCGGGGGCTTGATCCTTTTTTGGATGGTAGACGCAGACGGCATCATCGGGGCTACGCTGCAGATCATCTTTGACGATCCTGATCTTAGCCTGAAAGCTTCGGCACCGCTCACCTGGATCATGCTGATGGTCTACGGCGTCTGGCATTCGACGCCCTTTGCCTTCGTTGTGTTCTACGCGGGGTTACAGACGGTTCCCACGGATACTCTCGAAGCTGCGAAGATCGACGGGGCAAGCAGGTTTCAACAGGTCCGCTATGTCATCGTTCCCTACATGATGCCGCTTCTGGTCTTCATCACCTTGATGCAACTGATGGACAATTTCCGCGTCCTTGAACCCATCGTGTCCTTCTCGGCCGAAGCCAAGGCCAGATCGCTCAGTTGGATCATCTACAACGACCTTTCGGGGCAGGATAAACTCTTCGGCTCGGCCGCAGCGACTTCGATGCTAACAATCCTCGGCGTTGCCATCCTGCTGACACCAGTGCTGATCAAGACCTGGCGGGACTTTAACCGGAGGGCGGTGTGATGGCGTCAGCGGCTAACAAATCACCGCGTCTGCTGACGTGGTTCGCGACCTCGATGATCATCTTCTGGCTGATGATCGCGATCGGGCCGTTTGTCTGGACGGTCTGGGGATCTTTCAAGGTACAGGGCGATTTCTTTTCCAAGGCCGATTGGCGGAACGCGATCTACGGCGTTTACACACTTGCAGAAACCGGCAGCAACTTCACTGGCAATGGCTATCACGGTGCCTGGATCCAAGAAGAATTCTGGCGAAATGTATTGAACACGACTGTTGTCGTTGTTTGCACCGTCATTATTTCACTGACCCTAGGAACTTTGGGCGGATATGCCTTGGCGCGTTCCGGATATCGTTACGCATTCTGGCTTTTGATCGCAGCACTCGTGTTTCGGGCCATGCCGCATATCACGCTGGTCTCAGGCTACCTACTGCCATTCTTCGAATGGAACCTGTGGGGACGACTCTCGACCACAATCGTCGTACTGGTCGCAATTAATCAGCCGTTTACGCTTTGGATGTTGCACTCGTTCTTCCTGAACATCCCGAAAGATATGGACGAAAGCGCTATGGTCGATGGCTGCACCCGGTTCCAGGCGTTCTGGCATGTGATAATTCCGGTCATGTGGCCGGGCGTCATTACCACCGGGCTATTTTCTTTCCTTCTGGCCTATAATGACTTTGCAATTACCTCGATGCTTCTGAGTTCGGAAAACCAGACGATGGTGCCCAAAATCGCAAGCTTCCTGACGCAGATCCGCGAACAGGGCAACGTGATGTTTGCCGTTTCGGCGGTGGTGAGCGCCATGGTGCCTCTGTTCTTCCTGGTTTTGTTCTTCCAACGTCAGATCGTTAGCGGGTTGACCGCTGGCGCGGTGAAAGGGTGAGGCGATGGACCGTCTGACACTCGCCTCCGCTCCGCTGATTTTCACATGGTATCTGGGAGATCGTCTTCAAACCTAGGGTGTGTCGCGCCGTTAACGCAACGCCGCAACCCAACCGTCACCTCTAGATCAAGGAAGATCCATGTCAGTAGACCTGCAATCCGCCAAGTCGCTTGTTCAAGCGTACTTCACCGCCCGTGACAAAGGCGCCCCCGGGGCCGAAACCGCTGCTGCTTGCGCAGAGTACCTGTCCCCTGAGCACACCTACCGCGGTATGCGCCCGTTTTACGATGTCGAAGGGCCTGAAGCATTGGCCGACACCGTCTGGACACCGCTGAAGAATGCCATGTCCGCCATCCAGCGGCGTCCCGATATCTTTTTCGCCAGTCATGCCAATCTTGACCCGGGTGCCGGCACCTGGGTTGTTGAAATGGGCAATTTCCTGTGCGATTTCACGGACGACTGGCTGGGCATGTCCGCCACCGGAAAAACCACCTATCTGCCCTACGCGACGATGTCTCGGGTCCAGGACGGAGCCATTGTCGAAACGGTAGAGTTTCTGGATATTCTCGCCGTCTTGAGCCAGGCAGGCCGGAACCCACTGGCGAAACACCAGACCGGGGGCATGATGATGTCGCCGGGACCAATGACCCACGACGGGCTTCTGCATGACCCCCAGCCCGGGGACCTGACCCAGAACACCTATGATCTGACCCACGCCATGCTGACCGATCTGGCGCTGAGCTATACGTCGCCCGGCGATCATCTGGTCCGGTTCTGGAACACGGACATGAACTGGTTCGGCCCGGCCGGCATCGGAGCCAGCCTCTCCATTCCCGGCTACCAACGCGGACACACCCTGCCTTTCGAAGCAAAGCAAGACGTGGTGAAAATCCACGATTGGGAACTTGCACTGGCCGAAGGCAACATTGCCGCCTTCATGTGGTGGCCTTGCCTGACCCTTCGCAACACCGGCGATTACCTCGGCGCGCCTGCCAATGACGTGGCTGCCGAAATGCGCGTCGTGGACCTTTATCGCCGCGACGGCGACAAGCTCGCCGAGAACTGGATATTCATCGACATCCTGCATTTCCTTGCCGAACAGGGCGTTGATCTTTTGGCCAATACTGGAGAGACCGAATGACCCAATTCATGCCCGATCGCTCGAAATCGCATCATCCGGCCGCCGCCTTGTCGCGGGGTCACATGCCCACGTCGTTCGACATATCTCTCAAGAACTACACCAAGGGCGGGGCGCACCGCATCCCGCCCTATCTCGGGCCGTCGCAATCGCTTGGCGGGTTCGATCCCGAGTACCGCAACATCGTCGACTATATCGTCCGCATCACCTATCGCATCTGGGAAACCGAGGCCCGTGAAGTCGAATATATCGAAGCGTGTTACTCCGACGATAGCCTTGTCTATGACGACTATGGTCTGCAGCACGGCAACGCCAAGATTGTCGACGACACGCACCACACGACCGGCGCAATCCCCGACATTATCCTTGACGCGGAAGAGGTGATCTGGGCTGGCGATGACACTATCGGATTTCACACTTCACACCTGACGCGCATCAAGGGCAAGAACACCGGGCCGAGCAAATACGGCGACCCGACCGGAGCTGAGGTCGACGTCATGGTCATTGCCAACTGTGTGGCACTTGGCAACGACATTTTTCTTGAGCACGTGCTTTACAACACATCCGCCATGCTCAAGCAGTTGGGCCTTGATCTTTGGGAAGAGGCGGACAGGCTGGCCACCGATCCTTTCCCCGGCTGGCCGCGCAGCGCCGAAACTTGGGCCGATCTGCGGTCCGGTGTGCGTCCTGAGCGCCCGTTGAGCGTTGGCGAACCTGTTGAGGGGTTCGACCCCGATGCTTTTGCCAGAGCCATCCATGACAGCCTTTGGAATGGCGATGGGGCGGCACTGGATGAATGCTATGCCGCCGATCTGTCATTCGAAGGGACAACCGATCGCAAGTTTTTCGGGCGGGACGCTTATCGCGCCTACATCGCCGAATTGCGTGAAGCCTTCCCTGACATGAAACACCATGTCGACGAGGTCTACTGGATGGGCAACGATGACGATGGTTATCTGATCTCGACCCGTTGGAGCGCCGATGCCACCCATACCGGCGGCATTCTCTACCGAGACCCCACGGGGCAGAAATGCCAGATCTGGGGCATCACGCAACAGCGCGTCAAGAATGGCGTGGTTCAGCAGGAATGGCAGCTTTTCAACGAGTTGGACCTGATGATCCAGATCGCCATGGCCCGCCGCGATGGCTGATTATCAGGACGCCAAGGCGCTTGTCCGCTCCGCCAATGCGGCTATTGATGCGGCAGGCACGGAAAGTGTTTCCGAGGCGATGACACCTCATTTCGCCGCCAATCTTGCGTGGCGCGGCATGTACCCGTTTCATGAGCAGATCAGTCCGGAACGCGTTGCTGACGTCTTCTGGCGGCCGTTGAAACAGGCCATGGGGCCATTGCAACGGCGGCCGGACATTTTCTTTGCCGGACGGAACGAACTTGACGGGTTTTCCTCGGTCTGGGTTGTCGAAATGGGGCATCTGATGGGCACATGGGATCAGTCCTGGATCGGGCTCGCACCCTCCCGCAAGCTTTCGTTTCTGCGCTATTGCGAGTTTCACCGCATTGAGAAGGAAAAGATCGTCGAAACCGCCTGCTACGTTGATATCCTGAACCTTTTGGCGCAATCGGGACGTCATCCAAGCGCGGGCACAACCGGATCGGTCCTGTTGACGCCTGGACCTGCGACGCATGATGGCCTTTTGTACGATGCGCATTCGGAAACCGAAGGCCGGGCGAGTGTCGGTCTGATCTCTGACATGGTCACCGATTTGCGCGCGAACAAAGTTGGCTCGCCCGAAGAGCACATGACCCGTTTCTGGACGCCCAATATGTGCTGGTTCGGCCCCGGCGGCATCGGCGCCAGCGCATTCTTCGATGGTTATCGGCGCGGCCACTCAGGACCGTTCGAGGAGGGTCTGGAATACGTTCGCCACACCGAACATGTCGCGCGTTTGGGCGAGGGCAACTACGGCGGGTTTTTCGGCTATCCCAGCCTATCCCTACGGTCGAAGGGTGGGTTTCTTAGTCTACCGCCTGGCGAAGTCGAAGCCGACATGCGGATCGTGGATCTCTACCGCCGCGATGGCCAAAAACTGGCCGAGAACTGGATCTTCATCGACATCTTACATTTCATGGCCATGCAAGGAGTGGACATTCTGGCAGAGCTTGGGCGCGAAAGCTGATCAGGTTCTGTTTGCCACGGTGCCGCGCTCGACCAGTTCTGGCACGATGCTCACGTTACCTGCTGTGTCGTTTCCGGCTATCGCAGCTAGCATCAGCGAGACGGATTGGTCGATCATCCGGTTGATCGGCTGGCGCAATGTCGTCAGATCATACTCAGGCAATGCCGCCATTGGAATGTCGTCAAAGCCGACAATCGACACGTCTTGCGGCACCGTGAGTTTCAACTCGCTGCGAATTACGCCGAGTGCTTCGATCGCCATGTAGTCGTTGGCGATGAAGATCGCATCTGGCCGCTTTGACGCTGGTCTGTCCAAAAGTTTGAGGGCAGCAGAGCGCGTCTCAGCCAGATCAAAATGCCCGGCAGCATGATCAAACAGGCTGTGTCCCTGATCCGACAGCTCTTGCTCAAATCCCAATTGGCGGTCGCGCCCGGTCGAAGATTCCGCCCAACCGGACAGCAACGCAATCTTCTGGTGCCCAGTTTCAATGAGATAGCGCGCTGCCAAGCGTCCGCCCAGGACATTGTCTGACGACACGCAAGACACACCTTCCTCAGCCTTTATCCGGTTGAACATAACGACTGAGATACCTTGATCCTGGCAATGCTTGCAAAGCGACGAAGACAATTCGACCGATGCGGTGATAATCCCGTCAACCTTGTATTCCAGCAATTCGGATACCGTCTCTTCGACCCCGACTGCGGTTTCCGGCATCATGAAAACCATCGCGTGATAGCCGTTCTTCTGCAATTCGATACAGAGCTTTTCCAGTGCCAGCGCATAGAATTGATTGTCCAGATAGCTGAACAGCAAGGCGATGATCTTCGAGCGCCCAGTGATCATCGACCGGGCAAGAGCGTTTGGCCTATAGCCCAACTCCTTGGCCGCATCGAAGATTCTCTTCTTCGCTTCCGCCGATACGCCGGACTGAGTGGGTACACGAGAGAAGGCGCGGCTCACGGCGGATTGCGACACGCCCGCCCGTTTGGCGACGTCGACCGAAGTTACTGAATTCTTCCTGGCCATGTTCCAGATGCCCCGAATTTTTTGTTCCATTTGCCCCGTAATCAACGGAGAATCCGAGGATATTTTCTGCGTGGGCCGGAAGACTTTCCACGATCCTATCTCTACCGAATGACCCAGGTCAATTGACGGATAGGCAGTATGTTTTGAAGCCTTCACCCCGTCTCGACGTCCGCTCATTTCAGTCCTTCTAAGCGGCAGAGGTTTCGTTTCGTCTTGACGCTGCACATCCTCAAACCATTGGGTGTCCTGCAGACATGACATTCTGCCGCGACCGTATCCGCGACACACGCTGCTGCATTGCCTATCATCGCCATGGCGGCCAAGGCCCGTCTTCAACATCCACAATGTCGGCTTATGCGTTTCGAGGCCATCGGCGCAGTTCGCCCTTGGACCTCCAAGCCGCCGAAAGCGCTCGCAGAAGATGCCCATTTGAGTGGCTGCCCTAAACGGGCGTTCAGCCCTGCTTGCACAATCGCCCAGTCAGCACGGTGCTGATGACGGGCGTGGAGGGAGGATCGGAGGGCAAATCATGCCAAGAGTCCAACTTCCCGCAGTTACCCCCATGTGCAAAGCCTGGAACAAAGGGCGCATCATCGGACAGAAACGTCCACTGCTGCCAAAACAGGTTTGGGCGATCCGTGCTCGATTCGAGCTTGCAGGCAATCTGCGCGACCTGACTTTGTTCAACGTCGCCATCGACAGCAAGCTTCGAGGCTGTGATCTGGTCAAGCTAACCGTGCCTGATCTTATCAAAAACCATCGCGTCCGGGAACGTGTTTCGGTGATCCAGAGCAAAACCAAGCGACCCGTTCAATTTGAACTGTCGGAAAACACGCGAAAAACCGTTCTGGCCTAGGTCAGAACTCCAGAGATGCTTGCTTGCCTGTTCATGTTTCCAAGCCGGTTTCACGACCGACCACACATCTCGACGCGTCAGTACGCACGGCTTATTCGCGACTGGGTGAAGGCGATCGGCTGGAGCCGAGTGGATACGATTTACACTCGCTCCGCCGCACAAAGGCGGCCGAGATCTATCGTAAGACGGGCAACCTTCGCGCGGCGCAACTGCTCCTTGGCCACACCAAAGTCGACAGCACGATGCGTTAACTTGGTGTCGAATTGGAAGATGCTTTGAGCATAGCCGAGCGCATCGACATATGACCTACCTTGGCGAGCGGTTCTGCCGTTCGCCATCTCATAACGCGATAAACGGCGACTTCGGCGATATGAGTTGCAAAACAGCGATAGCCATGCCGCAGATGCGAGGTATTTCTGCGTCAGCAATAGTTGCGACTGCACAAGTCCGGTTTGTCCCGCGAACTGTGAGTTCGCCTACTACCTTACTTTGCTGCTGCAGCGAATGGCAGGTTCGACAGGCCGCGCTGCACCATTCCGATAGAAGGGTGAATGTCCGGTAAGGGCCGATCAGGAAGACGGCCCGAAAAAATCATATTTCGATGGCTTCTACAATTGCCAGTGCGTCCTGAAACTCGGCGCATTAAGATATGCGTGCACTCAAGCCAACCACGATCAAATGTGCCTTTAGGTAGGCGGCGTCACTCATGGCGATCGTTTGCCCGCATTGTTTTGCGACCAAGCCAGTCTTGATTGACGCCGCCCATCAGCAGATCACTTCAATGCCAAGTCAACTTCGATGTTGTTCCGCACTGCGGCCGAATAGGGGCAAATCTTATGGGCACCATCGACAATTTTCTGCCCGGTCTCTTTGTTGATGTCGGGTAGGTCTATTTCAAGCCGAACACCGAGTTTGAATGCCGCGCCATTTGACCCAGGTTTAAGCGCGACGCTCGAAGCAACAGAGGCCTTTGAAGCATCAACACCCATACTGAGAGCTGTATACCGAAGTGCGGAAATGAAGCAGCCTGCGTAACCTGCCGCAAACAGCATTTCAGGGTCGACACGTGCGCGGTCTGACGTGGCGGGTGCTTCCTGCATTTCCTCGGGCAACATGTCATAGACTGCCGATGGCATGACTAGATCGAGGTCAAGTGTACCGTCAGCGGTGGACACACGTCCTGCACGCCCTCCTGATGCAGTAGCGGTTGTGATGTATATTGCTGGTTCCAAGGCCGACATATCTCTCTCCCATTTAGAACTATCGTTGATTAACCGAGTCTCACGTTTTATAATGTTAAAAAATGTAACGTGACAATATGTGCAGTTAGGATGTAAATGCATTCCAGATTCAACGAACTTCGAAAGACCAAGCACGGCAGGGGGTTAGAGCGTCTCTTGAGCAGCCACAAAAAGTATGTGGAATATGCAGCGCTATCTCGTGCTGGCCTGCCAGCGATCACGGCTGCGGTGCATGAGCTTGAAGAGCTTTTTCCGATTGTAAAATCGGATCAGGCATCCAGACAGTTTTGTGGAGCAGTAGTTGGAGAGGTCATGAGGGACGCCGGTCATGAAATCCTGAGGCCCAGAGGCCGTGTCTCCGGAAACCTCTTTACATACGGGACGGTGTGGACACCATTTCCAGTCGAAAAGGATTTTGCCCAGATTGTCCAAAATATGAGCGGTGTACCTAGAAAACTATCTGCATTGCTGGAAAGTATTCCTATCCGCTTCCTACAGATCGATTCACAAGAAGGGCGCATGCCCATTGCCAACCGGGTTGTTGAGATGATTGGCAATGATGTTGAATTGTACAATCGCGTTGAAGGCACAACCGTGATTGGATCGAACGACTGCACTCTTGATACGCAGCTCGTGGCCCTGACGTCTCAAGACGGTGCTCTCAAGGTAGATGAATTTGTCACCCAGTTTGAAAGCGGCCGGGCACGTTTGTGTCAGAGTCTTGCTCGTAGTCTTGAAAGTCCTTCAATACACGAAGAGCCCGCAATTCTAAATCCTGAAGCTTTGCGAAAGGCAATACGCCTGGCACACGACGGTGATCAAGTACTGCTCAACGATATTCAGGAGTTTGTTTTGGAAATCTCGTTTGGATCGTAGGCAATCATACCTAAGGCCCTAAATCCCTGCACGGCGATTATGATGTCTTGGTCGCTGCAACGGCAACCGCACGCACTAAGGATGCGGTTGGGGCAGATCAAAACGCTTGATCAGATAGGCGAGAATATCCTCAATATTCTCGATCCGACGTGCCGGGGAGTTTCCGGATCTGCTAAGCCTGATTGAGTGATTGTCATCCCCATCGGGGAATACGAGCTGAGGACAGGACTGGTTCTCACCTACATTGCATGCCATGCCCCCTCGGGGCCGGTCAAAACCTACGTACCGAATATCTAGGTTCTGGCGGACATGTGGGAAGACAGCAAGAAGCCCTTCGACCAAAAGGCATTGGGGACAATAGAACGCTGTGTTGCCCGCTTGGGTGTCGATAAAATCGGATCTCAGAAGATAGAGGATGGTGCTCGTCATGGTCCCGTCATTTCAAGGTTGTTTGCCCAGGTATCTTGATGCTTGAGCTGTCTTGTGAGTTTCAGAGTTCAGCACGACCGCCATCGATGACCAACTCGGTGCCCAGCATGTAACTGGATGTATCGCTTGCCAGAAACAGTACGGCCGAAGCGATGTCTTCTGGTTTGCCCATGTGACCCACCGGCACTTGCTGTCCGACCCGCTCAACATAGGAATTAAAGTGTTCGTCGGTTTCATCCGGTCCACGGTGGATCGGCGTTTCGATAGTGCCTGGACTAACGCAGTTTACACGAATGCCTCGATCCACAAGCTCAGCTGACATGACGCGGGCAAAAGAACGTACAGCAGCTTTTGAGGCTGATAGCAGCGCTTTCTTTGGAGTTCCGATCTGGTTGAGCCATGATGTATTCAGGATGATGGAAGCCCCTTTCGGCATCAGCGGGAGCACGGACTGGACCGAGAAGAAGGTGCCTTTTACGTTCACGTCCATCATCCGATAGTACATCGTTTCATCGGTTTTCCCGAGCGGCGTGTTGAAGGCGACGCCAGCGTTGGCAAAGAGAATATCCAGCTTGCCAAACGCGTGCTGCAACTCAGATCGCGTTCGGTCCAGATCTTCCAGTTTGCTGATGTCTGCCTGGATCGCAATGGTATCATCACCAAGCTTGTCGCGAGCAAGCTTCAGCTTGTCCATATTTGTTCCGGTGATTGCGACGCGTGCACCATTGTCATTCAGCATTTTGGCTGATGCAAAGCCAATGCCGCTGGAGCCGCCGGTCACAAGAGCTGTTTTCCCTTCAAGCATGAAGGTGCCTCCCAAATTGGTTGAGTAGTTAGACGTGTCTGAGGCGACGGTGATCCGTCATTTTGATGCCAGGATCAGTACTGGCTTTCCTCTTTCTCCCATTTGCTGCTGATGTAGTCCTGCGCAGGCATCTTGATCTCCGGAAGCGTGCTCTGGCTCACTTCTCCATCTTCTGGCAGGAAACCGTTCATGTAGAGAATATATGCGGTGACCGAATAGACCTCTTCAGTGCTCAGCTCCTTGGGATTGAAGGGGGGCATTGCGGTGCGGACATACTCAAAAATGCTCGTTGCATAGGGCCAGGAATAGCCTGTCGACCAATGAAAGCCGTGATCGGGTTTGCCGCTGCCTGCAAGGATCGGGATATACATGCTCATATCGCCTTCCCCGTTTTCACCATGGCAGATCGAGCACTGGTCCTCGTAAACGACCTTGCCCTGCTCGACTGTTCCGCCGCCCGGCGGTAGCCCTTCACCATCCGGGTAGACCGTTGTGCTGAGACCGGCCAGTTCTTCGGGTGGGATGGTTTGACCTAGTGCGGGCGTATCCTCAGCAGAGGCCACATTTGCAGCTAGAATGCCAAGTGCGACCACGAATGTTGCGTGTTTGTTAGAAGACATTTGAGACTGCTCCCTGTGTATCGATGTACCAGGTCTGGATTGCGTTGTAGTGATTGCGGCTTCCCTCAAAATACCTGCTCTTCCAGGCCTCATGAGTTGGCTGAACGTTATCCCATTCGTCGAAGGCGCGACTTTGAAGGCGCACTGGGCTGCCATCCCAACGCCAGGGCAAAGTGAAGCGCGTCAAAGACTTGCTCAGCACAGGTCCTTCGAGAGTGGCGGGCAACCAGTTCTTGCCGCCGTCATCAGATACCTCGACTCTGGAGATTTTTCCGAACCCCGACCACGCCAACCCGCTCATCTGATAGTACCCTTTGTCGGGCAAGACCTGTCCGGCGGATGGGTGGGTGATCACTGACTTGACGCCCATATACATACTGAAGCCTTCAATGGAGCCATCAGCCAGAGTTTCGGAGTAGTGGCGGCTTTCTTCGCGGGTATAGGCTGGACGATCAGTCACTTCGAGGCGTCTGAGCCACTTGATGCTGGTATTGCCCTCCCAGCCCGGAAGGAACAGGCGCATGGGATATCCCTGCGCTGGCCTCAGCCGTTCGCCATTTTGATAGAGCGCGATAATCGCATCATCCAGCAGCTTTTGCAGAGGGATACTCCTCGCAAGGGAACCGGCGTCAGCACCTTCGGCAATGACCCATTTGGCCTTGGGATTTAGGCCTGCCTCTTGCAGAAGCAGCTTAACCGGAACACCAATCCATTCGGACCCGGACACCAACCCGTGAAGATATTGCAGAGGCATCGGCTGAGCCTCGGGATAGTAACCCTGTGGCGCGCTATTTCCTCCACATTCCAGGAAATTTATGCCGCCTGACAGAGGATATCGCATGAGATCACTTGCTGTGAACTTCAAAGGACGGTCGGTCATTCCATGAATGAACAACTCATGCATTTCCGGGTCGATTTCGGGAACGCCTGAGTGATGCGCGCCAAAGTGTAATCCTGATGGCGTGATGATGCCCTTTTGAGTGTGCAAAGGTGTGAAAGATGCGGTCAGCGTCGATTTTTCGTTCTGTGGAAAGATCTTTCGTACATTGCCAGCTTCATGAGGGGACGGGCTACCGTAAGCTTCATCCTCAACACCCGCATACAGCATGTTATCGGGGATTTTCGGCGCAGCGGCGGCCCCTTTTGCGGTAAGTGTGGCTGGCAGGGCCGCCGAACTGGCGGTTAGAAATGTTGCACCTGCCTTCAGGAAGTCACGTCTTCCCACGAAACCAGTCGTTTTTAACATCTGATAATCCCCTTGGATGGGCGGTAACTTAATTGTTGGATCGAGACTGATTTGGCCTTACTCGCGTCGCTTGATGTAAAGACCACAACCAGCCTCGTACGAATTGAATCAGCAACAGGAATTGGTTGAGGCTCCGGAACATGTCTTTTGATCCACCGGTACAATGCCTTTGGCGCGATCTTCGGCGATACGATCCAGCACAGTTTTGAACTGCTCAAACGCTTTTTCGATATCCGCTCTGGGTGCTGCAATGTTCACTCGAATGAACTGAGTGGCGTCCTGATCAAACCAGGTGCCCGGTGTGGCACCAAATCCGGATTCGGCGAGCGTGGCCTTCAGATCATCGCCGGCTAACCCGGTAGCGGAACAATCGAGCCAAACCTGATAGGTGCCTTCGACGGGAGACATTCTGATAGAAGGCAACTCTTCTTTCAGGAACCGATCAATCCATGCCACCGTGCCTTCCAGATAAGTGAGCAAGGCATCTACCCAGGCTTCGCCTTTCTCATAGGCTGCGATGGTCGCAAAGGTTGTGAACGCATTCCCATGCGTTAGGTACATGGAGTCCGCAGTCTTCTTGAAACGATCCAGAAGCTCTTCGTTCCCGGTATAGACGTATCCGTTTGAGATGCTGTGCAGGCCAAAAGTCTTTGCGGGCGAACCGATGACCGACACGTGTTTCTTCTGATCCACGGCCATAAGACTGGTGAAGCGATGGCCGGTGTAGATGATATCGGAATGGATCTCATCGCTGATGATCGTCACGTTGTGGCGATTGGCGATTTCGACCAGCTTCTCCAACTCGTCTTTGCGCCACACGCGGCCAACCGGGTTGTGCGGGTTGCACAGGATCATGGCTTTGACGTCCGGTGCACTTAGCTTCTCTTCGAGATCGACGTAATCCATCTCATATGATCCATCGACATTGCGCAGCGCGCTTTTGACGAGATTTCGACTGGCTGTGCTGATCACCTTGCCGAACTGATGATACGCCGGAACCTGCATCAGCACGCTGTCCCCCTGTTCGGTCAACTCGCGGATCAGCATCGCAATGGCCGTGAGCACTCCGGGAACTTGTTCAAACTTTTCCGGGTCCAACGAGAGGTCGTGGCGGCGTTTGAACCAGGTCGAAATCGCCGCAAATACGCCTTTTGAGTTGAACTCGTAGGAAAACTGGCCGCGCTTGGCCAGACGCAAAAGCTCTTCCTGGATTGGGTTGGCGACGGCAAAATCCATGTCGGCAACCCACAACGGCGTCACCTGATCGGTGCCGAACACCATATTCAGGAAGTTTGGATCATGCCGGACGAAAGTATCACCGGATTTTGCAGGGGCAGAGTCAAACGGGCTCACGGGGTCATTCCTTTGGAAAGAGGTGTCAGGGTCAGAGTTCGGGGTGATGGAATTGAGCATTCGTCAGCAGCACGTTTCCGCCAACTCAGGTGCCTCCGGCTGGCACCCGCCATTTACTTTGCACCTGCCAAGAAACGTTTGGTCCGACAGATAAAAGTCTACAAATGCGCCTTCAAACGCCACCGGAACGGACTTTTCCGCAAGGCCTGTCTGCATCAGATGCGTCTGCCAAGACTTCAGCTTCGGGCGTTCGCCAATGAAATCATATCCGGTGTACTTTTCGATAATTTCAGCCCGGTGCAGCAAGACCAGCCATGCAACGTCGACCATGCCAATCTCATCGCCGTTAAAAAACGGGGTATTACCCAGTTGCTTTTCGATCCGGTCAAAGGCAGCATCCAGTTTTACAACACGTTCTGAAAGTGTTGCTTCATCCTTGCTGCGCTGAGCGCCACATTGAACGAGGTAGTGTTTGGTTGCCAGATAGCTCCAAGCACGGTTCGTCGCCTTTTCTTCCGGCGACAAACCAGTTTGCAGGGGTGTGTATGCTTCTTCGAGATACTCAACAATGGCATCGCTTTCAAACAGGGCCTGACCACCATCAGTTATGAGCACTGGCACCTGACCGTTGGGAGAGATGTCGAGAAACCACTGGGGCTTGTCCTGCAAGCTGATGAATTCGATCTCGTAGGCCAGGTCTTTGGCTTCGAGCAATGCGGCGACGCGTTGGACGAAAGGGCAAATGTTGAAACTGACGATCTTCATGGCATATCCGAATTGTTCAGGCAGAGGGCTGCCGGGGTTGTTTGAGATGAGTCGAAGTTGTTATATGAGTATTAATTCAACATTTCAAGAGAGGTTGAAATATGGATGAGAAAGACGCGATTGCCATGCTTGGTGCGCTGTCTCAGGAGATGCGTCTGCGCATCATTCGGTATCTGATCGGGCGGGGTGATGACGGCGCTTCTGCTGGCGAGATCGCAGAAGCCATGGATGCAATATCTTCGAAAGCATCCTTTCATCTGTCTGCATTGGAGCGCGCTGGCCTGATCACCTCGGAGAGGCAATCTCGGAAAATCATCTATCGGGTGAGCTTTCTCGGGCTGGGTGGGCTTCTTTCGTTCATTCTCAATGATTGTTGCAGCAATCACCCTGACATCCGGGAACATTGCGGCCTGCCAAATTTTGAGTGCTGACATTCATCGCCTGACAGGCAGCACCAAAAATGAGCTGCCGTAGCTCGAGGGTTGATCTCCGGCAGCCTTAGCTTTTGTGCAAAGTTCGTAGCAACGTGATCTGCCTATTTCACCTTGCCGGGTAGGCTCAGATCTCCCGAAGCGATGTCGAATACGTCAGTCACGCAGAGCAGGGGCGCATGGACGTTGACGTTCACCCGAAGAGCGGATGTGACACCATCATAGGCAACGTCTGCAAGTTCAACATCGCTGGTAAAACCCGCGTTCACCGTGATCTCCGGCCCGTCAAAAAGTGGGGTGAAGCCCGGGCTGTCGAGAAAAATCGGGAAACCAGGCCAGGTTGAGGGCAGTTTTGGGTGCGTTCCCTCTGGTATGTCACGTACGGCCAGAGCGCCTGGGCCACATTCCTCGGTTGGAGTGAGAACAACCCAGTGACTGTGCCATTCGAGCCCGTCATTGGCGGGGTCTCCATCGCCGTTTTCGTCGTAAAGCGGCGTGTCATCGAAATCAGGATGGCTGGTCGCAGCCATGGCCAGAATGCCCGTCCCACCTTCAAAACCGACTGCTGAAGGATCCAGTGAGGTTGGCCAGACGTAGGACCAGACATCCGACCCGCCGACAGATCCGGTTGAGGCGGGCGTAGAAGCTCCGGCGATGCCATTTGTTGTCATGTGGAAGGTGACAACGTTGCCGTTTCGATGGGCGTGGGCCGCTAATATGTCAAAGTCCGCCACCTTGGTGTTATCGGCGGGTGAGTTGACGGCATCGTGCATGTCTGCCGCGTGATCTCCATCGGCAAAAGCTCCACTTGCTGAAAGTACGACCGCGGTAGCGATTTTGGGCAGGGACAGTCTCATCACATTTCTCCTAGATTCGAAATCATAGCGAGTCGATACTACTTATCAAAATCGATTGCAATACTAGTATCGACTCGCTATGAATTAGCCATGGATATGAGTCACCGCATTCGTGCGCTTATCAACAGGATCGCTAGGCTTGACGCCGCACACAGTTGGGAGGGCGATCTGAACCCCGCACAACGTGGTGCCTTGGAGTATTTGGTTCAGGCCAACATCTACTCCCGGGCACCGTCTCATGTCGCCGAGTACTTCGGTACAACCCGAGGAACGATGTCTCAGACCCTCAAGGTGCTGGCGCGCAAGGGTTATGTATCTGAAGAGACTTCGAAGTCTGACAAACGGTCAATCTCGTATACGCCAACTGAGGCAGGGCGCGCGTTGATCGCTGCTTCAAACCCCATCTCCGCCGCGTTCGAAGCGCTCAACCCGGATGAACAGGCCGAATTGGAAAAGACACTGAGGCGCGGCCTGCAACTGGCCCTCAAGGCCAACGGCGGTCAGTCCTTTGGCTTGTGCAAGACGTGTGAGCACTATGACCCTCAAGAGGTAAACGGGTTTTGCAAGCTTCTCTCAGTTTCGCTGTCAAAAGGCGAAAACAACAAGATCTGTGTCGAACATAAAGAGGTGGCAGTTGTCGCATCCTAATCTGAGCGCACTCGTAGATGGCCTGTTCCTCGGTGTCGCCAAAGATCGGTGGGAAGGAAAACCGCCATCGGCCATTCAGAAGGACCGGGTCAGCGGACCACAGGATGTATCATTCAGCGGGTTTTCCGGCGATGAACAGGCAGACCTGACGGTGCATGGTGGCGCAGAAAAGGCCATTCATCACTATACCTCTGATCATTACACGGCTTGGCAGGCAGAGGGGCATATGGCCCCAAAAACAATCCCTGCTGCCTTTGGGGAAAACATCTCCACGCGAGGATTGACCGAAGACAAGCTTTGCATTGGCGATGTTCTGACCCTTGGCACAGCTACGGTCCAGATCAGCCAGGGCCGTCAGCCTTGCTGGAAGCTTGGCCTGCATACAGGCAACAAAAAGATGCCTTACCTGTTTCAGAAAACGGGAAGAACAGGCTGGTATTACAGAGTCTTGGAGCCGGGACGCGTTGCGCCAGGGGATTTTATTGAACTTGTCGAGCGGCGTCATGCCGACTGGAGTGTCAAGCGCGTTACGCAAGCTCGGTTGACGCGATGTGTGAGCCAACAAGTGGCTGAAACCCTGTCTAACATCGAGGATCTGGCACCAGGCTGGCGTGCGGCTTTCGCGAAAATGGCCGATGGGAATGCGCAAGAAGATACCAGCGCGAGGTTGGGGGTTTAGGTGCGTAATGAGGCTGATAAAACGTTTACACAGCGCCTCTCACGAGCAATGTTGAGAGAAAGCAAGAGGCCATTGACGCTGGTGAACTGAATGGCAAGTTTGTCTGCGATGTGTGAGTTCGACAGAGCCGGGAGTTCGCACTTGCAGCGAATGACCGCAAAGCGGGCCGCGAACGCGGCATCTTGATCACTTGGCCAACGGCAGGTTTGGGCCGTCCTTATTTCAGTTTTTGCGGGCAGGGGGCTTTGCTGCAACGGCATCGAGGTCAGCATCGAGTCGATTGTGTTGAAAAACTCGATAACCTGACAGCTGCATTTTTCCGCCAGAATCTGTTGTGCCGGAAAAATTGAAACCCAGTGCCTGGTAGGGCCGCTGAGAGCTCCGGACATCGCCAACGCGTGTCTTAGGCCGACCCCCTCGACAATTTCCGGAAAAGCCATCTACGGGCAAGTTTTTCACCCTTCTTCGCGATAATCGGGGTTTTTCAACACAATCAGCCCAATGTTCTTGACGCTGCGACTTACGCCAATATCCGACGGCTTAGGGAAACGGCCCTGACGCGTGTTGCGGAGAATGTCAGTGGCGAGCCCTTTTACCGAATGCTGCACCAGGTAATCGCTGACTAGGCCAGATTAGTTTGCCGATGGAGGAGTTGCAGGCACAGTTGCCATTGTAACGTCTACCGCTTCCGGCCAACCGAAATTCGTTGTTCGGTCAGGTAGGCCCAAAACTCTGTCGAGTGTGAGAAACTGCATGTCGATTGCCGCCTGCAATTTTTCTGCGGCTTGATCGGCTATGTCAGATCCCCGTGCATCAATCGCGCGCAACAGCGCGAGATCAATAAAGGTGCTTAGGAACAAAATGAGTTCTGCGGCAGTATCAACATCTGCGACAGTAAACGTGCCCTCATCACGACCTTTCTGAATGATCCCGGTCAGGACGGGCATAGCACCGGTTCTGACTCTGCGCTTGAACTGTTCAAGCAGAACCATGTTTTTGTCCTGATTCATGACCCGAAAAAATTCAACCTGACCAGGGTAGTCATGTTCACGCAGGTAGTTTGCCCGCAGGTGGATAAAGCTGTGCAACAGGTCGAGCGCAGAGGAGGTCTCATCAGAGGCGACAACAGCCATCTGCGAAAATACACCCTCTGCCATTCCGTCCAATACGCCGAACAGCAACTCGTCTTTAGATTTGAAGTGATGATAAAACCCGCCCTTTGAGACACTCGCCATATCAAGCACATCTTGTATGGTTGTATCCTCGAAGCCTTTGGAAAAGAACAACATCTGTGCGCATCCCAGCAGCTGAGCACGCCGTTCTTCGGGCGGCATGTTCTTTCGCTTCGTAGATTTCATACACTTTCCTCTTGCAAACCGACCGGCGGTCTGCAAATACAGACCCATGGTCGGTTTGTACCCCGACTCACCTGGCAGAGCAATGTAATTCACCTGCCAACCCGAATTTAACGATGCGTTTACGCAGCCAAACTCCGCAAGCGGTAGTGCTTTGCGGATCCGGTTGAGTTGCGCGCACGATGCAGGATCGAATGTCATGAATGCTCTTGTCTGTGGGAATGTATCACCACCCGAGTTGCGTCGAATGTCTCGCCTGGCGGGTATTCGCGAACTGCTCGGGGCTCTGATCACAAACTGCTTGAAGCAGAAGCCCCCAAAGCAACGCAAAATTCAATCAGGATATGGAAAGGCCATGAAAAAACGCCATAAATCACGGGGGCCGGAGAACCCGGCATCTATTGAAGCAAGTCGAAATCGAAGGCTTTCAATACAACGCATTGCGACCTCCGGTCAGTTTGTGCGTTCGGTGTTCGTCGCGCTCATCTTTGGTGCCGCTGTGAGCGGATGTGCCGCCAACATGGCAGCGACAGGCAGAGATGGCCCTGATCTGAGCGTTGTTAGCCAGGAGGCCACCCGGTTCAATGTAGAACGCCAGTTGGGCTCACCCGATGAATTGCAGCAACAAGCCAATGGAGACTGGGTGGCCGTCTATGATGTTGAGCCCAGGACAAAACCGAACCTGGCGCGAGCAGCAGGTCATGGAACACTGGATCTTTTTACCTTCGGGCTTTGGGAAGTTGTTGGTGGCCCGCTAGAGGTGGCACATGCGCGCCGGGTGCTGGTCACTGCCCGATATGACCAATCAGGGAAACTGATTCAAATGACCAGCAAACCCAAACCCATCCTCTAATCCGAGTTTTTGATCACCGCTGGAAGGAAAACGGAAAGCGGTAATTCCAACATCCCCACTAACGGAGAATCACTCCCGCTGGCGCATCACGCATGCCCAGCGTCCAGATGGTCTTTCCGTACAATCAAGAGAACGGACCTTTTAAATGAAGACTATCACGATGATCACGCTGGCAGCCGTGATGCCGACTTTGTCCTTGGCAAATGAAAGCTGGACCGGTTTCAATGCTGGCTTGCAGCTATCCACAATCGATGTCTCCGAGGGCAACAACGACAATGGAAATGCAGCCCTGGGTCTCCATGCCGGTTATCTACACGATTTTGACGGTTACGTAATTGGTGGTGAACTTACTTATGACGCGGGCGCTGAGGTTGAGTCCGGAAGGAAAGCCGAAAAAGTCGATACTGTACGCCTGAAGTTCAAAGGTGGTCATGTATTTGGCCGGACATACCTCTATGGCGTGATTGGCTATGCAAACATTGATGGCGGATCCAAGAACGAAGACGGCTATTCCGCCGGTGTTGGCGTGACGTATCGCGCGACGGACAGGGTTCTGGTTGGTCTTGAATACCTGCGAGACACATATGACACGTCGGGTGATGATATCACTGCTGACTCTGTTGCGCTTCGGGTGTCCTACAAGTTCTAGCCGAAGCCATTCGAGATTTCGAAAATGACGGGGGACTTCAAACGGTTCCCCATTTTTCTACCACCTTCAAATTCCGGAGAGGCGCCAGGTGACTAACGTGCCAACTCTAAAGACCGAGCGGCTAAACTTAATACCACCTAAAGTAAAAGCTTGGCTCGACTATCTTACTTTTATGGTCTCGAAACGCCCAGCGTTTATGGGCGGTCCTGTTTTCCCGCGTTTACCCAAACATGGCGAGCTGGCATTCCTATCTAATCACATGCGTCGCGATATCGGTCTCCCAGAATATGGCAAGCGCGAGCCCAATCTCTATCTGAGATATTGAGTTCAGGTCGCAACCGAATTCGAGACACCACCACAATGCATTAATCCAATGGACAGCGAACAATGTACTCATTCAAGCTTCAACGCCGTCTCTTACTGTTGACATTCTGTGCCGCCAATTTTGCTGGGTCGTCATTTGCCCAGGATCGTCAAGAAATTGCCGTGACGCGCAGCGGCGAAGATGTTGCAGCTATAGAGTGTTTCGGAAGCTTCGTTTCACAGGAAATAGTTGTTCTTGGCGGGATTGAGCAAACGATACTTATTCGCACTTGTGATTTGTCCCAACCGGTCCTGCTATTTTTGCACGGGGGTCCGGGTGGTGCCGTGATGCCCTGGGTCGATCTGTTCCACACGCCCTTGTTGGAAGAGAACTTTGTCGTTGTCCATTGGGATCAACGTGGAGCCGGAAGTTCATTCAACGACGATCTCACGATAGAGGATATCACGCCATCCAAGTTGGTGGCGGATACGCTTCAACTCACCAACCTCTTACGCGACCGCTTCAGGCAAGAGAAAATATTTCTGAGCGGTCATTCGTGGGGCAGCGCGCTGGGTTTCATGACTATCGCAGAGGATAGTTCCCCCTATCACGCGTTCATCCCAACGTCTGAGCGTGTCGCGTGGGTGCGCAGTATGAGCATGGGTTTTGAGTGGGTATTGGATCAAGCGAAAGTTCGTGGCGATGTTGAAACTCAGCGGAAGCTCAAGGCAATTGAGCCATTCGATTCATTGGACGAGGCAGATCTCACTGTTCAGCGTGAAGTTTTGGCAGAATACGGTGCAGGAGACTTTCACACCGAAGGGCTATGGGATCGCTATCTCTCTTATGTGCTAGAAGGGCAGAGCCCCTACTACACGGACGCACAGGTTAATAACTATCCCCGCGGCCTTGAGCTATCGAGCACAGCAATTGAACAGCCTGAGATTGTTGGCGCATACGACCTCTTCACCTCGCACCCGGTCCTAGATCTACCGGTCCACTTTATAACCGGAGCAGAAGACCAGAACACACCAGCCGATCTTGCACAGGAATATTACGAACACCTGAAGGCTCCAGCGAAGAGTTTTACCCGTATCGATGGCGCTGCCCATATGGTGATGTACGACCAACCCAATGCCTGGGCTGAAGCCCTGGTTCAAATAAGAAACCAGACGCCTACCAACTGACGAGCGGCCCAGCGTCGTCATACACTTCAATCAATTCGACCCTTTCCATTTTCGGAGAGGTGGATCCAGGAGTTGCAAAGATGGACATAGCTCGATTTTCCGAACGCCTTATGGGCATGAAGGACGAGGTTTGGCTGCGACATGCAAACCCTTGGTCCGTTTGGACCCGTGTGTTGACACCCCTGCCTCTTCTGGCGTTTGCAATCTGGAGCAGAGCCTGGATTGATTATTGGGCGTGGCTTGCGGTCGGCATAGTTCTTGTCTGGATATGGATCAACCCACGCGCTTTTTCGCGGCCGGAGACTTTCGACAGTTGGTCTGCACAGGGTGTTCTCGGCGAGCGTGTCTGGCTGCGGCATCGCGACAAAGTTGCGGAACATCATAAGCGCGTCGCAAATACGGTCGCCATTGTCAGCGGCGCTGGTCTTTTGCCGTTTGCCTATGGTCTGTGGGCATTCGACTTAGGGTTCACTTGCCTCGGCATGGTTGTGATCTCGGGCGGCAAGATGTGGTTTGTAGACCGCATGGCCTGGGTTTGGAGCGACTTCCTGCGCGACGGTGGAACTTTAGATGATCTGACGGTTGGCAGTTGATCTGTGGCGCCACATTTAAACCACTCGGGAATACGATCATGAAGAAAGTAGTGTTTTGCCACGGTATGCCTGGCAGCCCATCAGATGCGGAGCTACTAAGTAAGGCCAATCCTGGTATTGAAGCCATTGCTCTGAATTTGCTGAACTTTGATCCGAAGGCCATCGACGCAGATCTTTGTGATGCCATAGATACAGCGTTGGGGGAAAACGACGGCGAGTGTGTGCATGTGGTTGGCTTTTCCATCGGCGCCATGGCGGCAATAAAAGTTGCGGCGTCCAGGCCAAACCTGGTTGGCCGACTAACATTGATATCGCCCGCTGCCCCACTTTTCATAGGTGATTTTCTACCCAAGATGGCGGGAAAACCGGTTTTTGAGTTGGCCATGAAGCGTCCAAGGATACTCCGGATTCTGACGCGTCTTCAAAGTTTGCTGACCCGGTTTTTTCCAGAAACTATGGTCAAAGTATTGTTCGCAAAGTGCGGCCCTGCGGAAAGAGTTCTTTTAGAAGACGAGACCTTCGTCAGCGTTATGAAAAAGGCGCTATCGGAGAGCTTCGTACAGAGGCCAGCGGCCTATCTTGCATTTATCAGCGCCTATGTCGCGGATTGGAGCGAAACTATGTCAGCGGTGCAGTGCGACGTCGTCCTTTGGCACGGGACTAATGACACTTGGTCGCCGGTTGAAATGTCTCACTCGCTAAAGGGTGTGTTTGGTGAAAAAGCCACAATAAACTTGGTTCAAGGCGCTGAACACTATTCAACCCTAGTACAAGCTGAACTGTAGTTCACACTCAAGATTGACGCTTTTGGAGTTGTACAGATTCTGGATAATATACTGATTTCGTTTAAAATAGGCACTCGAAGGAAGAGGCGTCTTTGGCTCGGTCACCTCGGCTGGAGGCAGTCGGATGTTCGACCGGATTCATCAAGAAAATGCATGCGGCATCGCCCCGAAATTCGACGTATGAAATTCATATGCGGCAAGATCCGTTATTTCGGTCAATCGATGGCTAGTGGGTCTGGACAGACTTTGTTCGAACTTGGCGGACTTCTACAGAGATTTGGTATCAACCACATCCATAATGCGGAGGGAGATATCATGGGTTATCAAGATTGACGTGGGTGCGGAAACCCAGGAAGTTTTGAGTTCCTAGTGTCACAAATGAGTACGTTAAGTGGTACGGTAAGGATCAATCTCAACAGACTTCCCCCAAGAGAACTTTCTGAGCGAACAGGTTACACACATGATTATCGAAGTTCGTCGCTACACACTAAAACCCGGACGTCGCGAGGAGTTTATCGAGTTCTTTGAGCAGGAGAACCGTGTTGCACTGCGCGACGCCGGGATGCTGGTCTTTGGTCCTCTGCGGGATCTGGACAATCCTGACAAAGTCCACTGGATGCGGGCATTCTCGTCGCTCGAGGAGCGAGACAGGATCAAAGAAAGTTTCTACAAAGGACCGGTATGGAATGAGCACATCGAGCCCTTGGTAATGCCCTTAATCCTCCATTTCGAGGCGGATGTGACCGAAACAACAAACGGGTTTGAGAGTTTCGGGGGTGGCGTATCTCTCTGAATTCCCGGGCCCACAATCCGAAGGGCTCACAGAAGAGAACGAGACACGCTCCGCAACACCGATTGTTGCCACTGGCGTGTACGCGGTGAGTGGCGATAACCCGAAACAGACCGTGATCGCATGGCAAAATTACGTCGCCAATACACACCCAACTAACCGGAAGCGAAGACGGCATTAGATTTCGAATGCAAGTCGCCGCTGTCCCGCAGTTCGTGAGTTCGACAGGCCTCCTTTCTCGCTAGTGCAGCGAATGGCAGCAAAGCGGGCTGCGACTGCAGCAATCGAGCACCATGCTCAAGGTCGGCTCTGGGCCGTCCTCATCGCCGCGATCTGAGCCCTCCAATAAGATGTCGCGGTTGCTCCGAGGTCGGCTCTGAGCCCAAACCTAACAGCCTTCGACACATTCCAATGGCTGGTTTGGGCTTTAGGCAATGTGAAATAGAAATAAAGAAGCCATTTCGGATCAGAGTAAAGAGATCGCGTTGATAACTGTTTCACGGTTCTGAACAGCGCCGGTTTGCAAATACTCCATTGCTCTAAGCGCAGCTTCATGGGCTTGGAGCGATGACCCGCCGACGCAATCCTCCACAACGCGGCAAAAGTAGTCTGATTGGTGGCCATCAACGAACGTGTAGTGCACACAGACATCGGTCAACCCTCCGCATAGTATCAGAGTATCTACCTTCAGGCCGCGTAGCAGAATTTCGAAATCGGTTCCAAAAAACGCAGAATAACGCCGCTTCGGAACTAAATAGTCACCAGTGCGATATCCCATCTCTTCTTTGGCAACCTCTGTCCGTGGATCACCTTCGAGACAGTGTATGTCCTCATCGCCATCCAGCTCCCGGCCGAAGTCGATCCGGTCGGAACGATGAACTTCCTGAATGAAGATGACGGGCACATTGTTTTGATGTGCAGCGTCAACCAAATCGCGCGCCGCGATCATTCGTTCCCTATAGCCCGGCATATTGTCGATTGAGCGGATTGCGCTGTTATCAATGAACGTGCTCTTCTGAATGTCGATCACGATTAGGGCGGGTCGACCCTCGATTAGTTTCTTTGCATTTTTGTGTTTGGTTGTCATCTTCGACCTCAGTTTTATCAGGTCGTCCTGACTAAGCGCCGTTCCTGGCCGGGCCGTCCCGGCGGGCAGATCAATTTTGCCTAAATGTGCTAGGGCGCTTGGTCAAGGGTGTGGGCTTATTTGTATTGGGATGAATAGCAGACGTTCGCATCCAAACCGGCATGGGCGGCTTTGTTCGAGAGACGACTGCTGCCAGGATCAGGTGCTTAGGATGTAGCAGTTTTCCGATAACGAAGCGTTTTGCGTGTGGGCTTCGTTTTTTTCGGTCTGGCGAAGGGTGTGTAAGGGAAAATCAAGCCCTTCTGTTTAGGGGCGGCTTGCCATTTGGGATAGAGAGTGCAGCGGGAAAACTAGAAACTTAAAATGTCTTCAAGTTGTTTCCATATTTGTTCTGCATGATCTGGCTGAGATTCTGCCAAGCGGACCATCCTGATTGCCAGAATTTGAGTGGGCAGCACATCTTCGATGCACATAAGCCTGCCGTCAGAAAGGTGGGTCGCGACCAGCGAGTGGGGCAGCCAGGCAATTCCGATTTCATTCAGGGCGTATTCTAGAATGGCCAATGTAAGCGCGGTTTCAGCTCTGGGTACTGCGGTTTTACCTTCAGGTAATCGCGGCGCAATCATTCTGGAATAGACCTGCCCGAGAAAGACTTCGGGCGGGTAGCTGATTGTAGGAATTACGTCTTCCGTCACTTGCGTGCGCACAGTAGGCGCACAGACTGGAATCAAAGTATCCATCCCGAGTGTTTTGGTTTCAAACGCGTTAGCGGGTTCTTGAATACTGTCATCAGGCACCGCGTACATGATGGCAAAATCAACTTCTTTTGAAATCAGATGCATCAGGCACTCGTCTTGATTTCCTGAACGCACACGAACCGAGATTTCGCCAGCTTCAGTTAAAACACGAACAATTTCGGGTGAAATTGTCGTGGTGAGCGCGTGTTGGCAAACAAAAGACAGCGATTTGCCTAGCTGATCACTCGCTGTCTTTAAGGTGTGTCGAAGCCTCTGCAGCCGGGTGCTGAGTTCACGTAATTCAAATTCCAGTTCTCGCACGCCTGGCATCAAAGAGACTGGCTTGCGGCGGCGATCAAACAGCGTTGCGCCGATGTTGTCTTCGATAAGCCGCACCCGCCGAGTAAACGCAGATTGCGTCAGCAATCGCTTTTCAGCGGCGCGGGCGAGAGAGCCGCTATCAAGCACGGCTAATATATCATCGATCCACTCAAGACGCATGGCGGATCGATAGTGCAGTTCGTGACAACATGCAATTCCTGCAATTTATGTACCGAAGTTCGAATTATGAATGCGCCTCAGCGCGTAGTAACTTGACAAAAGCAAATATTAGGAACCATGACATGCACCTTGCCCGTTTTCCCCGCCTGCATCTTGCCCATCTTCCAACACCGCTTGAACACATGACTCGATTGTCAAAAGAGCTGGGGGTCGAAATATGGATCAAACGCGATGATTGCACCGGTATGTCGACCGGTGGCAACAAGACGCGCAAGCTTGAATTCCTAATGGCTGAGGCCGAGGCGCAGGGCGCCGACATGGTGATGACCCAAGGGGCCACGCAAACCAACCACGGTCGGCAGACGGCTGCATTTGCCGCCAAGCTGGGGCTTGATTGTCACATCCTTTTGGAGGATCGCACCGGTTACCAAAATGGAAACTACAATACGAACGGCAACGTCCTGCTAGACCATTTGCATGGCGCAACTACCGAGAAGTTTCCCGGCGGCCACGACATGCCGGGTGAGATGGAAAAGGCAGCGGAAAAGAAGCGCGCTGAAGGGCACAATGTCTATGTCATTCCTGGCGGCGGATCGAACCCGACCGGCGCGCTCGGCTATGTTAACGCGGCCTTTGAACTGTTGGCACAAGCAAATAACAGCGGTTTGCAAATTGACAGATTGGTGCATGCAACCGGTTCTTCAGGAACGCAGGCCGGATTGGTGACGGGCATGTGTGCCATGAATGCGCAGGTGCCCGTGCTGGGCATCGGCACAAGGGCGCCTCAGCCCAAGCAAGAACAGATGGTTTTTGACCTCGCCTGCAAAACTGCTGAAAAACTGGGCTGCGCAGGTGTGGTCAAGCGCGAAGACGTGAAGGCCAATACTGACTATGTCGGCGAGGGTTATGGCCTGCCAACGACAAGCGGCATAGAGGCGATCCAGATGTTTGCAGAGCTCGAAGGCATCCTTCTCGATCCGTGCTATTCCGCCAAGGGTGCAGCCGGTCTGATTGATCTTGCACGGAAGGGTGAGTTCAACGGCGAACGGATTGTGTTCCTGCACACAGGGGGTGCCGCAGCCCTTGGGGGGTATGATTTTGCCTTTGATCATCAAAACCGCTGGGTGACTGTCTGAACCATGACACTGCGCCCGGTTGGAATTCTTGGCGGTATGGGCCCCGAAGCGACGATCCTCCTCCAGCGCAAGCTGGTGGCGGCCGTACCCGCAACTGATGACCAAGACCACATACCTTTGTTGATCGACATGAACCCGCAGGTGCCGTCGCGGGTTCGTCATCTGCTCGAGGGCGTCGGAGAGGATCCGGGGCCGACGCTTGCAGCTATGGCGCGTCGGCTTGAAGATGCTGGAGCCTTAGCGCTGGCGATGCCGTGCAACACCGCCCATCACTATGCCAAGGCGATTACGGATTCCGTGGACATCCCCTTGCTGAACTTGATCGAACTGGCAGCTGAATATGCAGCTCGGACGCTTGGGTCAGGGGGATGTATCGGAATGCTTGCCTCGCCAGCCGTACAACGTACTTATCTATTCGAGACAACGCTGCAAACGCTCGGGCTTTCGGTTGTTTGGCCGGCAGACGATGAAAAAATGCTTGCAGCGATCCGAAAAATTAAGACTGACGGTCCGTGCAATGAAGGGCGCGAAACACTAAGAGTTGCCTCGAAAGAACTTGTTGCCGCAGGGGCCGACCTGCAGCTTGTGGCTTGCTCAGAATTCTCGCTCATCGCTGATAGTGTTGCGGCCGAGGTCAATGCCATTGATACGATTGACCTGCTTGTCCAGGCGATTGTCGAATTTTCCCACGCAGGGCAAGTTTAGGCGATTGAATTAAGTGCGCCACAGCGTTCGGAGGCAATCTGTAAGTCAACAGATACCTTTGTTCATAATTGGTCCCAAAGCTGTTGCGCTGTCTGATCAAAGGTCGCCGGATTGGCAAATGCGGAAATCGTCAAGGTGGCACACCACGCGTCATCGCCGATTGGCACCAGCAATCCCGCGTCCAGCTCTGGCGAAATCGCAGTTTCGGGCATCCAGGCAAAGCCGCTTCCGGTAATCAGGCGTCTCTTGATTGTCTCAACCAGACTATCAACATAAATCGTCTCGGCGTTCAGGGGTTTGCGGTCTATGGTATTTTCTACAACCATGCCTAAAAACGAAGAACGATCATATGCCAGATAGGGGATGGGTGGGCCATCCTGCTCTGCGAGGCTCCAACCCATGGCACGCGCTGAATCAGCTGTAGCCACTGGCACCAGACGATCCTTTAACAGGTCTTTTCGCTCAAATGCGGTTTCATCAATCATCGGTGAAACCGAGTGGTGATTGTAACACAAGAGAATGTCCACTGCGCCCTCGACCAACAGGTCACAGCAGGTGCTTAGGGAATCGGACAATACTCGAGTGCGCAGATCGGGAATTTGCATCTGCAACTCTTCGATGCGACTTGCCAAAAAATTAACCGCGATCGTGTGGAGGACCGAAAACCGGATGAAACGGCTATCCCCACGATCGGCATCCCGCAGCGATTGACGGGACTCTGACAGTTGTGAGATCGCCGCTAAAGCGACCGGCAAGAATTGTTGACCTGCTTCTGTCAATTGAACAGGATAGGTGGCGCGATTGACCAGAGGCAGCCCGACCCAGCTCTCCAACGCTTTGATTCTACGACTGAATGCGGATTGTGTGATGTTGCGTTCATCGGAGGCTCGGGTGAAGTTCAGTGTCCGGGCGAGGCATTCAAAGTCGCGCAGCCAGTTCAAATCCAATGTGTGTACCTGCATTTCCAAGGAAGCATTGGTCGAGCATACTCAAAACTATGCATTGCGGGAATAGTTTGATGAAATGTTCGAATTGGCCCTCAGAAAACCTCATGCTCTAGACTTCAGGCTAGGGCCTGGCGGTTTGTCCCCCTTTTCCCCTTCCGTCCGAAGTCGCAGCCCGAGACGACTTTGTACGACACCGCCGAGCGATGGGAAAGAAACTGACTAAAAAATACGACGCCAAAATACGGCGCAAATCAACAGAGGAGAATATTATGAGAAGGAAGCTGAAGGCATTTGGCATGGCAGCGGCGGTTGGTATCTATGCGATACCCGCTTTCGCTGCTGAAGAGGTTAAAATCGGTGTGCCGTCATGGACCGGCGCGCAGGCAATTGCTCATCTTCTGGGTGCAGTTGTCGAAACACGCATCGGAGGGACGGTTGAATATGTGCCCGGAAACAATGCCACCATCTTTCAGGCCATGGATCAGGGCAAAGGCGACATAGACGTGCATCCTGATGTCTGGCTACCCAACCAGGAAAGCTTTACCAAGAAATATGTAGACGAAGCGGGCACAGTAACCCTGTCGTCGAACCCCTATGAAGGCAATCAGGGCTTTTGCGTTAGCAAGGACTTTGGTGAGGCCAACAATATCACCGACATAGCTGATCTGGGCCGCCCTGACGTCGCTGCCCTGATGGATAGCGACGGCAATGGCAAGGGTGAGATGTGGATTGGCGCCCCGGGCTGGGCGTCGGCCAATGTGAATGAGGTTAAAACGCGCGACTACGGTCTGCTTGATTTCATCGAGCCCGTGCGTGCAGAAGAAAGCGTGAAGACCGCGCGTATCAAAGACAGCATCGCCAAAGGCGAGGGCTATGCCTTCTATTGCTATAAGCCACACGCGGTCTGGTACATGTTCGACGTTCAAATGCTGAGCGAGCCGACTTTCGACCCGGCAAAATACGTGATGGTGCAGCCATCGGACGATCCGGATTGGTATAGCAAATCCAGTGTTGCCACCAAAGACGCCCTGAAGAACGTCCAGATCGCATGGTCCAATACGTTGCCAGACCGCTCACCTGCGATTGCTGATTTCTTCGCGAATTTCGCATTGACTGCAGATGATGTCAGCGGTTTCGCCTATGAGATCAGCGGCAAAGGTCGCGATCCGGCAGAGGTTGCCCGCGAATGGGTCGATGCGAACCCGGATCGCGTCGACGCTTGGCTGGGTCTCTGATCCCACTTCCAGAAACAGGGTGGCGGCATCTGTTGGCGCCACCCAAAAGCAGATCTCTGGAGGACCTATGAGCGACGACACCGTTATCGAAATTTCGAATGTCTGGAAAATTTTCGGAGGCAGGCCCGAAGTGGCGCTGCGGGCGATCCGCGACCGTGGGTTGGAAAAGTCCCAAGTGCTGGCCGAATACAACTGTGTTGTCGGCGTCGCTGATGTCAGCCTGTCGGTAAACCGGGGTGAGATTTTTTGCATCATGGGTCTGTCAGGCAGCGGTAAATCCACCCTGGTTCGCCATTTCAACCGACTGCTGGAGCCGACAGCTGGTAAGATCGAAATCGAAGGCACTGATGTCATGGCCTTGGGGCCAAAAGAGCTTCAGCAGTTTCGCAACAACAAAATCGGTATGGTGTTTCAGAACTTTGCGCTGATGCCGCATCGGTCGGTGTTGGATAACGTGGCAATGCCACTGGAAATCCGACAGGTCAGCAAGAATGAACGCATGCGTCAGGCTGCTGCTATTCTCGATATTGTCGAACTGGGCGCCTGGGGGTCAAAGTTCGCACACGAGCTGTCCGGTGGCATGCAACAACGTGTGGGTCTGGCCCGCGCTTTGGCCGCCAACCCCGACGTGCTTTTGATGGATGAACCGTTTTCGGCCCTTGATCCGCTGATCCGGCGACAATTGCAGGATGAATTCATCCGGCTGAGCAAGATTCTCAAGAAGACTACAATCTTCATTACCCATGACCTTGATGAAGCCGTCCGCATCGGCAATCGGATCGCCATCATGCGGGACGGCAAGGTGGTGCAGATCGGGACAGCCGAAGACATCGTCATGAACCCCGCTGATGACTATGTGGCTGATTTCGTTGCAGGTATTTCACGCCTCAAAGTGGTGCGCGCCCATGCGGTCATGCGGCCAATTCCAGAACATATTGCGGCCCATGGACCGCTACCGTCGGATGCCCCGCGCGTGAATGAAGACGAAAATCTGAGCACGCTGATCAATCTGGCGATCGACAACAGTAGCGCAATCCTTGTGGAGGACGGCGGCGTGGATGTTGGCGTCATAACCCGTGCCGATCTGTTGCGCACCGTGATCGAAGGGACCGAAGTGTCATGAGCATTTCTGATGTGAACCCGCTGGAAGATACCGAAAGCGAAGCGGCCCTTGCCTATGCCGAAGAGCGGCGTGAAAGCATTCGCACATTTGTGCGCACCAGCCCTGACTACTATATCCGTAATTTCGACAAGATTGGTGCATCGTCCCGCTTTACACCAACTTTCAATCTGATGGCCGGATTGTTTGGTCCGGTCTGGTTCGGTGCGCGAGGTCTGTGGTCATGGGCGTTACCATTTCTGATCCTCGAAACTATAGCCTTTGTGCAGATTGCGCGAGGGTTGTTCGGCGATCTGGCAGCCGAGGCAATGGAGCGTATTGCATCGATTGAAGGGACGCTTGAACTGCGCCGTCAGCAATTGGCGGCGGCTATCGAAAACAATTCGGACAAGATCGATGTCTATCAGCGAACGGTGGACTCGCTTGAAGAAAACATAGGGGGTATCCGTGCCGAGGCCGAGGCGATGGCAGCTGAAGGTCCTTACATCATTCTAACCGGCCTGATCATACTGATCATCATCAAATTCATACAGTCGCAGGTGGCGAACTGGGCGCTTGAGGCGCGTTTCTCGGAGTGGCTATCGGATCGTTCGATCCGTTCGGCCATGCCGGTGTCGCAGATCGTGTTCAGCGCAATCTTCATGGCGTTAATCGTCGCCGCGGCAATGTTGCATTACAGCTTCCCAGGGCGCTTTTCACTGCTTAGCCATTTTCCGACAGACCCAAACATCCGCCTGACCAGTATCACTTGGGTAGAAGATTTCATCGCCTGGTGCGTACGCAACAGCGAGACCTTCTTTGATGGGCTGACATTCGGCATCCGCACTCTGTTGGATGCGCTAGAGGTCATACTGGTTCAGACGCCATGGATCGTGATTGCGAGCTTGATTATTCTGCTGACCTGGCTGACAGCGGGCATCAGCACGGCGATCTATTCGGGCGCATTTCTGGCCTATATGGGCCTGCTGGGTTTCTGGGAAGGTGCCATGACGACGCTGGCCTTGTTGGGGACAGCGGCGTGTCTGTCGATTGTTATAGGAATTCCGCTCGGCATGTTTGCTGCCCGTCGCCCACGGTTCTATGCGTTTATCCAGCCGATCATGGATTTCATGCAAACCATGCCAGCCTTCGTGTTCATGGTGCCTGTGATTGCGTTCTTCGGCGTTGGAAAGCCAGCGGCGGTTGTGGTCACGATGATTTTTGGCGGCACACCGGTGGTACGATTGACCGTTCTTGGTCTGCGTGGTGTACAAGAAAGCGTGCGCGAAGCAGCTATTAGTTTCGGTGCCAATAAGTGGTACTTGCTCACTAAGGTAGATCTTCCATTAGCAAGCCCATCGATCCGCGCGGGGATCAACCAGACGATTATGTTGTCGCTGGCGATGGTCGTCGTGGCCTCGCTGATTGGCGCCAAGGGGCTGGGTGAGGACGTGCTGGAAGCATTGCAATATGCCAATGTGGGCCAAGGCATCCTCGCCGGGTTTGCGATCCTTTTCTGCGCCATGATCCTTGATCGCATTGTACAGGGTGGGCGCAAATGACACCTGTCGTATTCGTCCATGGATTTTTGGGCGGCAGTCGACAATGGTTAGGGCAAGTCGAAGCCCTGGCCGGTTTCAACGTCGTAGCCTTGGACTTACCGGGATTTGGTGAGAATGCGCATCTCGAGGCCCCTACCAGTATTGCTGGATTTGCCGAGTGGGCGCTGTGCGAATTAACCGGGCGGGGAATTGAGCGATTTATCCTGATCGGCCATTCAATGGGCGGGATGATCGTCCAAGAAATGGTTACCCGCGCACCCGAACGTATCGACCGGTTGGTGCTTTACGGCACCGGAACGATTGGCATTTTACCCGGCCGGTTTGAGACGATCGACACTTCAAAGCGCCGGGCCAATACAGAAGGACCAAGAGCCACGGCCAGACGTATTGCGGCAACCTGGTTTCTTGATCGGGGAAAAGCTGCGGCCTATGAGGACTGTGCTATGATTGCAGAACAATGCAGCCTGCAAACCATGCTAATTGGGCTCGACGCAATGGAAAGTTGGAGCGGCGCCAAACATTTGGCGGATATCATGACCCGTACGTTGGTGATTTGGGGTGACCGGGATCGGACCTATCCATGGAGCCAAACCGAACAATTGTGGCAATCAATTCCCGACGCCAACCTCGCCGTGATACCTGGATGTGCTCACGCGGCGCATTTAGAGAAGCCGGGGCTCTTTAATTCGATACTGCGAGATTTTTGTACCGCCTGACAGCTTGTCTGCAGCCAAAATGTTAGAACGACCGCTGTCGTGACCAATTCCGGTCTTTCCCGGATAGTGTAGATATTGCTGCGAATGGGTATGCACTGGCAGCAAACGCCGGTTTGCAACGCTGTATTTCAGTAATCCGCTCGGTTGTAGAATGTCTCTTATGGGCCGTTCTGCCACGATGCTAGTTCTGCGAAACTGGCAGATGCCGCGCCGCATCTGAGGTCGGCTCTGAGCCCAAAGTCACGAATGCTGAGCTTTGCGCATCGGACAGCTCCCATGTCTACGACCCCGGAACTCACCGCCTATATTGCGGCAGGCGGGCAGTTGAGCGGCATCTGCGGAAATATAGATGGCGACAGCGCACCAGTGACCGTTGATTGCGAAGCTTGCCGCATCAGCAACACGTCCGTTCTGATTCAAGACAGTTGTCCACGCTTCGTACAGACCACAGCAACGCAAACTTTCGAATTTATCGCCAAGCGCGTTGCCGAGCGCAATGATCTCGATCCCGCGCGTTTGACCCGCGACCTGCCTCACGCCTGATTTCATTACCTTCTATTGAAATCAAAGATGCCCGTATCCCGCTGGATGCGGCGCGATTGTGCTTGGAGGCCACTAAATGACTATTACCGATACACCTGCGCTGTCCGAGGGCGGCGCAAACAAACTCTACTTCGCGGCATGGCGCTGGCATTTTTACGCTGGTCTTTATGTCATTCCAATCTAAGCAAATTGATTGTGACACATCCTACTGCGTAGAATCAGGGCCTGACGGTTCCTGACCAACCCGCAGCCTTCATTGCACTGATCAGCTCTTGAACTGGCTGCGGGTCTACAAACACTCGAGCCTTCAGTGCTTCGAGAGGGAAGCTTGGCCAAGTGTCCGAAAATACTTTTGCAAGCCGCTGTGCCTCTGCTTGTTCTCCGTTCCTCCAGTGGGCTGCCATAAGGTAAGCTGCGGAAATTGGTCCGAACGGCCCACCACGCGATATTGTTTCATCAAACGTCCTGATTGCGGCAGCATAGTCTCCCGTATGGAACTGAGCCGCACCCAATGCATTGTCAAATACAAGTCCCCCTCCTTGTGAGGCCAGGACTCTATATCGCGCTGATTGAGACAAAACTCGTTCAAAATCAGATGTATAAAGGGAAATCAAGGCATCGAATTCAGCAACATGTGAATCATCGGGTGCCAAACCTACGGCCCGTTGGGATAATCGAACTGCGCTATCGTAATTGCCCACCCCAAATTCAAACCAGGCTCGCGCTGAAAGCGGCCATGCTGCATCCGGAGCCAATTCCAAAGCATAAGCACTATTCTTGTCGGCCGCGTGCAAAAACTCATCAGAACCGGGATCGCCAGATTTCATGATGGCGAACATGGTTTCGACCTGAGAAGCGCCAGCATACCCCCCGTAATAAAACGGATCTCGTTCAGTTGCTGTTTGAAATATCAACAACGCTGGTTGAAGGCCTGCCAAATCTGTAACCGGAAAAATCAGATCCCGGCCTGCGTTGCTTAGGTTCATTGCTTCGACGCGGGCTGGCGACACGTCGTAGATCGCAGCTTTGCCAGTTATTGGAGCAACAGATTGCGAACCGCGGCCGATCAGAACACCGACTAGAATACCGGCTACTAGAAGTGAAAGCGAGATAACGGCTGCGTAAGCCTGCCGCCTTCCGCGTAATGGTTGGCTGCGTCGATTGGAGCCTGGCAAAAACTCGGGTGCGTAACTCCCGACAGGCAATGAGATTACCAATTCGTCAGCAATCCCCTTACTTTCATAATAAGCTTGGAGTTTTCGCCGAACACGTCCCGCATCCACGCGTACGACGCCTTCGCGTTTCAATAGCTCATCCGCGTCGTATCCATAAACATCCATCGCAATGGTTTTGGCGCGTATCTGTTCGGAACGACCCTCGAGCGATTCCATCACAACATAAGACAGAAAAGACCGCATGCGGGCGGACCCTTTGAATTCATCTGACTTCTGAACCCTATCCAACGCATCGCGCACCTGCTCGGCCGAGAACTGTTGAATGTCATTCTGTTCCTGATCGTCCATGCTGACGGTCAAAGAACTATCCTTTCGCAATAAGGGTTTGTCGCCATGGTGCTACGGTAGCATGCGGCTTTATACGTTCAATACATTTTCTGTTGGGTGCATGCTTGGCAAACGAATGCCTGAAGGGCGCTGCCAATGACGGATGATGAGTTCTTTGAATCCCAATTTCCCGAAGCGGGTCGCCTGCTGCGGGACCTGCGGGCAAAAGACCAAGAGTTTGATCGAATTTGCCGCGACTACAAAGAGGTCTTCGCCGAACTGGCGGTGCCGCCAAGGTCGCAGTCTGTTCTTCAGATGCGCTATCTCGCCGATCTGGCAGAAAGCCTTTCGGACCTGCGCAGCAGTATTGACGGACGGCTGCAGGCGCATGGCCTTGATTCGGAATCGGTACGGAACAAAGATTTGGAGGTTTGACATGAGACTTAGATACATTTTGCCTGCGTTGTTGATTGGTGCCGGCTCCGCGCTTGCTCAGGAAACCCCGATTGTTCATGACGGCGAGTTCGAATTCCTTCGCGCGCAGTTTGGTGAGGCATGGGATGCGCAAGACGTTGAAGTCGACGCAAAGCTGACCGAAATTCGTGCGGCCAATGGCGGCAAACCTCCTAATTTCCTCTACATCTTGATCGATGATGTAAGCTTTGGTCAGATGGGTGACCGCAAGATGAATTACGTCATGGGGATCGAGACACCCAGCATCAATCAGTTGGCTACCGAAGGCATGTCGCTGATGCGCATGTATACCGAACCCTCTTGTACTCCCACACGTACCGCCATGCTGACAGGGCGCCACCCGATACGCGCCGGTGTCGAAGAGGTCAAAGTGGCTTTGGTCGGAGAAGGTCTTCCGACCAGCGAAGTGACACTGCCGGAGATACTGAAACAAGTCGGCTACAATACGGCGCATATCGGCAAATGGCACCAAGGTGACATTGAGCAATCGTACCCACACAATCAAGGATTCGATTGGGCCGCATTTCCACTACACCAGCAAGTGCAGCTGAGCCTCATGATCCCCGAGGCAATGAGGTCCAACGCCATGCTCGGTTACGTGCCCGAGGGGCAGAACAATCAGTTCCTGCTGGATGAGCGCTTCAAGCCATATGGTCTTGTCACCGGTGTCGAGGCCGAAGCCGGTGGGCCCGCCCTGGAAGTAGACATGTCAGCCGGTGAGGTTTGGACGCAGGCCAAATATGAAGAGATGAACGAACGATATCAACGGCAGGCGCTGGAGCAACTCGAACGTGTAGCCTCCGAGGATGCGCCGTTCTTCTTGCAATACTGGCCGCTGTACCCGTTGAACTTCGTCTACCCGGATCAGGCAATTTCACGAAATGGCGGGTTTCATGCTGACAAGCTGCAACTGCTTGATGGATGGATTGGAGATCTCTTGGCCAAGCTTGAAGAAACCGGCACGGCGGACAACACAATTGTTGTTCTGATGGCAGATAATGGTCTGATGTATCATTATGAAGGCTCATCCGGCCTGAACCAACTAATCTATCGCGGAGGCAAAACTCAGCATCTTGAAGGCGGAGTAAGAACCGATGCGTTCATTCGCTGGCCCGGTGTGATCGAACCCAACACTGCAGCTGGCGACATCGTTCATGTTTCAGATATCTTCACCACAATGGCGCGAATTGCCGGAGCCACCGCCTTTATCCCAAGGGACCGAGTGATAGACGGCATTGACCAGACGGCGTTACTGTTGAACGGCGAGGGGAACGGTCGGCGCGACTATGTCTATGTCTACGAAGGTCCTGTCTTGCGCTCGGTCGTTAAACAAGAATTCAAGATGCACCTTCCTGCCCCTGGTCAACCCGGGGCGGCTGCTCCAACCTATAACATCTATCGGGACCCTCGTGAGGAACACCCGTTGGTTGGCTACTCGCTTTGGGCCGGTGCATCTTTTCAGGATATGATAAAGCGCCACCAGAAGATGATCGCCAAATATCCACATTCAGAGATCGGCAAAGGCACCCCCTATGAGGGCATCGAAAACCTGCGTCCGGAAACTGAACTGACCCGTGATGTTTTCATGAGCTGGCAGTGACGTCGCAAATTTAAGTAAATATTTGAATATAACGATGTTACAAGTGGTTAACGCATCTAAGATCAAACACCGAAGCTCGGCTTCAAACCTGGGAGAGACGGAATGAAACTACAATGGCTTCTGGTTTTTTGTGCAGGCGTTACGGCACCACCTTTGCAAGCGCAGGAAGACCCAATCCAACACGATGCTGAGTTTTATGTTTTGCAGGCACAACACGCGGATAAATGGGTGCAAGATGACATCGCTGTTGATGAGGCTCTGGCGGCTTTTCGAGATAGGAACAAGGGGCAACCCCCAAACATAGTCAGTGTCTTGATCGATGATCTTGGCTTCGGAGATATGGGAATACCCGAGTTGAATGCCGTCCGGGGTTATGAGACGCCCAATATCAATGATTTCTCTGATGAAGCGATGCGTATGGTTCGGATGTATACCGAACCGTCCTGCACCCCGACCCGCGTTGCCCAAATGACCGGGCGGCTGCCTGTCCGTATGGGAATGGGCAACACACAGGTTGATATCGCCGGGGAAGGCCTTCCAGGGGAAGAGGTTACACTGGCGGAAGTACTAAAACAGGCTGGATACTCTACCAGCCACGTTGGCAAATGGCACATGGGGGATATTTCAGAAAGCTGGGCGATGAATCAGGGGTTCGATTATGCCCAGCATGCAATCCACCAACAGGGGCAACTAACGATCTTCCATGATGACGCGATCAAGGAACAGGTTTCGGTGGCTATTCGGGACTACGATGATAAGTACACCATCGACCAGTGGTTCCGTCCTGATGCCTCGGCCATGATGACCGTTATTGAAGGCGAAGCTGGCGGCCCGATCCGCGAAATCCGAATGGAACCTGGCGAGCGCTGGAACGCCGCAAAGTATGACGAGATGAACCAAGCCTTCCAGGACAAGACCATGGAGGAGTTGGAGCGTTTGGCTGGCGGGGAAGAACCGTTCTTCCTGCAATACTGGCCCATGATTCCGCTAGACAACACACGAACCGGCAGAACGGGTCCTAAAAGCGCTAACGGCGGACTTTATGTCGACAAGATGCAGTTGCTGGATCAATGGCTTGGTGATCTCTTCACCAGAATTGACGAGCTCGGCTTGGCTGAGAATACAATCGTTATCGTAATGGGCGACAACGGCCATTTCACCAAATACTCACCGCAATCAGGGTTCACTCCGATGATCTTTCGTGGCGGTAAAGCCGACACCACCGAGGGCGGTGTGCGGGTTGATGCATTTATCCGGTGGCCCGGCATGATCACAGCAGATGGCCTTCTCAACAGCATCATCCACATCTCCGATCTCTATACAACAATGGCTCGCTTCGCCGGTGCCGATCAGTTTGTCCCACGCGATCGCTTAATTGACGGCGTGGATCAATCTGCTGCATTGCTTTTCGACGACGAAGCAAAATCGCGCCGCGACCACGTGATCATATATTCAGACAAAAAACCCGAAGCCGTCGTCAAAGATCAACTCAAACTCATCTTGCCGCCACCTGGCAAAAACCCCATCGCCGCCGAATTCTTTGACCTATATCGCGACACTCGCGAAGAATTTTCAGTCTCAACCGAGGTTGGCGCCTGGGGTGGACAGGAGTTTGTGCGAATTCTGGGCCGACACATGGCCCGTAAAGAGAAATATCCAGATAGTCCGCCGGCCTATGGCGTGCCCTATGAAGGGATTGAAAACACGCGCCCAGAATCGCGACAAGCGGTTGAGGCGTTCCTGATCAAACGCCAAGCCCCGCAGCAATAACACCGATAACGGCAGCGACGCACCAAAGCCTTTAGGATCATCACATGATTGGACTACTTTTCTTTGCACTGGGTTTGATCACATCCCTTGGGATCGGCTTTGTCTATTTCAGAGACCTTGGCGACGTCTCTCAAATGCTGCTGAAGGTAAAGCGCGAGAATATGGTGCGCTTTATCCGCAATGAATATCGCCTGATCGGTATCGGACTTGGCGGATTTGCAGCGGCAACACTTGCGCATTTCCTTTTGGGCGCTGGCCCTTTCTGGCTTTGGCTCATAGCGGCTGTGCTTACTCTTCTTCTTTATGGGTTTCCCTACGTTTGGGTGCATTTGGGTCTAAGGAACCAGCTCAATGACGCACAGTACTTTCCAATTGAAGAAGCCCGCAAATATGTCGGACCAACTGCGCCCGTCGTAGTCATCGAAAACAACGGCCAAGCCCGCGCGCACCCGGATGCGCAGATTATGCGCCCTCATCTGGCCGGGAATGTAGATGGCTTGGGTGGCGAAGACGTGGTCATGACCTATTGCGCTATGGCCAATCTGGGTCAGGGTTACATTCCGCGAATAGAAGGACGACGGTTGAATCTCGAGGTTTTGGCCCAGCATGGCAATAACCTAATCCTGCGCGATAACGACATGGGCGAGCCGATCCAGCACATCTATGGTTTCCGCGAGGCGGACCGCGACCCTAACTCCGACGGTCCTGCCTGCCCCCTTCGACCCGAAGCGCAAATGGAGCCCTGGCCAACCTTTCGAATGACGTTCCGCGGGTTTCAGAAGGCCTATCCTGACGGTGAGGTATTTCTGAACAAGCCATCCCCGAACCCATTTTTGCGCCTGCTGGATATGATGACCGAGATCACGTTTGGCTGGGGCATCGGACGCCAGCATCAGGAAGACGCGCCCGTGATGGACAACATGGATCGTTCGGACGATCGGTTACCAAATAAAACCTACGTTTGGGGAATTACGATCGGTAAGGATGCGGTTTGCTGGACTGATGATTTCATCGTCGAGAACGAGTGGATCGTGAATTCCAATGTCGGCGGACGAGATGTCGTGGTCAGCTTGGATCCAAAGTATGAAAGCCTAGGCGTTTGGTACAACGACTTTGGTCAACCTGTGAGCCATTGCGATTTTTGGGGCCATTCAGATCAGGGTCAGCTAAAACGTGTCGAAACCCTGCGCGCAGGCGCATTCTGGCATGTCTGGTCCGAGTTCTTCCCGAACACTGATATTAATCGTGTCGGCAGCGGTTCCATGGCAACCGAAGGAGCTGTAGAATGAGGCCCATGGCTAAACAACCACAAACCAAAGACCATTTATTCAAACTTGATTGTTTGACGGGAGGGACAGAATGACTTCGTCAATTTGGGTGAAAAGCTGCGCTTGCGGAGTAGCTTTTTTTGCATCTTTGGCCACAGTGGCTTCGGCTCAACAATCCGATTGGTCATATGAGGCCACAATCTACCTGTTCATGCCGGAAACAGAGACTACATTGGACACACCTTTGGGCACTCTGGACGGTACTCTCAGCTTTTCGGATGCGTTGGAAAACCTCGATTTTGCCTTTATGAGTGCGTTCTCGGCCACCAACGGACGTTGGCTGATACTTGCAGATTACAACTACACAGACTTATCTTTCAGTAACAGCGCTCCTGGACCTGTCGGCTCGGGTCTGGAGACATCATTTACCACACAATACCTAAGTGGCTATGTTGGCTACAGAGTGTATGAAGCGCCAACTATCACCGTTGACGTCGCCGGGGGTTTCCGGTGGTTCAGCACTGAAACGGAATTTACCCTTCTACCCGGCGCGGCACCGGGGCGCACAACAACGGCAGATGATAGCTGGACCGACCCTGTCATCGGCGCCAGAGCACGGGTACAGTTCTCGGATAAGTGGTCGGGCTCCGGTTTTGTCGACTACGGAGGCTTCCGCAGCGACAGTGAAACCTGGCAGATTCTGCTGACGGCAGATTACGCAATCAACGACAGGTGGCTGATCCGCGGTGGCTATCGCTATATCTCATTCGATCATGAAATCAACGGCAACGATTTTACATTTGATCAGTCGGGGCCTGTGCTAGGCGCGACTTATCGGTTCTAAAATTCTTTGTTGGCGAACCCGAGACAAGGTTGTGATGTTACGAACGTCGTTTGATTGGCGCGATTCAATTGTAAAAAGGTTTAGAGAATCAAATTCGCATGTGCCCTCAGATTTGTTTTCGTGCCTGGCCCCAGATCTTGACCCCCGGCATCGATAGCTGGCTGGAGTTTGTTGTAGCCATAGAAATCTAGCAATGAATGAGACAAGTCTGAGGTAGCGATTCCACTGTCGACCGCGGAGTGAGAATTCACCTAGACTAGCTTTCGCAATCGCAGCGAATGTCTGAAATGCGGGCTGCTAACGCAGTATTTCAAAGGGCTGATGGATGTCGGCTATGGGCCGTTCAAATTGATGGCGAGTGGTTCTTGAACCGAAATGCTGCGCTGCACCCAAGGTCTTGAAAGAGCCCACACCTACCAATGCTGCGCGCGCCACAAATGGGGGATAAGTTCACTAAGCTCCCATTGTCAATCAAACGAACAAACCTTGGTCGCCCTTCTCGACACTGCGATGTGGATCATTTCTGCAACTGCGTCAGCGTAGAGCCTGACGCATTCAACGGCGATTGAACCCCGAGCATCTGATCATCGAATGGTCCTAATCCATGGCCACTTCCAACGTTGGGCTTTGACCCGCCAGTTCCCTAACCACATCGCGCAAAACTGTTTCAAAGCGGCAAAGAGCTTCAGTTCTGTCCTGCGAGACGGGGTATAACAACCCGAATGTCATCCATTTTTCGGGAACAACCGGCACCAGGATCAAGTTTTCGAGACCAAACTGAGCTGAGACCAATTCATCTGCGATAGTTATACCTGCCCCTTCTGCAACAAGTGAACACGCCAGTTGGGAAGACGCAACTTCGCAAGACTGGCCAGGAGAAACGCCAGCAGAATGAAAGATGTCATCCAGTTGATCTCGCAGTAACAACCCCTGCATCAAACGGATGATAGGTTCATTCACAAGCTCAGTCGCTGAGAGTTCCTGTCGTTTGGCAAGTTTGTGATCTGCAGGCAGGATCGCCTGTGCCCGAACTCTCAATAACGGTTGTGTGCGAATTCCCGGATGTTCAACGGGCAATGCTCCAATACCGATGTCGTATTCGCGCCCTGCTAACCACTTTCCGGCTTCGCGCCGTGCCCGGACATCCAGGCTGATGTTGATGTCAGGATGTTCTTTGAAAAACCTCGCTACTGAGCGGGCCGATAAGGTTTGCGCTATTCTGGGCATCGTGACGATGCGCAGTGATTCCGTTCGCCCAGCACGAATTTCCGCCGCGATCCTGGGCACTTCATCCAGATTTTCCAGAATTCGACCTGCCTCGCGGTAGAATGCGAACCCTTCTGGCGTAGGGGTAAGGTTGCGGCCGCTTCGATCAAATAATGTAAGCCTTAGTTCTGCTTCCAATCCCGATATCAATCGGCTGACAGCGGGTTGGCTCAGGTGCAATATTTCCGAGGCGGCAATCAGAGAGCCTTCGGACAACGTGATACTGAATGCGCGCAAAGCTTTGATGTTCATTCACCCAGTCTTTCGGTTTTTGCAAGAGTAGATGTTATCTTTGCATTTTTATCAACACCCAAACTTAGATAGTTTAGGGTCGAGCTTATGGGAGGACCCGATGAAACGCAGAACACTACTTAACGCGGCCATTGCCGCCGTTGCCGTAGCGACAACAGCCACAGCCAGCTTTGCTGCCGACTGGCCCAAGCGCCCCATCAACCTCATCGTGCCGTACAAGGCCGGTGGTGGTACAGATGCTTATGCACGTGCCATCTCGGCGGCAGCCGAGGGCATATTGGGCGTACCAGTTGTAGTCGTGAACAAGCCCGGTTCGGGCGGTCTGAACGGCGCCAACTCGGTCGTCGGTGCGCGTCCGGATGGATACACGATGATGATGACGTCGGGTGGGTCGTTCCTTTTGTCGACCATGACGCGGGACACCGACATTGACGCATTGGAAAGTTTCAATTTTGTCGCTCAGGTCGGTAAGTTGCAGACATCGCTGATGGTGCCAAAGGACAGCCCATTCCAAAGCGTGCAAGACGTGATCGACGCGGCAAAGGCTGATCCAGGATCGCTTCGTTGGGCGCATTCGGGACGCGGCGGGTTTCACCATGTTGGCGGCCTGGGCTTTCTGGCCAACAACGGCATCGAGGCACAGGATGTACCATTCAAAGGTGGTGGTCCGACCCGTGCAGCACTAATTGGCGAACAAGCTGATTTCGGTTTCCTTGGCGTGCAGCAATTGGCTGGTTTTGAGGATCAACTGCGCGCGCTGGCGGTCAACAGTCAGGACCGCGACGGGATTATGTCGGACGTGCCATCATTTGGTGAACTAGGGATACCCTTCGCTGCCGTATCGTCCCCGGTGATTGTATTCGCACCAAAAGACACGCCGCCCGAGGTGGTTGCGGCCATGGAAGACGCACTGGAACAGATCGCAGCGAAACCTGAGTTTGCCGAACTTCTGGCCTCACGCGGAACCGGCCCGGTCTATCAAAACGGCGCAGATGCCAAGGCAACACTTTCGGCGATGAAAGAAGACGCCGCGCCTTTGGTGGATAGCCTGACGAACTAAGACTGACAGGATCAGGTGGCGATATCGCCACCCGATCTCTCTCAACGACCAATGTGTGACGGAGGGAATTATGCGTGCTTATGCCGAAGGGCTTGTTCTGGCAGCCATTTCATGTGTTGCCATCTGGAGTGCCTGGCAAGTGCCAGCGGCCTCGCCCGGTGATACATGGGCTGGCATTGTGCCTATTGCTGCAGCTGTTGCGCTGCTTGCTCTGTCCGGATTCCTGATCATCGGGGCCACACGTCAGAACGCAGGTGAAGCACAAGGCGAACCCGACAATGGGGCCACGCTTGAGATCATCGGCCTTTTCATCATTGCGCTGATCTATCAGCAATCTTTCCGATGGTTCGGATACCTTGTTCCGACTGCGATTGTTGCTCCGCTGGTTCTCTACATTTTTGACGTCCGTAGTCGGACCGGATTGGCGCTATCAGTCATTCTGTGCCCGCTGGTCTTTCACATCATTTTCTTTGTGCTGCTCGGCGTATTCCCACCCTATGGCGAGGTCTTTGATCTGCTGAACTGGATTCAGGGGTAACAAAATATGGAAATCTTTCCCGCTCTTCTTTCGGTGATTACAGATCCGATGCTGCTTTTCGCCATCGTATTGGCGGCGTTTGTTGGCATGATCGTGGGTGCGACCCCCGGACTGACCGCATCAGCCGCCATCGCAATGCTGTTGCCGATCACTTTCTATATGTCGCCCCTTTTCGCCTTGGCGTTTCTTTACGTGATTGGCAAATCCGGACGCTATGGTGGATCAATCGCGGCCATTCTGTTCAATACGCCGGGCACAGCTGCCAGTGCTGCCACCCAGATCGACGGCTATCCGCTGGCGCGCGCGGGAAAGGCAGGAAAGGCGATGAAGGTCGCCACCATCTCTTCAGTCATTGGCGATCTGATGGGGGATATCATGTTGGTCATCGGTGTAGGGTTCATCGCGTCCATCGCATTGAAACTGGGACCGCCGGAAACCTTTGCAATCTATTTTGCCGCTTTTGTTGTGATTGGATCGGTAATCGGCAAATCCGTAGTCAAAGGACTGGCGTCGGCCCTTATGGGAATTCTGGTCGCCATGGTTGGGCTTGATCCGATTTCGAGCGAGGAACGCTACACCTTTGGCTCCTTCGACTTGTCCAATGGCATTGGACTGGTTCCCCTGATGATCGGTGTCTTTGTTCTAGGCGAAGTATTTGCCCAATTGGAAGAACGTCGGAAAACCCATGGTGAGACTAAAGAGAACGACAGCACGCAAGACGGCAATGATCTGACCTGGGAGGAATACAAACCCTGCCTGCCGCACGCCTTGCGTGGTGGCTTTATCGGGGCAGGTATCGGCGTCCTGCCGGGGCTGGGCTCAGCGATTGCCGCTTTCATATCCTACGGTGAAGGGAAGCGCCGGGCGAAGAACCCCGAGCAATGGGGCAAGGGCGCATTGGAAGGTGTCGCAGCACCCGAAGCAGCAAACAATGCGGTTTCCGGCCCATCTATGGCTCCCCTGTTGACGTTGGGAATACCGGGGTCGACCATTGGCGCCATTCTTCTGGGTGTCTTCCTGATCCATGGCATTCAGGTTGGACCAACACTTTTCCTGACCGACAAGGAATTGGTCTATAAGCTGTTCGCGTGCGGTATGCTGGGGATCATTGCGTATGGCGTGATCGGCTATTTCGGGGCGACGCAAGTGGCCCGGTTGATCCTGAATATCCCGACCAACGTCCTCTATCCGATGATCTTCATGACCGCCTTTGTCGCCGCCTATTCGGCACGCGGGTCGATGTTCGACGTGACCGTGATGACCGTGGCAGGGTTTGTTGGTTGGCTGATGCGAAAGCACGACTTTAACATCGCCGCCTTTGTCATCTCATTTGTACTGGCAAAAGGCGCCGAAGAGACCTTTCGCCAATCGCTTTTGATGTCGGATGGGGGCGCACTGATTTTTGTCGAGCGCCCAATCGCGCTGGCTTTCATAATCATCGGTGCAGGCGCGATAGCATTCCGCATCCGGGGTATCCTGAAAGACCGAAAGCTGACGCAGGGAGGGCTGGGTGATGCTTGATTTTGGCCTTTACCGCGACTGTTTCTCGACCCTCGACATGCGCGTCATTTGGTCAGAACACAGCACGATCTCAGCCTGGTTGAAGGTTGAGCAAACCCTGGCTCGATGTCAGGCCGAGGCGGGGCTTATTCCTAATGATGCAGCCCGTGCGATTGAGGCTTTGTCGCCTCAGATTCTCGACAAGGACCAAATGCAGGCGGACTTGTTGATTGTGGGTCGACCTATTGTTGGGCTTATTCAGCAGATGCGCGAAGCGCTTGGCGATCATGCGAAGTACTTTCATTTCCGTGCAACGACGCAAGACATCATGGACACAGCTCTTGCAATGCAAATGAAGGCTGGACTCACAGAGGTCGGTCTGGACTTGCAGCGGCTCCTTACATTGCTGGATCAGCAGATCGTTCATCATGGGGGCACGATGATGATGGGGCGCACCAACGGCCAGCACGCCGTTCCGATGTGCTTCGCCACCAAACTGCAGGTCTGGAAATCTGAGCTAGTGCGTCGACAGAACGCAATTGATGACGCCGCGCTGCGAGGGTTGAATGTTCAAATCGGAGGACCAGTTGGGGATCTGAGAGCCTATGATAATGATGATGGGTTACAGATCAAACGGGCTGTTGCACAGGCGTTGGGGCTGAGGGTCGTAGACCCACACTGGCAAAATGCAAGGGATGGAATAGCGGACATCGTGACAGCGCTTGGTGCGCTGTGTGCAACCATCTGCAAAATCTCACATAACGTGAATTTGTTGTCCTCAACCGACATTGCCGAAATCGCGGAAACTCACGAAACGGGTCGGGGCGCCTCATCTGCGATGGCGCATAAGCAGAACCAACGGGCATCAGAGTTTGGCGAGGCTGTCGGAAGACTGGGACGTCAACGCGCCGAGCAGATTGGCGAATTGACTTTACACCAGCATGAGCGTTCCGGCGGTGTGTGGATTGGCGAGTGGATTGTGGTGCCGGAGGTTTTTCTTTTGACATCCGGGGCCGTCCATTGGGTCGACAAACTTTTTGGCAAACTTGAGGTCGACACGGATTCAATGCGGCGAAAGCTACCTGTGGCGGCAACAAACACTGAAACCTTAATACATTGAAATGACCTCTCGGGGCTTTGGGCGCACCGGCTCTTGCAGAGATTTATTAATTGTCATTATTGACAATATACTTTGAATAGTTATTTGTCAGATGTGACAATAAACGAGAGAAGCGATGCCCCGTCCCAGTCTTAAAGACCAGCGATCAGAACAGATTCTTGATGCATATCTCACATGTGTGTCCCGTTTCGGATTGGAGGGGGCCACCCAAGAGCGCGTCGCGACTGAGGCTGGTGTCAAACGACCCATCCTGCGTCATTATTTGGGCAACAAGGACGAGATGACCGGGGCCCTTATAAGCCATGTCGTAGACAGGTTTGCGCAGGCGACAACCGCCCTTCGGGACGCGTTGGAACCAACGGGCACAACAGCTGATCTTATCGATCTGCTGTTTGATAAATCTGTCCCTAATGATCCGCGCGTAATGCTGGCCTACCAGTCGCTTGTCACATCCGTCGCCAATCATCCGTCAATGCGACAACCCCTTGTCGACAGCTTGGAGCAGTTCTTTGAGGTGATTGAAGTCGTGTTGAAACGCGCCTTTCCGAACGCCCCTCCTGCCCAGATCCGTGCCGTTTCGCAGGGGATTTCCGCAACATATGTGAACCTGGATTCGCTGACCCCGCTAAATCCGCCCGAGGTCTGGCGCGAAGAGCTGAAACAGGCTGCAACGATCCTTGCCGCCAGTTTGGAGCCGAACGTATGAGCACCCGACGCCTTGTCAATCATATGGCATTACCAGTTCTTTTGGTTGCGGCTGTGCTGGGGCTCTACTGGGTTTGGGGCCTGCTGTTTCTGTGGTGGTTGGTGCCATCGATTATGACGGGTCAGACCGCACTTGTCTTTGATATCTCGCGCGAACACGATCCGATCCTTTTCTGGGCAGTTGCGATCCTTTGGGCTGTGTTCGGCCTGATGATGATCGCGGCCAGCCTATTTCCGACCTACGCCATCTGGCTTGTTTAAGAGGTTGCCATGACCCAAATGTACCACCGCCTTCCCGTTGACGCCTATACGTCGCAAGACTGGTTCGACCGCGAGCAAAGGCAGATCTTCTCGCGCACTTGGCGCTATGCCGGGTTGGCCGAAGACGTGCCAGGGCCCGGTCATTTTGTGTCGGTTCAGGCGGGGCTTAACAACATCTTTATCGTGATGGGGCGCGATCACCGTTTGCGGGCGTTTCATAACATCTGCCGTCACCGTGGCACGCAATTGATCCGGGCCGTTGGGAAAACACAAAAGGCGCTGACGTGCCCCTATCATGACTGGACATACGACCTGGAGGGCAACTTGATTTCTGTTCCGGATGAGGCAAAGGAATACCCCAATGGTGTCGACAAATCCTGCCTCAGCCTCAAACCCGCCAGTGTGGATATCTGGCGCGGTATGCTCTTTGTGCATCCTGATCCGAATCCGCCAAGCCTTGCTGAATGGTTTGGTGCGGTTGATCCGCTGTTGGGGCCACACACGCCGGAAGACCTGATGGAATATTCCGATGCGCGGCAAAGCTATGAGATCAAGGCCAACTGGAAGATCGTGGTTGAAAACTATATCGACGTCTATCACCTGAGCCATCTTCATTCGAATACGCTGCACATGTATGATCATGCGCGGGCGGAATACGGCTGGAAAGGTCCACACTATCACTTCTGGGAACCGCCAGCGCCAGATTATGCCAAGGATTTGGAGAAAAACCTGCCTACACCACGGGCAATACCAGAACCCCATATTGGGGCCTGGGTGCCAATGCTGTTTCCCGGTATCGGGCTTGGCGCGGGCGAGGATAGCTGGAACATTTTCATTATCACGCCCTTGGGTCCTGATCTGACGCGCGTGGAAAACCGCACCAAACTGGCGAATGCCTCAGGGTGGGAATTTCAGAAACAGGAATGGAGCAGTTGGAGTTTCTGGAAGGATTTCGGCGGCCCAAAATATCCTGACAGCGACGCAATCGGCGAAGATGATCCTATGGCGTCAGGTGATTTCACAGCCGAAGATATTTACGCCTGTGAGCAACAGCAAAAGTCTTTGACCAGCCCGTTTTTTGAAGTCGGTCCTGCCGCCAACGGAGAAAGCCCGGTTGTCAGACACCAACAAGCAATCCTGGACTTCCTTGCGACACAAGAAGCCGAAACTTAGCCAGATGCCTTGGGTCAATATCGGATCACTCCTTCAATTGCCCGGTCGTACACTTCCATCCACTCCGCCAAATTTGGAAAGTAAATGAAACGCATTCTTGCAACCTTTATCGGTACGATCCTGGCAACCGGACTGGTCTTGGCCAACCCGTCAGACGAACCCAAGGACCTGGCGGCGCGCTATCTCAATGCTACAGATGAGGCAGCGATCGCCGCAACGTGGAAAGACTGGCACCCGAAGGCAGTACATACTTTCACAATCAAATTCGGGCTTGGACAGCCAGATGAGACGTTTTCCTATCCGGTGGCCGATTGGGAAACACTTCCTGATTGGCATCAGGATACCACATTGGCCGACGCGATGCAGGGATACAGGGAAACAAGGCGCGGTGCGCCCACGTTTTCCTCGGAATCCACCGAGGGCGGCACGCGTGTCATCGCCAAGACCAGTATTGATTACATCTGGGACGACACAACTGGAACGATGAACCAGACGGATAGGTTTTTCATCGTCTCCCAAGCTGGTCGGCTGGCAATCCGAGCACTCGACACCACGTTTGATTATCGTTGAGGAAACCATGAACCCAGATTTCTTTTCCCTGAAAATTTCTGAAATCCGGCCTGAGATCAACGGCAAAGCCACAAGCGTGACCTTTGATCTACCGACCAGTCTGGCAGAAACCTTTTGCTGGCAAGCCGGTCAGCATGTCACTCTTCGATTCCACCTCAACGAGAAAGAGCAACGCCGCAGCTACACCATTTCCAACCCGCCGGGTGCCCTTTTGCGCATCACGATAAAACGGGTGGCCGGTGGGCTGGTGTCCAATCATATCGGAGACCATCTAAAGCCCGGCGATACGGTCGATGTCATGCCGCCATTCGGTCAATTTTCCCTGACGCCGGACCCGTTGAAGCGCCGCACCCACTATTTCTTTGGCGCAGGCAGTGGCATCACGCCGCTTTTTGCAATGATCAACTCTGTCCTCGAAAAAGAACCTCATTCAGTGGCTCATCTGATTTATGGCAACGCCGATGGCGAAAGCATCATCTTTGGCGAAGAATTAGACATATTGAAAACTGATCATGTCGTCCGGTTCACATTGCGCCATGTCCTGTCTGCACCCTCGCTGTGGAGTTGGTCCAGCTCGTGGCGAAAAGGTCGCGTGGATGCAGATGCCATTGAGGTCGCCATGACGGAAACCCCGCCTGTGGCGCAAGATGTCCAATACTGGATTTGCGGACCCGGAGCTATGAATACGGACGTAAGCAACGCGCTGATGGCACTGGACGTACCTGCGAGCCGAATTCATATGGAAAGCTTCGGCGGGGCTACAGTCACAGCCTCCAGTGTGACGGGTATCGCCGCCAATGCACAAGTTGAACTGGGCGGGGCGACACACGAGGTTCCTGTTGCCGCAGATCAAACGCTACTGAATGCAATATTGTCGGCGGGCTTAACACCACCTTTCAGTTGCCAGTCCGGAGTATGCGGCGCCTGCAAAGCGCGTCTAACAAAAGGTCAGGTCCATATGCATGCTCGAATGGCCCTTGAAGACAGCGATGTCACCCGAGGAGATATATTAACCTGCCAGAGTATCGCTACCTCAGATAAACTGAGCATTAGCTTCGACAATTAGAGGCGCAGTTCTAGGGTCAGGACTCATAGCCAATAGATGACGAGAGCTGCGATGGCGATTGCTGAGAGGAAGACCTTCGGGCACCTGT
>NZ_JBXWPF010000013.1:0-121512 GCF_059611265.1 Ruegeria sp. CDSA241
GGATCAATTGCTTAACGTCTTCACCTCGTCAGGCTCATAACCTGAAGGCCAAAGGTTCAAACCCTACTCCCGCAACCAGCGATATTTGCTAAACCGCCCGTCAGACCTACAAACAGCCCACCGGACTCTTTGCTGCACGATCTCACTTCGTGAGGCCCCTGGTGTTGAAAAAGGCAAGGGATAACATGATCCTGTGTTAGGTCTGCTAGGTGCCAAGGGATTGCAAGGTCTGAAACACCGGGTGGAAGAGCTGAAATTGATTTAGACATTCTTCCCTAAGACCTGCCTGGGTTACGGTGGGTTGGGCGGTAAGATCTGTCCAAACGGTAAGCCCCTTGCGGCGCAGAAGGTCCAGATGAGGGTGATCACTCGAATAGCCTGACGGTCCACGCTTCAACTCGGGTTCGCTGATCCTGACATTCCTGGCCGTAAGATCATTGATAATTGCCATGAGGTCATCGCCCGCTGGTCCTGCTATGCCGGTCCGGTACTTCTCTAGGGCTGCTTTTTCATATTGGAAGACGCCGCACCCAAGGGACAGGCAATCCGGGGACAGCCCGAAATGCCAAAGCGGGGGCTGATCTCCGCAATCGCCGGGTATGAAAGACATGCGCAGATGAGGATTATAGGGTGTCTTGTCGTTTGAGAACCGCACGTCTCGATGAATACGATAGATCTTGACTGAATGGGGCATGTGCGTCATCTCGGCTAGCGCCTGTGACATCTGGGCCGCAAATTGTTCTGCGGGCTGTTTGATCGCGGCCTCATAGATCTGTTTGTTGGCGTGAAACCACTCGCGTCGGTTATTGGCTCGCAGTTCAGAAAGAAACTGAAGGGCCTCGGGCGAAAAGCAGCGGAACTGATCCATCATCTTCTCCTGATATTCAACTTTTCGGCGGCAGGCTGGCGGCGTGCGCCAAGCACAGGCTCAGCCAGTCACCCAGCGCAGCCGGATCGCAGTCGACCTCGTCTACAACGACAAACCCACCGAGTTTTCGCTTTCCGTGGACAATCGGGTTTGCAAACGGATTAGAAAGCGCCTCGGTCTCTTTGGCCTTGCCGACACGGAACATGAACCGTCCAAACCCGTCTTTGTCGCGGCGCGCGCCGCACAACATATTGCCGTTCAGAAAAAAGCAGGTGCCACCCATCATCCGCATTTCGGAAATTCCAATATGCGCCTCGAGGGCGAGGCGCATACGTTGATTCAGGTGTTCATCATTTGGCATCAGACTGATCCCGCCAACTGCCAAAGAATTGACAGGGACAAGACGAGCATCACCAATGTTGTCAGTGCGGCACCGATCACCCGACCTTTGCCGTCGGGGGTGGAACGCAGGCTGACATAGTGTACGGCGCGGGCCACCAACAGCACAAGACCGCATCCGCCGACCAGCCAGTCTGAGGCACCGGCAATTTCCGCCCCCGCCAAAGCCAGCAGCGCCAGAGGAACATATTCAGTAAAGTTCCCATGTGCCCGAATCCGCCGCAGCAGTTCGTCGTCATCCCCGTGCAGCAGTAAAATTCCGGTCTGGGATCGTCTGATGCCTACAAGAATTCCCATCGGAATACTCATAAGCACAAAGATTGCTGTCACAAGCAGAGCGATTTGCGGTGTGTGTTCCATGGGAATTCTCCTGTCTGCCCAAGATTAAGACGCCATGCTTTCATAAGTAATCAACGCAAACCGAGCGCCTTGTGGGTCGTTCAGAGTGGCCATCCGGCCGACCCCGGGCATATCTATGGCGGGTTGCAAGACTGAGGCTCCCTGTGCAACTGCGGCTGCTAGGCTGTTATCGACATCAGCAACCGTAAAATAGATCGTCCAGTTGCCATCCGTCTCGGGCATGGGCGAGAACCCTCCGATTGGCGTTTCACCAACCACCGCGGCGGCATAGCTTGACCCGTCCTGCATCGGCATCTCGTTAATGTTCCAGCCCAGCACATTTTTGTAGAATTGCTTGGCCTTGGTCTGGTCTGGCCCGGAATGCCCGATCCAGCCCGAGTTTCCAACGGTGGTCATGTCCAGAATGCTCATCTCTATCTCCCTTTGATTGCCCGCTGCATGCGGGACTGAACAAAGGACGCGTGAGGATCGGCCTTTCCTACAACTGGTTCAAATCTTTTTCACAGGCGGCGATTTCTTTCAGGACCGCCACACGTTCCGGTCCCGTCGGACCAAGGTTCAATACGCGGTTAAGGGACTGGATCGCGGCGGGAAGATCGCCGATCTCTCGCAACATTGCCGCGCGCAAGGCATGGAACCAGCGATAAGACGCCAGATCATTCGCCACGGTATCCAACGCAACAAGCGTGCGGCGTGGGCCATGAACCCTGGACCCGGCGGCGATCTGGTTCAGGCGGATGACAGGTGAGGGCTGGAGGCGATAGAGCGCGGCATAATGCGCCTCGATCAGAGACCAGTCGGTATCTTTTGTCGATTGGGCATGCGCATGAACGGCGGCGATTGCGGCCTGAATACCGTAAACACCAACTTGGTTCAGCCGTTCGGCCTTTTGCATCAGGGCTGTCGCTTCGGCGATGTTGGCCTTGTCCCAAAGGGCCCTGTCCTGATCTTCCAGGGCTACAAGATCACCTTGATCGTCTAGCCGTGCTTCACGACGGGCATGTTGCAGAAGCAACAGGGCCAGCAGTGAAATCTGCTCGGCCATCGTCGGGAACAAGGCAACCAGCAGCCGGGCCAGACGTATCGCCTCATCGCATAGTTTGAGCCGGATTTGCACCGGGCCACCCGAGGTTGACCAGCCTTCGTTGAACATCAGGTAGATCATCAAAGACACTTCGCCCAAACGCGCAGCCCGCTCCTGTGGCGTGGGTGTTTCAAAAGCGACAGAACTTCCTGCGATCCTTTTCTTGGCGCGGGTAATTCGCTGTTCCATTGCCTTTGTACTGACAAGGAAACCACGGGCGATTTCTTCCACACGCAACCCGGCAACAATTTTTAGGGCCAGCGCAATCTGGTCTTGCCGGCTTAGGTCCGGGTGACAACAGATGAACAGCAGGCGCAGAACATCGTCGCGCAGCTCGTCCGGATCTGGTGCGTCATCAGCCATGGAATGAAATTCTTCCCTGTGGCGGGTCAGGATTGCGCTGCGGCGTTGGGATTTGCGCAAACCATCCAGCCCGGCATTACGGGCGGTGGTCAAAAGCCAAGCTAGCGGATCGCGCGGCGCGCCTTGTTTGCGCCATACGGTCAAGGCCTTTAGACAGGCTTCGGCAAATGCATCTTCGGCAAGGTCGATGTCCCGGAAATACCGCGTCAGGGCCGCGATGGCCTGCGGGCGTTGCTGCAAGAACGTGGCCTCTAGCCAATCCGACACGCGGTCAATCCAAGGTCATCGACCCGCCTGCCCAGGCGGCGGGGCGGACCTCAAGCCGGGCAACAGGTGACGAGATCATTCGCGCATGTTCAAGCGCCTCATCCAGATCGTTGAACTCGGCCAGATATAAGCCCAGAAAACTTTCTTTCGTCTCAGCGAACGGGCCGTCGACGATCATAGGTTGCAGAGTCTCGGCAGCCGCGGGTTCGACTGTGACAGCCGTAGTCGGGGGCATCAGTTTGACGGACAGGAAATCCCCGCGCTGCCTGAGGGCATTCTGTAGCACCGTATGTCCAGCCATGACATCGTCCTGACGGTCCTGTGGCAACGCTTCGAACACACCCGCCTGACCATAGATCGAGATTGCATAGATCATTTTTACCTCCGCGATGTTGGTTTCATCCTGCTAGGACGCGCGAGGCTTTGCAAATCCGACACTCATTTCACCGATCTGCACAGTTTCTGCAGATCTTCTGCACCCGAGCTTCCCGACCTTTGGGTCAAACCAGTCCCTTAAAACACAAGAGGGAAGAAATGGCGCAGCAACTTATAATATCTGGAGTTCCGAATTCTGTGGCGCTGGACGCTTGGTGGCTGTCGGAAGAGACGGTGATTTCAGGCACCAAGGGCCCGCCGGGTTCAACCCCGGGGTTTGCCACCGATGGTCGCGCATGGCGCGTGATCGGGTTTATCTTGCTGGTCGCGCTGGCGGATTACCTGTTCTGGGGGCATCAGGCGGGTGTGTCTCTAGCGGTCTTTGCTGTGGCGGTCTTTTTGTGCGGCCTGCCCGCGGATCGGTCTGGCAAAGGGGTGCTTATGCCCGCAACGGTTTTGGTGCTGAGTGTTTTGCCGGTCGTGGATTTCGTTCAACCATTATCGGTCGCGTTTCTTTTGTCCGGGCTCGTCGTTGCGATTGTCTGGGTCAGGCACCCGAAAGGCCAGGTTCTGGAACTGCTTTTGCTGGCGCTCGGGTTTCTGACTGATCTTCCAAAGAACTGGCTTGGCCCGGTCCGCGCGATACCCGGCCTGAAAACCACGATTGTCAGCGATGCCGGAGGCGGCTGGAAGCGGGTTCGGCAGTTCCTGCGCAACTGGAGTCTGCCGATTGGCGGGACGATGGTTTTTGTTACCCTGCTGGCCGAGGCGAACCCGGTATTCCAATCCCTTGTCACCCCGGATATCGCTTTCGGTCAACTGCTGCAGCGCGCCATGTTCTGGGGAGGGATTGCGCTGATCATCTGGCCGTTTGTTGACAATCACCCGCTTCGCGGACTGAACCCGCGACAATTCGCAGGCCCTCAGACGATCCCCGGCCTCAACGGTGGTTCGGTCCTGCGGGCGCTCTGGGTGTTCAATGCACTGATTGGTGTTCAGACAGTGCTGGACCTTTCGATTCTGCTGGGCGGGGCCTCATTGCCCGAGGGGATGAGCTATGCATCCTATGCCCATCGCGGCGCATATCCGTTGCTGGTAACGGCGCTGCTGGCCGGTGCATTCGCCCTGGCAGCGCGGCCGTTTCTGGATGAAAATCGGGTGCTGAAACCGCTGATGGTGTTGTGGCTGGCACAAAATGTGGCTCTGTGCGGTGCGGCGTTGATGCGTCTGGATTTATATGTCGGCACCTATGGCCTGACCTACCTGCGTATCTATGCGCAGATCTGGATGGGTCTTGTTGCGGCAGGTCTGGCGCTGGTTGGGTGGCAAATAGCGTTCAGGAAATCCAATAGTTGGTTGATCGCGCGAACCGGCATTCTGAGCATACTGGTCCTCTATTGCGCCAGTTTTGTGAATTTTGCCCATGTGATCGCGACCCGAAACCTGAAACTGCCCGAACCGGACTATGCCTATCTGTGTTCGTTGGGGCCCATGACCGGGATGCATAACAGCTACGGGTATCCGAATTCGCTGTGCTATTTTGAAGCCGACCCGATCAACAGCTGGCAGGAATGGGGCTTTCGAAAGTGGCGCCTGTCCCGCTATGGTGCCGATCTGAGCAGTATCGGTCCGGGTATATGAATATCTTAGTTGTCGATGATGATCCGCGGTTGCGTGAAGTTGTGCGTCTGGGGCTGGAACGCGCTGGCTACAGCGTTTCGACCGCCGCCAACGGTCAGGAAGCCGTAATCAGCACGTTTCGCGACGAACCGGACCTGATCGTTCTGGATGTTGGCCTGCCCGAACTGGATGGCTTTGCCGTATGTCAGAAAATTCGAACCCGTTCGGACGTCCCGATCCTGTTCCTGACCGCCCGCGATGATGAGGTCGACCGAATTCTGGGGCTGGAACTTGGGGCCGATGACTACGTGACCAAGCCTTTTAGCCCGCGCGAACTGGTGACGCGGGTCAAGGTGATCCTAAGGCGCACCAATCGCATTGTGGCGGCGCCGGGAAATCTGCGGCACGGCCCCTTGACCTTGGACCGGACCGCAAGACTCTGTGCTTGCCACGACACGGAAATTGCCCTGACCGGGACTGAGTTTCAGATCATGGTGATGTTGATGGAAACACCGGGCCGTCTTGTTCCCCGCACGGCCCTGATTGCCGAGATTTGGGGCGCGCGCAGCCAGGTCTCGGACAGGACCTTGGACAGCCACCTGCGGAACCTGCGGAACAAACTGGCAGAGGTTGGTTTGCCCGACGCGGTGGAAACCGTGCATGGACAGGGCATCCGGATGCGGAGGCTGGGGTGACCCGGCACTGGCGGCCTTCATTGGCATTTGTGCTGGGCGGTGCGCTGGTCGGGACATTGGGTCTGTCATTCGCGGGTCTGGTGGCTCTGCGTTATCTGGGGCCAGAATTCGGATTTCGGAACTCTGCTTTGGTTCTGGGCGGGGTGATCTTTCTGGCTACGTCGGGGCTGGGTTGGTTGCTGGTGCGCCTACTGCTTCGCCCGATCAAAGCCCTGCAGGCCTATGCCGGGGCGCAAGAGGCGGGTACCCAGGCGGCCTCAATCCAGCATTTCGGCACCAAAGAGCTTCACCAGACCGCAACTCAGGTCGTCACCATGGCCGAGGCGCTGCGTGACCGTGAGGCGACCATCCGGTCTTATACCGATCACGTCACGCATGAGTTAAAATCGCCGGTAACCGCAATCCGCGCGGCGGTTGAGATGCTACAGGACACCCCAGATGGCAGCGATGACTCCAAAGCCCTAATCGCGCAGATCGACGGCGCGCGTCAGCAGATCGAAACCCAGCTTGCAGCACTTCGGGATGCCGCCCGCGCGCGCGAGGCCCGATATGTCGGGGCAAGCACCCTGCGCGATGCGTTGCCTGGGGCGCCTCCGCTTGAGCTAAACCTGTCCGGGGCGGATGATATCGCATTCCCGATTTCGGCCGAGGGGTTGCGGATCGTTCTGGGCCATATTCTGCAAAACGCCAAAGATCATGGGGCCAGCGCGGTGGATCTGCGTTCCGAAGAAGCTGGAAATGCGGTTATTCTGACCGTGTCCGACAATGGGGTGGGGATTTCGCCCGGTAACGTCGACCGCGTGTTCGATCCATTCTTTACCACCCGCCGGGAAAGCGGCGGGACGGGTATGGGTCTGGCTATTGTCCGTAACATCCTGTCTGCGCATCGCGGTGAAATCGAAAACCTGCCCGCCCCATGTGGCGCGTGCTTTGAATTGCGGTTCTTCAGGTTCTAATCGGGGCCATAGGTCATTCGTGTATTGGCCCCGAATGTTTGACAGAATTGATCACTGTTGGGCAGGCAGTGGAAGGCAACCGGGCAGGCCCGCAGGCAGGACCAGCCGTGCCCCTCGCCGGTAAAGCGATTGGGCGAACCCGCTGCTATCCGATGTGACCGTGACACTGACTTGCGAAGAGTCGATGACCGCCACATCATCCGCTAGATTTCGCATCAACCCCTCTGAGGGAAAGACCACGACATAGGCAGGGGCCTCGTCCGTTATCAATGCGACGACCACCAGAACCGACAGCCATCCAAGCACCATAAGGGGGATGGCTGTCAGGAGTGATCTAATAGTCATGGATATGCTCAAGCGTCAGGCCGTCCCCCTGGATCTGGCGCAGACGCTGCGAGAGGTCCGGAACCTTGACCAGTATCAGATGACGATAGTCCCCGAACCCTTGTCGTTGGGCGCTGAAGATTGCATCCGGCGCAGTTGGTTGATCCGACAGGGCGGTGAACAGAATGTCGTCATTGCCGGCGATCTCGACAATCTCGACCCCCGCGCTGGCCATTTCCGCCATTAGGTTGGTCAGGGTGCGGTAGCGTGGCGTTTCGACCTCAAACCCGTTCGGGCCTTCAGAGATAACCTTCACGCCGGGATAGGCAGACAGGCTGTCTGCACTGGCACCGGTGATGATCATCCGCAGCGTCAGCTCATCAGCGCCGACCTGCGCAACCGCCTGTTCGATCACGCCCGCATAGGCCTGTTTGGCACCGTATTCCAGACCCAGCGCAATCGCCCTCTCGCTGTCGCGCAGGCTGCCGCTGTTTTGTTCGACCAGGCTCTGGGCGTCGTCGGCGAAGGGCCATTTATACCACGGAACCTGTTGTAGGAACGCGGCATATGCGGCGGCCTGCTGTGCCGACAAATCATCCAGAGGTGCCCGCTGTGGGCCCCGCAAGGCAGAGGCCAGCCGACCGAGGGTTTCCTCATAGGCAGCCTTCAGCGCCAGCTCGGCGGAAAAGCTGGCACCGATCACATAGACCATCTGTTTGGTGGCCCCATCAACCTGACCGAGAGCGGAGGCGGTCCGATTCAGATCGCAGAGCGACCCCCAAAACCCGGTGATACTGCTCCAGAACCCGTAATCATGGGGATCGCCGGTGCGCAGAACCTCGGCGTAATCCTCATAGGCGTGGACAATGTGCCACTCGGGATAAGTCATCAGCGTGCGGGTTTCGGCCCGGTGATGTGCCGGGTCGATCAGGGCGGTATGAGCCGGGGGCTGACCCGTACCACGGCAGCTTGTTTCCACATAGAGGATCGGAGCAGCCAGCGCGATCCCGGCAAGGATCAACACCAGAATCAGCCGTTTGGTCCACCGCAGCAGGAACCTCATGCAGTGTGTCTCCGGTCCCGCAGCCCGGCCCAGGCGGCAACGCCGCCAAGCGCCAGATGCGGCAGGTTGGCAAACAGGCGGGGCAGGGACAATTCCGGCCCGGCCGATGGGTTTGTAAAGATACCCAGATCAAGATAGCCATAACCGGTGAAAAACCCGAACACGCCGTCCCCCAGATAAGCCAGCCCGAACAGGATCAGAAAGCTGCGAGCCGCGCGGTGTGACAACAGCCCGGCGATCAGCGCCCAAAGGGCCGAGGCCACGTGCAGCGCATCGTCATAGATATCCAGTGCGAAAATGCCAAAGGCCAGACCATCCTGATCCGTCAGGCCAGGAACATAGTTTAGCGATGCCGCAATCATCAGCGCGACAAAGTAAACCAGACAGAGTTTTTGAAGGTTGCTCATAGACGCCCCAGATAGCTGTCCCAAAGGTTGTTCCGCAGAACCAGTTGCGGATCAAGCTCTCGTTTTGCCTGCGCAAACCCTTCCGCATTGGGGTAGGCTGCAGTCAGTTGATCCAGTGTCGCATGTGGCCTGTACGGCAGGTAATAGGTTCCGCCAATCGCCACGATCCCGTCGATCAGCGCCCGGGTCATCCGCGCCATGTCGGCTTCGCCGCGTTCGGTCAGCTCCTGGCTGAACGACATGACAGCGGCGATCCGGGGCTGGCTTGCATAAGACAGAACGGCCTGATCGTCCTGTGCGACATAGCGCAGCGTTACATTCAGAAACTCTTGATACGAGGCCGGAATTACCGCGCGGCACACTGATAAGAAATCGTCGAACGCATCGAACCCCACGAAATACTCGTGCAGGATGTCGGTCCGGTCCGGATCGCGGTCGTCCAGAGTCACAACCGGTTCGTTGATCAAAGTGTTCCGCGTCGCCTCACCCGAACCCAGCGCTGGGCCCAGCCGTGTTTCATTCCACCAACGGAAGGATTTGAAGGGCTCGCTGCCCAGTTGAGCCCGGTACAGACGGCTGGCCGCATGCGACATCCACCCCGACCCGGACGCTGGTGGCAGGTCCGACTGGTCCGAGCCTTCGCGATATGTCACCAATAGCGCTTTCTCGAAAAACGTATCGCGTTCAACATTCAGGCGGCCATAGGCCATTGTGACCGCCGGGTCGTCAATCGCCGCACGAAAGGCCGAGGCAAACGCTCCTGCTTCCAGAATGTCGAAACCCGGCGTCAGACGTGAATTTGGAACCATCTCGACCTCAAGGTCCACGATCACGCCGATCAACCCGTACCCGCCCATCGCCAGATTGAACAGCTCGGTGTTCTCGGTGGGCGAACAGGTCAACAACTCACCCGAGGGCAGGATCATGCGCAACGACCGGACCGTCGCCCCCATCGGGCCAAAGGGAACCGGCCAGCCATGTGCATTGACCGAATAAGTGGCGGCGACACCGAAATCATTATTTGACTGCATGACTTTGGGGGACCAGCCTGCGGGATCAAGCGCTGCGATGACCTGTGACCAGCGGGCTCCGGCATGGGTCAGATAGGTCCCGGCTGAACCGTCGATCTGAACCGATCCATTGTCAAAGGTAATCGCTGTGCCGTTGCGGGGAATGGCTTGCCCACCCATGGAATGCCGCGCGGCCCCAATGTTGACCGGGCGTCCTTCTGATCTGGCCTCCGAAAGCTCTTGCCGGATGGCGGCGATCAGCGTGTCTCCGGGGTCATCGCTGAGCACCAGATGTTTGTGGATCGGTGTCGGTGACAGTCCGCTGGCGTCATTCATCACTTTGTCGCCGGTTTCCGCAAATGTCCTTCTTGTGCCTTCATAGACAGGAAGGTCCGGTCCCAGCCACCGTGACGCAACCCATCCTGCCAACCCTCCGCCGGCAAACAAGGCCGCCCTTCTGGTAAATGTTTTCATCTTTCGATTTCTCCCGAAGTTAACTGGGACATCTGATCAAGAATGATTTTAAGCGCAGTTTGAAATTTCTGCGGGCCTCAATCGGGGTATGTGCCTGACCCCTGCCAAGGTGTCCATTTGGGCATCGGGTCGAAGAATGTGCAAGTCCAAGGCCTGCTGTACCAGCGCAAAGGTGTCCTAGTTGCCCCGGATCAGGCCGACGGGTACCTGCAGCATGGCGATGCGCCATGTTCAGCAGATTCGGGCAAGGTCCAAGGACCAGTTTTTTGACCGCAAGTGGCTCGAAACTTGACTTCATTCCCGGAATGTTCAACCGGAAGGCATGTTTTGAAAACTGCGGAAATCCGTACTTGTAAGACAGTCAGCGGCCACAGCTTGGCGTAAGCTTTCCGCTACGTAAGTTCATGCGCGCACGGCAGATTTGCGTCGGGGCATCCGCCAAACTGCCGTTTTTATGCTCAATCAGGTGTTGCAACTGTAACGATGATCTGGATGATCAGGACCACCAAGGCCGTAAAAATGGTCTGTCGTCCAAAGGGCGATGTTAACAAAAAGGGGAGTTACAAATGATTCTAAGAAACCTGATGATCGCTGCAAGTGCGACGGCGCTGATGGCGGCGGGCGCTTCGGCGGAAACGCTGCGCTGGGCGCGGGCCGGTGATGCTCTGACGCTGGATCCGCATTCGCAGAATGAAGGTCCGACGCACACCGTGCGACACCAGATTTACGAGCCTCTGATCATCCGCGACGTGACCGGTGCATTCGAGCCCGCGCTGGCGACCGAGTGGGGCCCCAAGGCCGATGACCCGAATGTTTGGGTCTTCAAGCTGCGCGAGGGCGTGAAATTCCATGACGGTGCGGACTTCAACGCCGAAGATGTGGTGTTCAGCTTTACCCGAGCCAAGCAACCTAATTCCGACATGAAAGAGCTGATCGGTTCGATCGTCGAAGTGCGCGCAGTTGACGATTTCACCGTCGAGATTGTCACAGATGGTCCGAACCCGATCCTGCCGTCGAACCTGACCAACCTGTTCATTCTGGACAAGGGCTGGGCCGAGTCGAATGACACCGTTAATGTTCAGGATTTCGAAGGCGGCGAAATCACTTATGCCACCACCAATGCCAACGGTACGGGCCCCTATGTTCTTCAAAGCCGCGAACCTGACATCAAGACGGTAATGGTGCGCAACGACAACTATTGGGGCATCGACCAGTTCCCGATGGAAGTGACCGAGATCATCTATACCCCGATCCAGAACGCTGCGACCCGCGTTGCGGCGATGCTGTCGGGTGAGGTGAACTTCCTCCAGGATATGCCGGTGCAGGACATTGAACGCGTCAATGGTGTCGACGGTCTGATGGTCAAGCAAGCCCCGCAGAATCGGGTGATCTTCTTTGGTATGAACCAGGGTGCCGATGACATCGAGGCGGATAACGTGGACGGCAAGAACCCTCTGGCCGATGTGCGCGTGCGTCAAGCGATGTCGATGGCGATTAACCGTGATGCGATCAAGCAGGTCGTGATGCGCGGCCAGTCGCAGCCTGCAGGCATGATCGCACCGCCCTTCGTGAATGGCTGGACCTCTGACATGGACGGCGAATCCTCCACCGATCTGGCCAAGGCCAAGGAACTGATGGCAGAGGCAGGTTATGGCGATGGCTTCTCGCTTCGGCTGGACTGCCCGAATGATCGGTACATCAACGATGAAGCTATCTGTCAGGCGGCTGTTGGGATGCTGGGCCAGATCGGCGTGACCGTGAATCTGGACGCCAAGCCCAAGGCGCAGCATTTCCCGCTGATCACCGATGGCAAGACAGATTTCTACATGCTGGGTTGGGGTGTGCCGACATATGACTCGGAATACATCTTCAACTTCCTTGTTCATGGACGCGAAGATGACATCGGCACGTGGAACGGCACCGGTTATCAGGACGATGCGCTGGACGGGAAGATCAAGTCGCTTGCCTCGAATACCGATCTTGACGCTCGGAATGCCGACATCGCCGACATCTGGCGGGTTGTGCAGGACGAAGCGCTTTACATCCCCATTCATCACCAGGTTCTGAACTGGGGTATGGCCGATGGTGTGGGCATCGAAGTGGATGCCGAAGATCAGCCCAAGGTCAAATATTTCACTCTGAACTAAGCCATTCAGATCAGTGATTTGGCAGGGCGCGGTTTCGCGCCCTGCCTTTTGCGCTATTGTTAAGCGCAACACCGCATCGCGGGGCAAAAAAGGGAGATTTCGCCATGACCCTCAGGAACAGTGCCATTGCTTTGGCCTTGCTGGCCACCACCAGCGTTCAGGCTGCCGAATTCAAATGGGCCTCGACCACGGACCCGCAGACGATGGACCCGCACGCGGTCAACTCGGCCCCGGTTCTGGGGTTTCTGAACAATGTCTACGAAGGCCTTGTGCGCCGCGACAAGGACATGAGCGTTCAACCCGCGCTGGCCGTCAGCTGGGAGACGATAGGCGACGGCGAAGGTTGGCGCTTTAACCTGCGTGAGGGCGTGACCTTCCATGACGGTAGCAGCTTTGATGCGCAGGACGTTCTGTTCAGCTATCAGCGCGCCTCGGGCGAGGCAGCGGATACCCGCAGCTGGTTCGCGCCCATCAGCGAGGTGATCTTGGTCGACGACTATACGGTCGATTTCATGACGACTGCGCCGAACCCGTTATTCCCATCCTCAATCGCCAACTGGATGATCATGGATCAGGGCTGGGCCGAGGCCAATGACGCAGCGGTGCCCGACAAAGAGGTCGGGAATTACGCCACCCTGAACGCCAACGGCACAGGCGCTTTCAAACTTGCGGCACGAGAGCCCGGCCTGCGCACGGTTCTTGAGCCCTTTGACGGCTGGTGGGATCAGGCCGACCACAACATCACAAGTGCTGAGTTCACTCCGATCCAAAACCCGGCGACAGCGGTTGCAGCCTTGTTGTCAGGCGATGTGGACATGATCAACCCGGTGCCGATTCAGGATGTGGCGCGCCTGAAGGAAAACGGGGATGTCGACGTCATTCAGGGGATCGAGGCACGGGTCATCATGTTGGGGTTCGATCATCAGGCTGAGGTGCTTAAATACACCGACGATGCGGGCAAACCGAACCCGTTCCGTGACCCGCGCGTCCGCAAGGCAGTGGCACAGGCGGTCAATGTGGATGCCATTCTTGCGACTATCATGCGGGGGAATGCCGAAGTGGCCTCGCAACTGGTCAGCCCGGCGATGAGTGGTTATTCCGAGGCGAATGCAGACCGTCCCGCCTTTGATGTCGATGCCGCAAGGGCCCTGCTGACCGAGGCCGGATATGCAGATGGGTTTTCGTTCGGGCTGAAATGCCCCAATGACCGCTATCTGAATGATGAGGCCGTTTGCCAGGCGGTTGTCAGCATGCTGGCCCAGATCGGGATCACTGCGGAACTGGATGCCATGCCGGTCCGTAACTACTGGCCGGAACTCAGGGAAGGCAAATACGATATGTACCTGCTGGGCTGGAGCCCCGGTACATTTGATGCCGAACACCCCGTGCGCTTCCTTGTGGCTACCCCAAACGAAGAGAAAAAGCTGGGCAGCTGGAATTTCGGCGGATTTTCGAACGCGCGGGTGGATGAGCTGCTGCCGAAGATCCAGTCTGAGTTGGATGCGGGCAAACGGCAGGCGATGCTGGATGAGGTCACGCAGATCATTCAGGACGAACAGGTCTATGTGCCGATGTATGTGCAACCTCTGGTCTGGGGCACACGCAGCAATGTCGAACTGACGCAGCGCCCGGACAACTTCTTTCTGCTGCGCTGGGTAACGGTTAACTGAAACCGGGGCGGGGCCAGAAAACGCTAGCTTGCGTTAGCGGTATCTTGACCACCCCGCCCGGGCTTGCATAGACAGTCCGATCAACGAGGAAAACGAATGTTCGCTTATATTGTCCAAAGGATGTTCCAATCCGTGATCGTGCTGCTGATCGTGGGTCTGGTTGCCTTTTCGATGTTCCGCTTTGTCGGTGATCCGATCGACAACATGCTAGGGCAGGAACGTACGCAGGCCGATATCGACCGGCTGCGGTCCGATCTTGGTCTGGATCAGCCGTTTCCGGTGCAATATTTCAAGTTCCTGCAAGGCGCGGTGCAGGGCAATTTTGGCGTGTCCTACCGGCAAGGCCGACCGGTTTCGACCATCATAGCCGAACGCGCCCCCGCGACATTGGAACTGGCCTTTGTGTCGGGCTTTCTGGCCATCACCCTTGGCATCGCGCTGGGCGTTTTCACAGCGATTCGACGACAGGGGGTGGCGGCGAATATCATCATGACCGTGTCGTTGATCGGGGTTTCCCTGCCAACCTTCCTAATCGGGATATTGCTGATCTATATATTCTCGGTTGAATTGGATCTTTTACCCAGCTTTGGGAGGGGCGAGACCGTTATGATTGGCGGCTGGTCCACGGGGTTCCTGACAACCTCGGGGCTCAAGGCGCTGATCCTGCCGGCGATCACGCTGGGCCTGTATCAGATGACGCTGATCATGCGGCTGGTGCGGTCGGAAATGCTTGAGGTCCTGCGTGCCGACTATGTCCGTTTTGCACGTGCGCGTGGGCTGTCGGACCGGGTGATCAATTTTCGCCACGCGCTGAAAAATACGCTGGTGCCGGTGATCACAATCACCGGGTTGCAGCTGGGCTCGATCATCGCCTTTGCCATCATCACCGAGACGGTGTTTCAGTGGCCCGGTGTGGGCCTGCTGTTCATAAATGCGATCCAGTTTGTCGATATCCCTGTTATGGCCGCCTATCTGATGCTGATCTCGGTCATGTTCGTGTCGATCAATCTGATCGTCGATCTTTTGTACTATGCCATTGACCCGCGCCTGCGTGTCGACGCGAGGGCCACATGACCGATACTTCTGAAACTTCGAGACAAGTGCCCAAATCGCGGCTGGCCCAATTTTGGGACAGCGATTTCGCATGGTCCTTCCGTCATTCGCCCGTGGCGATGGTTGCCTCATTTGTTGTGGTCCTGCTGGTGCTGGCGGCAATACTGGCCCCGCTGATTGCGCCGCATAACCCGTTTGATCCGGCAACGCTGAACCTGATGAACGGATTTACACCGCCGGGCACGCCGAATGCCTTTACGCAGGACACGTTCCTGCTGGGCACCGACGATCAGGGGCGCGATGTGTTCTCGACCATCCTCTATGGGATGCGCATATCCCTGTTTGTCGGCGCAGCGGCGGTGCTGCTGGCGTTGATCATCGGAGTTGTTCTGGGGCTGGTCGCGGCCTATTTCGGCGGCTGGGTCGAGACGCTGATCATGCGGGTCGCAGATGTGCAGCTGACCTTTCCTGCCATTCTGGTCGCCATGCTGATCTTTGGCATCGCCAAAGGCGTGACCCCACCCGAATATCGTGACGAGATGGCAATCTATGTTCTGATCATCGCCATTGCCCTGTCCGACTGGGTGCAGTTTGCCCGGGTCGTCCGCGGTGCGGCGTTGGTGGAAAAGAACAAGGAATACGTGCAGGCCGCCCGCCTGATCGGGCGCGGTTCTTTCCCGATCATGTTCCGCCACATCCTGCCCAATGTACTCAGCCCGGTTCTGGTCATCGCCACGATCTCACTGGCGCTGGCGATCATTGCCGAAGCAACGCTGAGCTTCCTCGGCGTAGGGGCACCACCAACCCAGCCGTCATTGGGCACGCTGATCCGTATCGGGCAGGGCTTCCTGTTCTCGGGTGAGTGGTGGATTTTGTTCTTCCCGGCCTGCACCCTGTTGGCGCTGGCCCTGTCTGTGAACCTGCTGGGCGACTGGCTGCGCGATGCACTGAACCCCAAGCTGCGGTGATTTCATGAGCCTTCTGACGATCAATGACCTGACGGTCGAATTCCCCACCCGCCGCAAATTGTTCACAGCCGTGGACCATGTGGACCTGTCGGTTGAACCCGGAGAAATCCACGGCTTGGTTGGCGAATCCGGGGCCGGTAAATCCACCATTGGCGCGGCCATCATGGGATTGTTGGATCGCCCCGGCCGTATTGCCAGCGGCACGATCCAGCTGAGCGGTGACCAGATCAGTGGTCTGGATGCCGAGGCGATGCGGGGGCTGCGCGGCAAAAAGATCTCGATGATCTTTCAGGACCCGCTGACCTCGCTGAACCCGTTATTCACCGTGCGCGAACAACTGACCGAGACCATTCAGGCCCATCTGGGTGGAACGGATGCCGAGGCGAACCAACGCGCGCGCGACCTGATTGACCGGGTTGGCATTCCTGATCCGGACACGCGGCTGGACCAGTATCCGCACCAGTTCTCGGGCGGGATGCGGCAGCGTGTGGTCATCGCGCTTGCCTTGTGTACCGAACCGGATGTGATCATCGCGGATGAGCCGACCACGGCGCTGGACGTCTCGGTTCAGGCGCAGATTCTGGACCTGATCAAAGAACTGGCGCGGGAACGTCAGGTGGGCGTCATCCTGATCACCCACGACATGGGTGTGATCGCGGACACGACGGACAAGGTGACGGTGATGTATGCGGGCAAGGTTGTCGAAACCGGCCCGACCGTGCAGGTGATGGGGCAGCCCACCCATGAATACACCAAATCGCTGATCGCTGCCGTGCCGCGCCCGACCCTGAAACTGCATCGCTTTCCCCAGATCAGCTATGGTGGACGCGAGACACGCTTTGCCATCGAAGACATGGCCCGCCACTGGCCCAAGGTGGATAATGACACCAGCAAACCGGTGTTCGAGATCCGCAACCTGACCAAGAAGTTCCTGCAGCGCAAAGGCCTGTTGCCCTGGGACCGCACCTATTTCACCGCCGTTGACGAAGTAAGTTTCGACATCCGCGCAGGCGAGGTGTTTGGCGTTGTGGGTGAATCCGGCTCGGGCAAGTCGACTGTCGCACGGATGATTGCAGGGTTGTACCCTGTGGATGGCGGCACGATTACATTCGACGGGCAGGTGGTCAGCGATCTGACCAATCGGACCGCGCTGGATGCCTATCGCAAGAACATCCAGATGATCTTTCAGGACCCGTATTCCTCGCTCAATCCCCGTATGCGGGTGGATGAGATCGTGGCCGAGCCGATCCGCCATCACAGGTTGATGGAAGGTGCAGATATCAAACGCCGCGTCGATGAGTTGTTGGATCAGGTGGGACTCGGCCATGAGGCCGGGCAGAAATACCCGCATGAATTCTCGGGCGGACAGCGGCAACGCATCTCGATTGCACGTGCGCTGGCCACGCAACCGCGATTCCTGATTTGTGACGAGCCAACCAGCGCGCTGGACGTGTCCATTCAGGCGCAGATTCTGAACATCTTGAAGGACCTGCAGGAACATCTGGGCCTGACCCTGCTGTTCATCAGTCATGACCTGCCGGTGGTACGTCAGATGTGCGACCGAGTGGCAGTGATGAAACAGGGCCAAATTGTCGAGTTGCAGGAAACCAATAACTTGTTCGCCAACCCCCAGACGGATTATGCCCGCGAATTGTTGCGCCTGATGCCCAGGCTTGATGACCTGTCGACCGAGGGGTTGGACGCCGAATCCTGAGGCAGTGACGATTCCAGTATTGGCGGTATGACGGAAGGTCCGTCAATATGGCGATAGTTTTGACGTTTTCGTCAAGATTGCCTCTGCAGATTGAACAACTGTGCCTTCATACTTTCTGAAACGAAAGAGGAGGCGCGTTTTGAGCTGGAATATCTGTGTCATCGGAGCAGGCAAGATCGGTCAAATGATCGCGACTTTGCTGCAAACTTCATCCAACTATTCGGTCACAGTTGCCGACCGCGATCTGGCGGCGTTGTCCGTGCTGAATCGGCAGGGAGTTTCGACCCGCCAGATTGATGTCAGCGATGAAACGCAGCTGGCTGAGGGTCTGAACGGTTTCGATGCGGTTATCTCGGCGGCTCCGTTTTTCCTGACCCCACGGATTGCCAAAGCCGCCAAATCGGCCGGCGCGCATTATTTTGACCTGACCGAAGATGTTGCCGCCACCAACGCGGTGCGCGAGTTGGCCGCCGACAGCGAAACGGCCTTTATGCCGCAATGCGGGTTGGCACCGGGTTTTGTCGGCATCGCCGGCGCGGCCTTGGCTGCGGAGTTCGATACGCTGGACAGCCTGCATATGCGGGTCGGGGCGTTGCCGCTCTATCCCACCAACGCATTGAAGTACAATCTGACCTGGTCCACCGATGGGCTGATCAACGAATATTGCAATCCGTGCGATGCCATCGTGAATGGCGAACGGGTCAAGACCGCTCCGCTCGAGGATTACGAGCGTTTGGGTCATGACGGGGTGGAATATGAATGCTTCAATACCTCGGGCGGGTTGGGCACGTTGCCAGAAACCCTGGACGGAAAGGCGCGGGACGTGTCGTACCGATCGATCCGCTACCCGGGACACCGTGACATTCTGCGTTTGCTGCTGAATGATCTTGGATTGGAACGTCGTCGCGACCTGATGAAGGAAATCTTCGAGACCGCGCTGCCGCGGACCGATCAGGATGTGGTTCTGGTTTATTGCACCGCAAAAGGCATGATCGATGGGGCTCTGCGCGAGAAATCCCTGATCAACAAATCTTATGCCCGTACCCTCAATGGTCAGGTCTGGAGCGCCATTCAGGTCACCACTGCTGCCGGTGTTCTGGGTGTGGTTGATCTGATGCGAACGGGTGCTTTGCCCGGCAAAGGGTTCGTGCTGCAAGAGCAGGTGAACCTATCTGATTTCCTGAACACCGAATTCGGTCAGCTTTACCGCACCGGGGACATAACCAAACAGAACAAGGCGGCCTGAGATATGAAAGACATCGCTATGACAGCCCAAACAACCCTTGCAAATCTGGACCTGACAGCCGCTGAGCTGATGGGCGGCACGCTGGCTGTACGCTCGCCCATTGATGGCGGCATTCTGGCCGAGGTACATGAAACGCCTGCGTCAGGGATGGGCACGGTGTTTGCCAATGCCAAGACGGCATTCAAGGCGTGGCGCACGGTTCCGGCCCCACGCCGGGGCGAGCTGATCCGCCTGCTGGGCGAGGAATTGCGCGCCGCCAAAGACGATTTGGGTGCGCTGGTCAGCTGGGAAGCTGGTAAGATCACCTCGGAAGGTCTGGGTGAAGTGCAGGAGATGATCGACATCTGCGATTTCGCCGTCGGCCTGTCGCGCCAGCTTTATGGTTTGACCATCGCATCTGAGCGCCCGGGCCACCGGATGATGGAAACGTGGCACCCGGCAGGACCGGTGGGCGTGATCTCGGCCTTCAACTTTCCGGTGGCGGTCTGGTCGTGGAATGCCGCGCTGGCGCTGGTCTGCGGTGATCCGGTGATCTGGAAGCCGTCTGAAAAGACGCCTTTGACCGCGATGGCCTGCCAGAAGATCTTTGAACGTGCACTGGCCCGATTTGGTGATGCGCCCGACCACCTGCTGCAGACCCTGATCGGAGGTGCCGCGCTGGGCGAGGCGCTGGTGGCCAGCGAGGACGTGCCGGTCATTTCGGCGACCGGGTCCACACGGATGGGCCGTGCCGTAGCCCCCATCGTGGCGCAGCGGTTCGGGAAATGCATTCTCGAGCTTGGTGGCAATAACGCCATGATCGTGGGCCCTTCGGCCGATCTGGAAATGGCTGTACGCGCGATCGTCTTTTCTGCGGTCGGCACAGCCGGTCAACGCTGCACCACGCTGCGCCGTCTGATCGTTCACAACTCGATCCGCGAAGAACTGGTAAGCCGGTTGAAAAAAGCCTATGCCGGTCTGCCCATCGGCAATCCGCTGATCGAAGGCACTTTGATCGGTCCGCTGGTGGACGAAGCCTCGGGCGCGGCCATGACCGCTGCGCTGGACGCTGCAAAGGCCGAAGGCGGCGCAGTCTTTGGTGGCGACCGCGTGACCGAAAACGTCCCCGCCGGTGTCTATATGCAGCCCGCGATTGTCGAGATGCCTGGCCAGACAGCAACCGTAAAGACCGAAACCTTTGCACCGATCCTCTATGTCATGGGGTACGACGCGTTCGACGAAGCCATCGAATTGCAAAATGACGTACCGCAAGGTCTGTCGTCTTGCGTATTCACTCTGAACATGCGCGAGGCCGAGCAATTCCTGACCGCAGCGGGATCGGATTGTGGCATTGCCAATGTCAATATCGGGCCATCGGGGGCCGAGATCGGTGGCGCATTTGGTGGCGAGAAGGAAACCGGTGGCGGGCGTGAAAGCGGCTCGGATGCGTGGAAGGCCTATATGCGCCGTCAGACCAACACCGTGAACTACTCAGCCGAGCTGCCGCTGGCGCAAGGCGTCAAGTTCGACATCTGATCGTGCTGTCGGCGGTACCTGATGGTGCCGCCGGCTCATCAATCTGCAAACAGATAATCCAATCGCATGATGGCCTGCGCCTGTTCCTGTGAAACATTCAGAAACCGGACAATGGCGTCTTCGTTTTCTGTCCGGTCGCTGGTTTCCCGCAGGCGTGCATGTCGATCCAACGCGGTGCCCCGGATCAATTCGGATTCGTATTCCATCGCGTTGTGCAAGGTTGGGACAAGCCGTGCCACGGTTTCGGTCGGGCTGTCCTGACCGGCCAACCCCACACGGCGGGCGTGGCCGATCAGGTAATCGTCGGAATATTCACACTCGACTTCAAGCACATGGGTTTTGACCTGATCTGCACAGAAGTCCTGAATGATTTCGATATCTGAGGGATCGATGCACAGAACCAGCCGGTTGGTTTCGAAACTTTCAAACAGCATCCGCACAAGAGCACGCCGGTGGCGGGACCGTTTGAGCAAGGTCGTTTCGATGCCGCCAAGATCGGGCAGAGCCGTATCCTGTTCGTTGAACAGATACTCGACACAAGGGATATCGGTTTCGGACTTAATCTGATCGACCAGACGCTTGGCCACATGCCATTTCTTGCACACGATCAGGAAAACATCGCGGTCCGGTCCCAGCGTATTTCCGGCCTCCCAGAACCTTTGCTTGTGGCGGCGTCCGACGCGCCCTCTTGCGGTTAAGAAACTATGGAGATTGCGACCTTCATCCGAGATGTGAAAATCCACCCCATCCGCAGAATAGAGCTGGCCTAACCGGTCCTTCAGCTCATGTGCCTCGGGGCTGATTTTGCGGGCGAACAGAAAATCCTGCCCTAACAGCATGTCGTAATGGTCGTTATAAAATGTCACGGGCATTCCGTAGTCCGAGAACATCAGGAATGTGAGCGTTCGGTTGTCGATCTCTTCACGGGGAACAAGGTGGCGGACAAGCGTTTGAAAGAAAGTCTCATCCGGTATCCAGGTGGTCGAGAAAAAGCGGATTACGTCCGGGCGCTGGGCCAGGAATTCAAAGATCATTTCAACAGTATGACGGCGCAGACACCACCACTGACTGCCGATCATGACCTGGATGTCAGCCGGAACCTCGCGGGTCAGACCAAGTTTTTTCTGTACGTCATAGGATGTATAGAATCGTCTGCTCTGGGTGCGCTCATTGAAGAAATGGCGATAGATCAGCCGGTCTTCTTTCATGCCGGTCTTGATCCAGTTACTGGCAAAAAAGTCGTGGCTTTCGACAAAATCCCTGTCGTTGTCGTTCAGGAACTGATGCGCGTATTCCGCTGTTTTGATCGCCATGCAATCCCCTGACAGCATGTAGAAATGCGTCGCGCGGGGAAAGGCCTTGAGGGCGGCTTGCACTGCGTTCAATGTGGCCTGTACCAAAGACCACTCGCCCCAACCGCATTTGATGCGTTTGGTTGCAAAAGTGACATTCGAATTGGCCTGAAGAGCGCCCTGAATGCGTGCATAGGCCTCGCGACTTGCGCGGGCGTCAAAATGTATGGCCATGCAATCGCCAGCAGCGGTTAGCTGCTCGGCCTGCGCAATGATTGCGTCAGGGTCCTTGTGGCACAACAAAATGTAGGCAATTTTTGCCATTTCAGTTCTTTGTTATCCGTTTCTGCCCGGTTCCCTCTGTGATACTGAGGATGAGCGATTGAATAAACAGATTATTTTTGGTTCTGTAGATACAAAAGCAGGCGCGAATAGTGAGTTACGACCTGTTGAGGAGGCGCAGCAAATGGGTTTTCCCGGTACATGGATGACCGAGAGCGAGAGCATGGTTTACCGTGTTGTCCCGAAATGTGCATGCTCAACCATCGGGCAAATCATGTATTTTTCGGATCATGGCCGTTTTTTTGACGGCGATATCCACGATGCCAAGGACGGGATGCATAAGTGGGCGTTCGGTCCCAGCCAGGAGCCGATTTCGACAAATGTCCGAAATCATAACTCCTTTTCTTTCACCTGCGTGCGGAACCCGTACACGCGAATTCTCAGTTCGTTCTTTGACAAGATCTGTGGAATTCAGCGCAACGGCAAACGGTATCGCGGCAATCTGGTGCCGACGCTGATCTACAATTACGGCATCGAGGTTGGCGGAGAGGACGGTCAGGGTGATTTCGACCAGGTCGCCAGTTTCCGCAGATTCCTGTTATTTGCTCGTGACACGATCAGGTGGCGCAGGCCCATGGACCCGGATATCCACTGGTCCGCCATGTCTGGCCATGTGTCGACCTTTATTGCAAATGGCGGACGATATGATCGCATCTTCTGGACCGAGAAGTTCAACGATGGGATGCAAGGTGTTCTGAGCAACCTGGACACGCCACACAAGGTGGCCCTGTCCGAAATCCCGCGGTTCAACGAATCCGAAGGCCACGGACCCAAACGAAAGCATCCTGTCGAGGACTATTTCGACGACCTGTCGATGCATCTTGTCTACGAGATCTACAAACAGGATTTCGATCTATTCAAATACGATTTTGAAGATCCGGCCAACAAGATGCCGATCGCCGAGATTGATCTGGATGAAGTCCACGCCAAGCTTGGGGATTGAGCTGGAAATCACCTTCTCCCGCCCATCGGCAATGTATCTTGCGAAACATCTCCTCTGGTTGGGCCTGGCGCCGCGCTATGCGCCGCGCCAGGCCCAAGACCGAAGCCGATAGCGCTAGAAGGCGCGGGAGCGCTTTGGGAATTGATTGGGCCGGATCAGTTGATTTGGTGTCCGGCCCTTATGTCTTAGACCTCCCGCACGGCCCCTTTTGCCGCGCTTGTTGTCAGTTTGGCATAGGCTTTGAGCGCGGTTGAGACTTTGCGCTTGCGGGGCGCTGCCGGTATCCAGCCTTTTGCATCCTGCTCCTGGCGTCGTTCGGCAAGCACTTCATCTGAGACTGCCAGATGGATCGAGCGGTTCGGGATGTCGATTTCGATCTGGTCACCCTGACGCACCAACCCGATCACACCGCCTTCGGCTGCTTCGGGTGAGACGTGGCCGATCGACAGGCCGGAGGTTCCACCCGAGAACCGTCCATCCGTCAGCAAAGCACAGGCTTTACCCAGACCTTTGGATTTCAGGTAAGACGTCGGGTACAGCATCTCCTGCATGCCCGGCCCGCCGCGCGGGCCTTCATAGCGGATGACCACCACGTCGCCCTCTTTGACCTTGCTGGTCAGAATGTCGTTCACCGCCTGATCCTGGCTTTCGCAGACATAGGCCGACCCGGTGAAGGTCAGGCTGGCCGGATCGACACCGGCTGTTTTCACGATACAGCCGTCGCGGGCAATATTGCCGAACAGAACCGCCAGACCGCCATCCTGGCTGAACGCATGTTCTTTCGACCGGATCACACCGCTTTCGCGGTCCGTGTCCAGCTCTTTGTACCGGTTTGACTGGCTGAAGGCCTGCGTGGTGCGCACACCGCCCGGCGCGGCCTTGAACAAGTCTTGCGCCTTGGGGTTGTTGGCCACCTTGATGTCCCAATTGGCAATCGCCTCACCCATCGTGCCGGAATGGACCGTGCTGCAATCCTCGTGCAGCAACCCGGCGCGGCTGAGTTCCCCGAGAATTGAGAAGATGCCACCGGCGCGGTGGACGTCTTCCATATGCACATTTTCGGTATTGGGTGCGACTTTGCACAGACAGGGCACCTGACGGCTGAGACGGTCCATGTCGGTCATTGTGAAATCCACCTCGCCCTCATGCGCGATGGCCAGCAGATGCAGCACCGTGTTGGTCGATCCGCCCATGGCGATATCCAGGCTCATGGCGTTTTCGAACGCCTCGAACGTGGCGATTTCGCGCGGGAGGAAGCCTTTCTCGTCCAGATCATAGTGCCGTTTGGTGATCTCGACGATCCGGCGACCGGCTTCAAGGAACAGCTCTTTGCGGTCCGCATGTGTGGCCAGAGTCGAGCCGTTGCCCGGCAGCGCCAGACCCAGCGCCTCGGCCAGACAGTTCATCGAGTTGGCGGTGAACATGCCCGAGCACGACCCGCAAGTCGGGCAGGCGTTTTCCTCGATATGCTGAACCTGTTCATCGGTGAACTTGTCGTCAGCGGCGGCCACCATAGCGTCCACGAGGTCGATCTTTTTGGCGTCCAGATCAGCGATGTCGATCTTGCCCGCCTCCATTGGCCCACCCGAGACGAAAATGGCGGGGATGTTCAGGCGCATCGCGGCCATCAGCATGCCGGGCGTGATCTTGTCGCAGTTCGAGATACACACCATCGCATCGGCGCAATGGGCGTTGACCATATATTCAACTGAATCCGCGATTACCTCACGTGAGGGCAGCGAATACAGCATCCCGTCATGTCCCATGGCGATACCGTCATCCACCGCGATGGTGTTGAATTCTTTGGCGACACCGCCTGCGGCTTCGACCTCGCGGGCGACCATCTGGCCCAGATCCTTCAGGTGCACGTGGCCCGGCACGAACTGGGTGAACGAGTTGACGATGGCGATGATCGGCTTGCCGAAATCGTCGTCGCCCATGCCAGTCGCGCGCCACAGGCCGCGGGCACCGGCCATGTTGCGGCCATGGGTTGAGGTTCTGGATCGGTACAATGGCATGATGCTGTTTCCCTTTTGCCTCGGGTTGCATGTCTTGGGGTTTGTGCGTTATAGCGCACGTACCACATGTGCGCTATAACGCACAAGAGGATTCGAAAGACGGCATCATGGCACCGGACGAGATCACGCTGAAATTACGGGACATGCGGGCGGCATCCGGGCTGAGCCTGTCCAAAGTCGCCGAGATGACAGGCGTCAGCAAAGCCATGCTGGGGCAGATCGAGCGTGGCGAATCCAGCCCAACCATCGCCACTTTGTGGAAGATCGCCAAGGGGTTCCAACTGCCGCTGAGCGCGCTGATTGAAACCGCGAATGGGGACCCCTCTGTTTTTCAGACCGTGACTTTTCCGGGCAGCATCGAGGTCAAGATCGTCTTTCCGTTTGATTCCGCGCTAGGGGCCGAAACCTTTCACGTCAGTCTGACCCCAAACCAATGCCACGAGTCGCCCGCGCATGCGGCGGGCGTGACCGAAGAGGTCTTTGTCCTTTCCGGTACGCTTGAAATTCTGCGTGGTGAGGCCTGGGTGCCGCTAAACGCTGGACAGGGTCTGCGTTTTGCCGCCGATCTGCCGCATGGCTATCGTGCGGGCGCGCAGGGGGCAGCGTTTTTGAACATGCACCATTATGGGCAACACAGCGAGTTTCCTGAAAACGGCAAGGGCTGATCATGACTGCGTTTCTTGACACTTTGACCATCGCGGATGGAATCGGCTCAATCGGGGCGATGATCGTGGTCGCTGCGTATTTCGCCACGCAGATGCGGATGATGAATTCCGACGACCTGGCCTTTCCAGTGGTAAACCTGTTGGGGTCAATTCTGATCGTCTATTCGCTGTTTGAGAACTTCAATTTGGCCTCGATGCTGATCGAATCCTTCTGGATTTTGATCAGTCTGATCGGGATCGCTCAGTTTTTCCGCCTCAGGCGGGCCCGTTAGCGGTACAGGCCGCCATCCAGCCTTGAACAGACATGCGCGCGCGTATAGGGACAAACCAAGCGCGCATAGGGGAGGCATTGATGCAGGACGATCCCAAAACCCTCGTTTCAACCGAATGGCTTGCGGCCCATCTCAAGGATCCGGACCTGCGGGTCCTGGACGGATCATGGTATCTGCCGCAACACGGACGCGACGCCAAAGCGGAATATGACGCGACCCATATCCCCGGCGCGAGATTCTTTGACATTGATGATATTGCCGATCTTCGGTCGGACCTGCCGCATATGGTGCCTCCGGTCGAGAAATTCATGTCGCGCCTGCGGGCGATGGGCGTGGGGGATGGCCATCAGGTGGTGGTCTATGACGGCTCGGGGCTGTCCTCGGCTGCGCGGGTCTGGTGGATGTTCCGCCTGATGGGGCAGGACAACATTGCCGTGCTGGACGGTGGCTTGCCGAAATGGCTGGCCGAGGGGCGAGAGGTTGAAGACCTGCCGCCTGTTATCCGCGACCGCCACATGACCGTGCGGGTTCAGAACCATCTTGTGCGTGATGTCACGCAGGTATCTGCCGCCGCCAAGCTGGGGGATCACGAGATCATTGACGCACGCGCAGCCGGCCGCTTCGCAGGTACCGATCCCGAGCCGCGCGAAGGGCTGCGGTCTGGTCGTATCCCCGGATCACGAAACGTCCCCTTCGGCACCTTGCTGAACAAGAATCACACGATGAAATCGCCCGAGGAATGCCGCGCCATTTTCGAGGCCGCTGGCGTCGACCTGTCGAAACCGGCGATTACCTCATGCGGGTCGGGTGTGACTGCCGCGATTCTCAGCCTTGCGCTCGAGCGCATGGGCAAGAAAGACCACTCGCTTTATGACGGCTCCTGGGCTGAATGGGGTGCCTTCCCGACCCTGCCCGTCGCAACCGGAGAGACCTGATGTTTGAACATCTCAAGCCGCAACCTGCCGACAAGATTCTAGCGCTGATGCAGATGTACCGCGAAGACCCGCGCGATCAGAAGATCGATTTGGGTGTTGGCGTCTACAAGAATGCCGAAGGGGTGACCCCGGTGATGCGTGCGGTGAAAGCGGCCGAAAAGCGCATTCTGGAAGAGCAGGAAAGCAAGGCCTATACCGGTCTGGCTGGTGATCCGGCCTATGCAGATGCGATGATTGACCTGATCCTGCGCACATCGGTGCCGCGTGGCAACATTGCCGCTGTGGCTACGCCCGGCGGAACCGGTGCTTGCCGTCAGGCATTTGAGATGATCCGCATGGCCAACCCCTCGGCCCGCGTGTTCGTCTCGAACCCGACCTGGCCAAACCATCTGTCGATCCTGAATTACCTGGGGATCGAAGCGGTTCCATACCGCTATTTCGATGGCGAGACTCGTGGCGTCGATTTCGACGGCATGATTGCCGATCTGAAAACCGCCAAGTCGGGCGATGTGGTGTTGTTGCACGGCTGCTGCCACAACCCGACCGGGGCCAACCTGAACCTGGTGCAGTGGCAGGAAGTGGTGAACATCATCAACGAGCTTGGCCTCGTGGCGATGATCGACATTGCCTATCAGGGTTTTGGCGACGGTCTGGAAGAGGATGCGCAGGCGACCCGCCTTGTTGCGTCTTCAGTCAAGGAATGCCTGATCGCGGCGTCGTGTTCCAAGAATTTCGGCGTCTACCGTGAACGCACGGGCCTATTGATGGCAATCAGCGCGGATGCGGGACAGACCGCGTTGAACCAGAGCATGCTGGCCTTTCTGAACCGCCAGAACTATTCATTCCCGCCCGACCACGGCGCGCGCGTGGTCACCACGATCCTGACCGACCCCGTCCTGCGGGCCGACTGGGAGGCCGAGCTGGAAGAGATCCGCTTGTCCATGCTGGGGCTGCGCCAGCAACTGGCCGATGAGCTGCAACGCCACAGCGGCTCCGACCGGTTCGGCTTTGTCGCCCAGCATCGCGGCATGTTCTCGCGCTTGGGCGCGGCACCGGAACTGGTGGAACAACTGCGCGCTGATCACGGCATCTACATGGTCGGCGACAGCCGTCTGAACATTGCCGGGCTGAATGCCAACACGGTTCCGATTCTGGCCAAAGCGATTATCGACGTCGGAGTTTAAATCTGCGGAAAAAAAAGAAACCCGGGCGACACCGCCCGGGTTTTTTGTTGGATTGGGTTGGATATCAGCCCTTGGAGAACTCTGGGTACGCTTCCATGCCCAGTTCCGCCATGTCCAGGCCGTTGATCTCATCCTCTTCGCTGACTCGAATGCCGACGGTGGCCTTCAGGATCGACCACAGGATCAAAGCGCCGACAAAGGTGAACAGACCGTAGGCGAGGATACCCAGCAGCTGCGTACCCAGGCTGGCTTCGCCGTAAAAGATCACGGCGATGGTGCCCCAGATCCCGGCGAACAGGTGAACCGGGATGGCACCGACCACGTCATCGATCTTGAACTTGTCCAGCATCGGGACCGCAAAGACCACGATGATACCGCCTACGGCACCGATCCACAGTGCGCCGAACAGCGTCGGGGCCAGCGGTTCCGCAGTGATCGACACCAGGCCGGCCAGCGCGCCGTTCAGCACCATGGTCAGGTCAGGTTTTTTGTACAGCAGCTGTGTCAGGATCAGGGCTGCCACTGCGCCTGCCGCTGCGGCCATGTTGGTGTTAGCAAAGATGCGCGACACGTCGGATACGTCACCCACGGTTCCCATCGCCAGCTGCGAGCCGCCGTTGAAGCCGAACCATCCCAGCCACAGGATGAATGTCCCCAAAGTGGCCAGCGCCAGGTTCGAACCGGGCATCGGATGAACCTTGCCGTCTTTGTACTTGCCAATCCGCGGACCCAGGATCAGGGCACCTGCCAGAGCCGCCCAGCCGCCAACCGAATGCACGATGGTCGAGCCAGCAAAATCTGAGAAACCAGCCTCGGACAACCAGCCACCGCCCCACTGCCACGAGCCAGAGATCGGGTACATGACGCCGGTCAGAACAATCACGAAAACCAGGAAGGGCCACAGCTTGATACGTTCAGCTACAGCACCCGATACGATCGACGCAGTTGCGGCCACAAACACCAGCTGGAAGAAGAAGTCCGAACCAACCGAAGCATAATCCAATGCCGCGGCGTCAGCACCCACGCCCACCGGATCCAGGACCGTGGTTTTGAAGAACGGTCCAACCCACCCCGCGATGGTCCAGCCGTCGCCGGGGTACATCAGGTTGAAGCCGATCAGCCAGTACATGATCGCGGCAAAGGAAAACAGCGCCACGTTCTTGATCATCTGCATGGCCACGTTTTTCGACCGCACCAGCCCGCCTTCGAGCATGGCAAAGCCGGCGGCCATGAAGAACACCAGGAACCCTGCCATCAGAAACAGCAGCGTGGTGAAGATGTATTGTGTGTGCAGCGCGGCTTCGCCGGTGGCGGCCTCCTGCGCTAGGCCAATCTGCGGCAGCGCGACTATCGCGGCGGCAGGGATGAGAGATTTCATCAGGTTCATTGTCAGTCCTCGAATAGTGTTGAGTGGGGGCGCTTAAAGCGCCTCTTCGTTCGTTTCCCCGGTCCGCACGCGCAGGGCCTGCTCAACGTCGAGGACGAAAATCTTGCCGTCGCCGATCTTGCCGGTCTTGGCGGATTTGGTGATGGTTTCTACGATCTGGTCGGCCATCGTGGCGGGCACCACGATCTCAAGCTTGATCTTGGGTACAAAGTTCACCGCGTATTCGGCACCGCGATAGATTTCCGTGTGCCCCGATTGCGAGCCGAAGCCCTTGATCTCGGTTACCATCATGCCGCGTATGCCCGCGTCGGTCAGTGCCTCGCGCACCTCCTCGAGCTTGAACGGTTTGATTGTTGCAATAATCAGTTTCACGCTGTTCCCCTCTGCTTCCCCGGTCTGTCCGGCGTGTTTGCACCTGCAGAAAAAGAGCGTGCCAAAGCTGTGTAAGGAACGGTTCAGTGGTCAAATTCGGGAGGAATTGGTGAGTGAGTGCACAATTTTTGCACAGATTCTGCATATCGACTAAAATATAGGCGCGTTAGAGAGGGTGCATTCCGGAAATTCAGACCTCTACTTCATCGGTATAGCAGGGTATGGTGCCTCAAAACGATAACCGGGCAGAGTTTGAGCATGACTGAGTCCAGGCGCCGCAAGGCACCGCTTGTGGCGGACAAAAGATACGCGTCGAAGGGGCGAAAACCCACGGCGACCAAAGGCACTGCGAAGCCCGCAGGCAAAAAGGCTGCGGCGCGCAAAACGACAACCCGCAAAAGCACACGGAGAAAGACACGCCGGAAATCCGGCGGTGGTGGTGGCTTTTTTCGCCGGTTGTTTCGCTGGGTCTGGCGCCTGATCTGGGGGGTAAGCTGGCGCGTGGGCGCTGTGGCTGCCCTGTTGCTGGCGCTGGCTGTCGGGGTTGTCTATACCTCTTTGCCTGATGTCGATGCTTTGCTAGACGGGCGCGCGCGCGGGTCGGTCACGTTGTTGGATCGGGATGGCAAAGTCTTTGCCTGGCGTGGGGATCAGTTCGGCGGGGTAATCACCGCGGACACGGTTTCTCCGTATCTGAAGAATGCAGTGGTCGCCACCGAGGACAAGCGATTCTACCGCCATTTCGGCGTCAGTCCGCGGGGTGTCGCTAGCGCTGTGCGTATCAACCTGCGCGAAGGGCGCGGGCCTTTGTCTGGCCATGGCGGGTCGACGATCACCCAGCAGACGGCCAAGCTGTTGTGTCTGGGCGTGCCTTATGTGCCCAGCGAATGGGAGTCTGAGGCCGCCTATGAGGCTGATTGCCGTCAGGGATCCCTTTGGCGCAAGGGCAAAGAGGCTGTCTATGCGATCGCGATGGAGGTCAAATACTCCAAGGATGAAATCCTGACCATCTATCTGAACCGTGCCTTCCTCGGGTCCGGTGCGCGGGGCTTTGAGGCGGCAAGCCAGCGCTATTTCGGGATTTCTGCCGCCGAGGTCAGCCCCTCGCAGGCGGCGATGCTGGCAGGTCTGCTGGTTGCCCCGACGCGGTATGCGCCGACAAATAACCTGCAACGCTCGCAGGATAGGGCGCAGTTGGTGATTGGGCTGATGGAGGCGCAGGGCTATCTGACCACTGCCCAGGCCAGCGGGGCGCGCAGCAACCCGGCGCAATTGTCTGCGGCTGCGGCTGCACGCGCCGGTGGGTATTTTGCCGATTGGGTCATCACGGAACTGCCCAGCTTTTTCGGCTCGGACACCACCGATGACGTGGTGATCCGGACGACGCTGGACCAGCGCCTGCAGAAATCCGCAGAAGAGGCATTGCAATATATCTTCAAGGAAAAGGTCCGCGAAGGGTCCAAGGCGCAGGCCGCGATTGTGGTGATGTCCGCAGATGGGGCCGTGCGCGCCATGGTCGGCGGGCGCAAGACCCGCGTATCGGGCGCCTTCAACCGGGCCACACAGGCGCTGAGGCAAACAGGGTCGTCCTTCAAACCCTTCGTCTATGCTACCGCGCTGGAACTGGGCTATTCGCCTCTGGATACGGTGGTGGACGAGCCCTATTGCATCAATATCGCCGGTTCGGGGCAATGGTGCCCCAAGAACTACACCAACAAGCATTATGGGCGCGTCACGCTTGCTGATGCCCTCAAGAACTCGTTGAACATCCCGGCCGTGAAAGTGGCCGAGGTTGCCGGTTTGGAAAATGTCCGTACCGTCGCCAGTGAGTTTGGCATTGAAAGCAATCTGGCCGAGGGACCCGCGCTGGCGCTGGGCGCATCGGAAAGCACGTTGATCGAGATGACGGGGGCCTATGCCGGTATCCTGAACGGCGGTTCTGCAGTTGAGCCCTATGGGTTGACCGAGCTGAAGCTGCTGGGAGACGACGCTCCTCTGATGGCGACGAGCACCGGCATCGGTGAGCGGGTGATCAACGATAAGGCTGCCAAGCAACTGACCTGGATGATGGAACGTGTCGTGTCCGAAGGCACGGGCGGACGCGCGAAACTGCCCGGCTGGCAGGTGGCAGGTAAGACTGGCACCACGCAGGCGGCGCGGGATGCCTGGTTCATCGGGTTCACGGCCGATTACGTCGCCGGGGTCTGGATGGGGTATGACGACAACACCCCCCTGTCCGGCGTGACTGGCGGCGGGTTGCCAGCCGAGATTTGGAAAGAGACGATGGTGCGCGTGACCGAGGGGATGACGCCCTCTCCGCTGCCGATGTTGGCCCCCGATCCGCCCGTCCGGCAAGAGCAACCCAGGCGTCAGCGCCGCAATCAGGGCAATGGGTTCGAAAATGCGATCAACAACCTGCTGAACAACATCTTTGGCAACTGATGTAGGCAAGGAAAAGTCGGCGCGCAGGGTCAGCCAATGACAGCATATGGTGCAGAATGCCCGATTCGCATCCGTATCAACGTGAATTCCATCTCTGAACTGCTCTGCCGCTGCCAACATTGCAACTTCCGATATGCGGACAAAGCCGACCTTGGAGAAAAGCGAGGTAATGCTTGAAAAATCTTGCTTCCGCTGGGATGGTTTATCCGACAGAATTTTCTGAGGAATTTCGAATGCATTTTCCCAAACTTGCCGCAGTTTCGTCGATTGCTCTTGCAATAACCAGTTCGCAAGCGCTCTCCCAGGATGGGGGACCGATACTGTTCACAAACGTCAACGTGTTTGATGGTGTGAATGAGGAAATGATTGCAAATGCCAATGTCGTTGTAACCGACAATCTGATCACAGAAGTTTCCTTAGAACCCCTTTCAGTCGCCAATGGTATCGTCATCGATGGCGGCGGGCGCACGTTGATGCCGGGTCTGATCGACGTACACTGGCACACGCTTTACTGTTGCAATCCGCAGAGTGTGGTTGTGACCGGCGATATTCTTGAGGTCGCGGTGCGGGGTGCCATCGGGTCCGAAGGCACGTTAATGCGCGGCTTCACTACGGTGCGCGACGTTGGCGGCAATTCATTTGCCATAAAACGGATGATTGACGCAGGCGAGATCGAAGGCCCCCGTATTCTGCCGTCCGGCCCACCCGTGACACAAACCGGCGGCCACTTTGACTATCGCCCCTACCAAGCGGTTCCGACGAACGGCGCGGATTCGCAATGGTACTGGTACAGCGTTGGTTTGATGGCGCAGGCTGATGGTGTTCCGGAAGTGGTCAAACGCGCGCGTGAAATCATGCGCATGGGCGCAAGCCAGCTTAAGATTTCCACCGGTGGCGGGGTGTCATCTACCTATGACCCTCTGGATGTACGCCAATACACCAAGGCCGAAATCGAGGCATTCGTAGAGGTGGCTGACACCTACAACACCTATGTTGCATCTCATGTCTTCACGGACGAGGCAGTGGAGATAGCCGTTGCCGCTGGCGTTAAGTCCATCGAGCATGGCTTCTTGATGAGCCGCGAAACGATGGAACTGATGCGCGACAACGACGTGTGGTTGTCAGTGCAGCCTCTTCTGGATGACGAGGATGGCTTTTCTTTCGACGACCCTGTTAGCCAGCAGAAATGGATCGACGTCACCAACGGTACAGATTTCACCTACAAAACGGCGAAAGAAGTTGGCGTGAAAGTCGCTTTCGGCACCGACATCCTGTTCGATCCCAAACTGGCCGAACGTCAAGGCGCGTTCCTTGCCAAGTTGCAGCGCTGGTACACGCCATACGAGGTGCTGAAAATGGCGACTTCAACCAATGCTGAACTGCTCAAACTCTCAGGCCCGCGCCACCCCTATCAACAAGGCGATTTGGGTGTAATCGCAAAGGGCGCTTATGCCGACTTAATCCTTGTGGACGGCAATCCGCTGCAAGATATCGACCTGATCGCAGACCCGCATGAGAATTTCGATCTGATCATGAAAGACGGCAAAGTCTACAAGAACACGCTGGACTGAGTTCCAGATGAAGTCCTTTGCTCAAAGCCAGCTTTGTAACGGCTGCTCGGGGCTCAATGCAGACTAACGTCGTCCGTGGCAAGAGCCCGAGCAGACTACGTGCCAGTGATCCACGCCATCGGCTATAGTTGGGCGGCGCATCTGGCGCCGCCTCTATTTTCGGGTGTGACCTCTGATCAGAGGCTGTCGTCCAGCGCCGCCAGAATCGCGTCGCCCATTTCCGTGGTGGAAACCGGCGTGACGCCTTCATCCGCCAGCAGGTCGCCGGTGCGGACGCCATCAGCCAGGACTTTTTCGATCGCAGCTTCCAGTCGGTCAGCCTCGGCCCCCTGATCGAAGCTGTAGCGCAGGGCCATGGCAAAGCTCAGGATACAGGCGATCGGGTTGGCTTTGCCCTGACCGGCGATATCGGGGGCGGAACCGTGGACCGGCTCGTACATCGCCTTGGGGCGGCCATTGGCCATTGGTGAGCCCAAGGAGGCGGACGGCAGCATGCCCAGTGAACCGGTCAGCATCGCGGCACAGTCCGACAGGATGTCACCAAACAGGTTGTCAGTGACGATCACATCAAACTGCTTGGGCGCACGCACCAGCTGCATCGCGCCATTGTCGGCATACATGTGGCTCAGCTCGACCTCGGGATAGTCCTGAGCGACCCGGTTTACGACTTCGCGCCATAGAATGCCGGATTCCATGACATTGGCCTTTTCCATCGAGCACAGTTTCTTGTTCCGGCGCATCGCCAGCTCAAAAGCCGAGCGTGCGGCGCGTTCGATCTCGGATTCGGTATAGCGCTGGGTGTTGATGCCGACGCGTTCATTGCCTTCCTCGAAGATGCCGCGCGGCTCACCGAAATAGACGCCCGAGGTCAGCTCGCGCACGATCATGATATCCAGACCGGCAACGATGTCTTTCTTCAGCGACGAGAAATCCGCCAGCGCGTCAAAGCATTGTGCCGGGCGCAGGTTCGAATACAGGTCCATCTCTTTGCGCAGCCGCAGCAAGCCGCGCTCGGGCTTGAGGCTGAAATCCAGATCGTCGTATTTGGGTCCACCAACAGCACCCAGCAGAACTGCGTCCGCCTCCTGCGCCTTGGCCATGGTTTCGTCCGACAGCGGCTTGCCATGGGCGTCATAGGCGGCACCGCCGACCAGATCCTCGCTCACGTCGAATTCCAGGCCGCGCTTGGCACCGAACCAGTCGATGATGCGGCGCACTTCGGCCATGACTTCGGGGCCAATTCCGTCTCCGGGCAGGATGAGGAGCGAGGGGTTGGACATGAAGGATCTCCTTGCGTTTGACAGCAAAGGCCCTAGCGCCTGCGCCGCATCGGGTCAATGAGACGAACCGGCCTAAACGCAGGTTCTGGACGGGAAATCGGGTTTCCGTGCCCTTGCTACGTCACGGATAGTGTGAATCGGTCAGAGATCGGCCTTTATCCCTTCGGCCAACATATCCCAGACTCGTCGGATTCGTGTCGTTTGCCGCATCGCCTGCGGTGCGGCAAGCCAAACCGGCAGCGCAGGGATTTCGACGTTTATGTCCAAAACCTCTACCTCTGGGTCGGCCTCGGCAACTCTCACGGCGCTAAAACCAATACCGCAGCCCGCGCGGACCAGTTCCCAATAGGCAGTCTGAAAGTCGCAGCGTGTGGCAAAGTTGTCCCGGTTCACGGGCCAGCCCATTTCGCGCATGCCGATAATGATCTGCTCGTTCGCATCAAACCCGACAAGGTCATGACTCAACAGATCGTCGGGAGAATTGGGGCGGCCGGCACGATCCAGATAGGACCGGCTTGCGCAAAAGCACAGTCTGATTTCCCCCAGATGTTTCGTGATGATGTCCATCTGTTCCGGCCGAAACATCCGCACTGCGATATCGGCCTCGCGGTAGAGCAGGTTCTCGGTGGCATCGGTGGCGACCAGTTCCAGTTGTATCGCGGGTTCTGCTGCCCGTATTTGGGCCAGAATCGGCGGCAGCAGGTGATGAGAGGCAAAGACCGACGCGGTGATGCGCACCGACCCTTCCAATTCCTGAGACTGGCCTGCGGCCGTTAGGCTGAACGCGTTCATGGCTACGTGCATCTGTTGCGCCATCGGGAAAAGCTGCGCTCCGACTTCACTTAGCTTCAAGCCCCGCGCATGCCTGTCAAACAGCGAGACGCCAAGCTCATCCTCAAGTGCGTGGATCTGGCGACCCAGCGTGGGCTGGCTGCGGTTCAACTGCCGGGCAGCGGCAGACAAAGATCCGGTTTCCGCTACGGCCAGAAAGCTCTGGATCAGAGACCAGTCAGAGTGGGTGATAGATTTGTCCATTCAAAAATGAATACACGTTCTGCGTTTGGCGGCAATTCCTGAATTGAACTGAATGGCTCATATTAGATGGACAAGAGGAGGCTTATATGACGGGAACAGTCCTTATTCTGGGTGCGACGGGTCGGTTTGGACGCAATGCCGCAATAGCTTTTCGCGAGGCGGGCTGGACCGTACACTGCTTTGATCGCAAGACGCAGGACCTGAAGCGATCTGTCGAAGGGGTGGATGTTGTAGTCAATGCCTGGAATCCGGCCTATCCGGACTGGGCGCGACAAGTCCCCGAACTGCATCGTGACGTGATCAATGCGGCAGCGGATCACGGTGCAACTGTGATCCTTCCCGGCAATGTCTATGTTTTTGGCGCGCAAACGCCGGGGCCATGGTCGGGTGCAACACCGCATGCGGCGCAAAATACCCTGGGCAGGATCCGGGTTGAGATGGAAGAAGCCTATCGAAAATCCTCGGTAAGAACGATTCTTCTCAGGGCAGGTGATTTCATCGACACTTGCGCCTCGGGGAACTGGTTCGATCAGGTCATGATCAAGCCTTTGGCACGCGGCAAGATGGTTTATCCCGGTCGCCCGGATATCCCACACGCCTGGGCCTATCTGCCCGACCTCACCCGAGCGGCCGTTGCGTTGGCTGATATCCGCCAGGACCTTCCCCGGTTCTGCGAGGTTCCTTATGCCGGGTTTACCCTGACCGGCCGGGATATTGCGCAATCCTTGTCGCGGGTGACCGGTGCCGAAATAGCCGTCAGCCCCATGAAATGGTGGCCGATTCAGGCACTGCGGCCTTTCTGGAAGTTGGCGCCACATCTGGTTGAGATGCGCTATCTATGGGATCTGCCGCATAGTTTGGACGGCGCATTCTTTGACGACCTTATTCCTGGATTTCAGACGACCGACTTGGACGCGGCGATGGCTTCTGCGATCCCGAAAACAGCCAAGCAGAAAGCGACTTTGGTCAGAACTGCCCGGGCCTGACCAGCGTTAGCGATGTCCCAGGTCCACCCAGACAAGCCGGTGCCGGCTGGCCTGTTCGGCGATTGCGCGCAGGTCTGCGCCCGTGTCGGGCCAAAAGATGCCCGCATCCACAACGCGTAGATCTGCCGAGGGCAGAACGTAATCTACCCGCATTTCTCCGACGGCTTTCCACTTAACCGTGGCCAATGCCCCCGAGGGGGTGGCAGGCTTTGCATCCTGCAACCGCGGGTCTGCCAGCAAGCCCTGGATAGCCTCTTTCCGGCCTTCCCCGCGCGTGGGATCCAGATTTGCATCCCCAGCAATCACGAAAGGCCCGAGTGGGGCAGGGCCTAGAGCACCGTCCAGCACAGCGTTCCACAAGCGAATTTCGTCACGATTGCGCAACCCGTTCCGGTCCTCGGGTCCGTCGAAAACGGGCGGGGTCGCGTGAAATGTCATCAGGTTCAGGTGGCCGATCGGGGACTCGATTGGTACGATCCAATGTGCCACCGAGGACAGTCGCTGAATGCGCTGGGCGGCTTCAGAGGGAAATGGCGTGCCATCGACCGTCGGCAGATCAGCCCCCGGCAGGTCGCGCCACAGTACTCCTGAGAAATCCTGCATGTCGTCATGGCCTATGGGAAACCGGGACAGAATGGCCAGCCCGCCCTGACCGGTGAACTCGCCATAGCCTTGGGAATCTCTTGGTCCATTGGCCTGCCCGTCCCCGTCCAGATCCAGGCTGGTTTCCATTCCTGAATTAGGCTTGGCGGTAAAGTGATAGGGATAGTCCAGTCCCTCGTTGCGCAGCGCCTCACCGAATGCGGTCAGCGTTTCGCCATTGAGATCCCAGTCGATGCCCTGCAAGGCAACGATATCGGGTTGGGTTTCCAACAACACCCGCATCACAGCGCGAACCTGTGCATCCCCGCGCCGGATATCGCGCAGCAGAATGCCCGGTCCTTTACGGCTGAGTTCGGTGTTGAAGGTGGCTATGCGTATCGTCTCTGCCTGTGCCGCGAAAGGCAGCAAAAGCAGCAGAAAAATGCGAATCATGCGGTCTGTGTTGATTCAGTCGTAGAATAGGCGCGGCGTTTTTCGACAATCAGGTTTGCAATGCGCAGTGTCGCCATTCCTCGCATGATCATGCTAGCAGGCAGAAAGGCCCAAGCGCTCAACGTCCAGATCAGCGTCTGGGGGCTGTTCAGCGAGATCGGGCTCACATAATCGGTCAGGATCTTGATCAGAGCCGGGATTACAAACGGCAGCAGGACGCCGATCGAGATGTTCAACCGTCCATCACGCTGCAGACGGGTAACGACATCGCCACCCTTGGTCGGATCGAACAGCGGCAGATTGGTCCAGACGTTGAAGGCTCCGTTTCCGGTGGGCCAACCACGCATTTTCACCGCGTAGTAGAAACTGGCGATTGTGACCATAGCTGCGACATAGGCCACACTGGCAGCGATACGAACAAGTTCGATCAGCGGCGCGCTTGCGTTGACAGGCAGCATCAACACGATCAGACGCACGGGTGAATAGGGGAAATCGACCACATTGGCGACGCCCAACCCGATCACATAAAAACCTGAGGTTAATTCTGTCGGCGAATAGGCGTTTTTGCAGATCAGCGTCAGGAAAGCGACCATCGAAACCAGCCCAACAAAGCGCAGGCGGTTCACCGGTGGTGCGTCGCGAAATTCAATAAAGCTTGGGAAGGCCGAATTATATTCGGCGAAGGTCAGGAAAAACGCGAGAATGGCGAGAAAGACGACAATCTCGGTCCCATTCGTTGATGATACGGGCAAGTACAACGCGGGTGTCAGCACCAAAAGTGCAACCAATATTCCCCGAATTGCCGCCCCTGTTGTGCGCGCAATCACTATCCGAACCCTTTCAAACTGGATTAGCCGATTCTTTGCCGACTTCATTCCAACTTGTGCCTGCCACGTTACCGTTGCAGCAGATGTCATCTCTCACCAATGTTTTGCCTTGGTGGGTGCCTGTACCCGCCGACATTGGCGATAAGCGACATTTCGCTCAAGCCAGGTGGCAGAAAACACTCAATTTTGGGCAAAATGATGGCGCAACTGGTGCGGGATTGCATCATTTTTGACGCAAATCCGACGTGTGTTTCAAGTCGAGACCTATATGTAGTGGTTTCGCCGTTCAGAACCCCAAGAAGGCGAATGGGGACGCCGTGGCGTCCCCATAAAGTTGAGTATCAACAGATTCGTTCCCAGAATCACACCCAGGGGCGTGCCTGGCCCGCATGATCCTCGAACTTCTCGATGTGATGGTCTTTTTCCATCGTCAGGCCAATATCGTCCAGACCGTTCAGCAGGCAGTGCTTACGATGAGAATCCACCTCGAATTCGATCACGACACCATCGGATGTGGTGATCTGCTGATCTTCCAGATGCACGGTCATGCGGGCGTTTTCGCCTCTATGCGCGTCTTCCATCAGAACCGCATGATGTTCTTCCTCGACCACGATGGGCAGGATGCCGTTCTTGAAGCAGTTGTTGAAGAAGATGTCGGCAAAGCTGGTCGAGATCACAACCTTGATGCCGAAATCCTTGATCGCCCAGGGCGCGTGTTCGCGCGATGAGCCGCAGCCGAAATTGTCGCCGGCCACCAGAATCTCGGTTTGCCGATAAGCGGGTTTGTTCAGAATGAACTCTTCATTCTCACCGCCGTGATCATGATAGCGCATCTCGTCAAACAGTACGACGCCAAGGCCGGATCGTTTGATCGTTTTCAGGTGCACTTTCGGAATGATCATATCGGTGTCGATATTGATCAATGGCATCGGGGCGGCCACCCCGTGGACTTTGTCAAACTTTTCCATGTCTACACTCCTGCGGGGGAGGGCCGCGCCCATGCCCCGCGTTTAAGCTTGTTTCGCTTCAGTTGTTTCGCCTTTGGGTGCGTCTTTGATGAAGAGCGCCATGAACACCAGGCCCAGACCGTTGAACACCATCTCGATCCCCAGCAGGATGCCGAGAAGTTGCAACAGCACGACAGGATCGGTTGCTGCGAACCGCCAGATGAGCATCGCCAGAACAATCGACATCACGCCCGAGATCAGTGTCGCCCAGAAATACTGCGTACCTTTCATCTGGAACGACAAAATGACCCGCGCGATACCGCCTGCCATGAACAGGATCAGGCAGACCGTCGCCAGCGTCACGGTGCCCTGCAGCGGGTGATCCAGGAAGGACCAGCCCAGAAACAGCATCACCGCACCCATAATAAGCGACAGGATTTTGTTGCCGGTGCCCTCGACGGTGAACCCACCGACCACCTGCAATGCCCCTGAAATCAGCAGCAGTACGCCGGTCACCACCGTTACGGCAATCGACGCCACTGCAGGCGCGCCCAGCACAAAAAGGCCGAACACTATGGACAGAAGCCCCATCAGGAGCCATTTGATCCAGTCACTCATGTCTTAAATCCCTCAAATATCCAGTTACGAGGGCAGCTTACATCAACTCGCGGACGTCTGTCAGCCGTCCTGTGATTGCCGCCGCGGCAGCCATTGCGGGGCTCAGCAGGTGGGTGCGCCCGCCGCGGCCCTGACGGCCTTCGAAGTTGCGGTTCGAGGTCGCGGCGCAGCGCTCGCCCGGTTGCAACTGGTCGGGGTTCATCGCCAGGCACATGGAACATCCCGCCAAACGCCATTCGAACCCGGCCTCTTTGAAGATCTCGGCCAGACCTTCTTCCTCGGCCTGCGCGCGGACAAGGCCTGAACCAGGCACAACCATCGCCCGCATCCCGTCCTTGATCTTTTTGCCCTTCAGAATCTCGGCAGCGGCGCGCAGGTCCTCGATGCGGCCGTTGGTGCAGGACCCGATAAAGACGGTGTCGATTTCGACGTCGCTGAGCTTCTGACCGGCTTCCAGACCCATATATTCGATGGACCGGCGGGCCGCATCGACTTTGCCACCTTCGAAATCCTCGGGGTGAGGCACGGATGCAGTGATCGGCAGCACGTCCTCGGGGCTGGTGCCCCAGGTGACGACCGGCGCGATGTCTTCGCCGCGCAGGGTGATAACCTTGTCGAAATGCGCGTCTTCATCGGTGAACAGCGTTTTCCACCAGTCCATCGCTGCTTCCCACTGGGCCCCTTTCGGCGCGTGTGGGCGGCCTTTGACATATTCGAACGTGGTCTCATCCGGGGCGATCAGGCCAGCGCGGGCGCCGCCTTCGATGGCCATGTTGCAGACGGTCATGCGGCCTTCCATCGACAGATTGCGGATCGCTTCGCCGCAATATTCGATGACATAGCCGGTGCCACCAGCGGTTCCGGTCTCACCAATCACAGCCAGAGTGATATCCTTGGCGGTCACACCCGGCTGCAATTTGCCGGTGATTTCCACCTTCATGTTTTTGGATTTCTTCTGGATCAGGGTCTGCGTGGCCAGAACGTGTTCAACCTCGGACGTGCCGATGCCATGGGCCAGCGCACCGAACGCTCCATGAGTCGCTGTGTGGCTGTCGCCGCAGACAACGGTCATGCCGGGCAGGGTCCAGCCCTGTTCGGGGCCAACGATGTGCACGATGCCCTGGCGAACGTCATTCACCGGGTAATAGTGAATGCCGAAATCCTTGGCGTTCTTGTCGAGTGCTTCGACCTGAATGCGCGACTCGGGGTTTTCAATGCCGTTCACGCGATCCGGCGTGGTGGGCACGTTGTGATCCGGTACCGCGATGGTCTTTTCCGGCGCGCGCACCTTGCGACCCGCCATGCGCAGGCCTTCGAATGCCTGCGGGCTGGTCACTTCGTGGACCAGATGGCGGTCGATATACAGCAGGCAGGTGCCATCATCGGCTTCGTGCGCGACATGGGCATCCCAGATCTTGTCATAGAGTGTTTTGGGGGACATCGGTCCTCTCCCGTATGTATTGAGATTTAGCTGGCGAGTGGCTGGACGCCGCTTATAGGCGGGCCAGAACCGTGCGGGCGGCCCCAAAGAACCGTTCACGCAGTCGCGTGCGGTCTTGCAACGTAGGTGCTGGGGTCAGATTGAGTCTCATGCGCATCAGATATATCGCGTCAGTCCGTCAATCAAGGCGCAATCCTGCGGCGGGCTTGCATCATGCGTCAACGCTGTCCAAGCTGACAAGCAGGAGACGTGCATGAACCCAGACCTGATACCCAGTTCGCTGTCTGATCTGTATCAGACCATGATCGAGGCCTTTTCCCTGCAATTCGATAGACTGGTCGATCTGGTCATTACACCGGGCTGGCGCCAACATCAGCTGGTCATCATCCTGGGTCTCTGGGCGCTGGCCTATGTGTTGAAGCTGTTTACGCAGGGCCGATGGGAGGCCTGGGCCCGTGCCCGCTCTGGTTGGCCCAAATGGCGGTTGCGTACGCTGATCCAGCTGATGCAACGTCTAACGCTTGTCTATTTCGTCACGCTGTCCTGGTTGCTTTATCTGGTGATGCAGCAGATCACCTGGCCATCGCGCAGCTATATCATCGGGGTGGTAGCAACTTTGGCGACCGCCTGGCTGGCGATTGCGCTTGTGGCCCGTCTGGTCCGAAACCGGACGCTGCGGCGAATTTTCAAATGGGCAATGTGGGCCTATGCGACGCTGATTGCGCTGAACTTGACCGATGACGTCGCCGGGTTTCTGGATGGGGTGGCGATCTCGATCGGGGATTTGCACCTCTCGGCGTTGGGTATCCTCAAGGCGCTTTTGCTGATTGGCGTGTTGTTGACGCTGGCCCGTCTTGGCACCGGTGCTGCTGAACGTGGCCTCAAACGCAATGACGATATCTCGCCGTCAATGCAGGTCTTGTTGGCCAAGGGATTACAGGTCGTCATCTATGGCGCCGTCTTCATGGCCGCCATTCGGACGCTGGGCTTTGACTTGACGGGTATTGCGCTGTTGTCGGGGGCCATTGGCGTCGGCATCGGCTTTGGTTTGCAGAAAGTGGTGTCGAATCTGATCTCGGGCATCATCATCCTGATGGATCGGTCGATCAAACCGGGCGATGTGATTTCGCTGGGCGACACGTTCGGCTGGATCAACGCGCTGGGCGCGCGCTATGTCTCGGTGGTCACGCGGGATGGGCGCGAATACCTGATCCCGAACGAGGATTTGATCACCAATCAGGTGGTGAACTGGTCGCATTCGGACCGGTTCGTGCGGCTGGATCTGACATTTGGCACAAGTTACACGGATGACCCCCATAATGTGCGGGCAACGGCCATCCATGCGGTTAAATCTGTCGAGCGAGTGCTCAGTGGCAGCGGACATGACGCGGTCTGCCATATCACCGGGTTCGGCGACAGCAGCGTGGATTACGTGCTGCGATTCTGGATCAGCGATCCAACCAAAGGGCTGACCAATATACGGGGCAATGTCTATCTGGCGCTGTGGGACGCATTCAAGTCTGAAGGCATCTCGATCCCGTTCCCGCAGCGAGAGGTGCGCGTGCTGAATGACGACACCGATGCGCAACAGCTTGCCACCGACTAAGCAATCGTTGCGACCCTTTGGTCTGTGTTCATTGAAATGTTGCAATCTCCTTGCTACCTTATTAGTACCCCGGCGCCGGGATATCATGGCGCGCAGCAAAGGAGGACTATGTCCTGTCTCTACACACTCAGGCGGGTTTGCCCGCCGAAGATGGGGCCAATATGATGGCCCACTCTCAGTCAATCAGCGACAAGCTGCTTGAACGTATCCTTTCCTCACTTTCCGATGACAAGGCCGAAGACGTCGTGCAGATCAACCTGCAGGGCAAGTCGTCCGTCGCGGATCACATGGTTATTGCCTCGGGTCGGTCGACCCGTCAGGTCTCGGCCATGGCGGAAAAGCTGACGGATCGCATCAAGCAGGAATTCGGTTTCACCTCGAAGGTCGAAGGCAAGGATGCCGGCGACTGGGTGCTGATCGATACGGGCGACGTGGTCGTTCATATCTTCCGCCCCGAAGTGCGTGAATTCTATCAGCTGGAAAAGATGTGGCAGCCTGCGGGCGGCAGCGCCTCGGCCAACTGAGGTGCTATCCCGGCCTGCATTAACGGGCCGGAGGCGAGAGAGATATGCGGATCAGCATAGTTGCGGTCGGGCGATTGCGCGCCGGACCCGAAAAGTCCCTGTTTGATGATTACCTGACCCGATTTGATCGGACGGGCCGCGTGCTGGGCCTTGGGCCTGCGCGGGTGATCGAGGTCGAAGACAAGAAAAACGCAGGGATGGGGGCCGAGGCCACATTGCTGCGCAAGGCGCTGCCCAAAGGCACCGTAATCTGCACGCTGGATGAACGGGGGCGGGTGATGTCCTCGCCCGATTTTGCCCAAAAGCTGGGCGGTTGGCGCGATGTGGGGCGGCAGGATCTGGCGCTGATCATTGGCGGTGCCGACGGAATAGACCCTGATCTGCGCGCCGAGGCGGATTTCTCCATCTCTTTCGGGTCCATGGTCTGGCCCCACATGCTGGTCCGTGTGATGCTGGCCGAGCAACTTTATCGGGCCGCAACCATCCTGTCGGGCGGTCCCTATCACCGGGTCTGACATGGCGCAGCTATTGATCGTTTACCATTCACGCACCGGCGGCGCCCGGCAGATGGCCGAAGCTGCTGCCGAAGGTGCGCACGATGAGGCCGACACCGTTTTGAAGCCCGCAGAGCGGGCTGGACCCCAAGATCTGCTGGCCGCAGATGGCTATATCTTCTGCGCACCCGAAAACCTGGCGGCGATTTCGGGCGTGATGAAAGAGTTTTACGACCGCTGTTATTATCCGGTTCTTGGTCGCATCGAAGGTCGCCCCTATGCCCAGATGATCTGTGCCGGGTCAGACGGCGAAAACGCCGCGCGCCAGACGGCCCGGATCGCAACCGGTTGGCGGCTGAAAGAGGTCCAGCCCCCTCTGATCATATGCACCCACGCACAAACGCCCGAAGCAATCCTAGCCGAAAAGCGCATCCCCCTAGACGCGCTGCAGACATGCCGCGACTTGGGGCAGGCGATGGCCGCAGGGCTGGCGTTGGGCGTATTCTGAGGTCAGTTCAGCGGCACAACAATGGTTTCGTCTGCCCAGCCATCCACGCTGCAACGGGCCTGTATCTGGACCTGAGATGTACCATCAGGAATTGCCACCCCGCCCAGCGAGCGGGTAAAGGGCTGTTCCGTCTCATGCGGGTGATGCAACACACGCATCCCCAGCTCATTCCCGTCCATATCCAGCACACGCCAGCCATCGGCATAGTGATCCCATCCGGTGTCCGGATGCCGGATCGTCACGTCGAAACGCCAACTGCCACCGCTGGACGAGGCGTTGACCTGCTCGATCGTTGGTGGATCGGCTAGGGTGGGGCTGGCCAGAAAGGTGCAGAGAATCACATATCGCATGTTTCGATCCTAAACTCTTGGCGGTATAGAGCTTCGCTCTAATAGAATCAGCTCCCGGCCGAAGTCTATGGAATTGCCCACTGCAGCAAGGCTTATATTTGGAAGCATATTTTTAATGCAAGCTATGCAAGGTGAAACAGACAGTTATCGGAGCGTGTCTAGAGCACGAATTGAGCGTTCGATTCTCAAGCTACTGAGACCACTTGAACTTGCCAGTTTGTTTACCGTTCATGTCGTGAAAAGTACCCTTTCCACTGGGCTTGAACAAATAAACGACCCCGAATTCCTTGAAGACGACCTGCAGACCGTTCTTGGTCTTTGTCATCGGATTGTTTGCCGGCGAAGTATTAGTGTCTCGCAAGCACAAACCACTGTTGGATTTACAAGATACGATCTGCGGACTGTAAGGCCCTCCGTTCTTTGAGTGCCAGTCGGAAGTTACCGTAAGTCTGGACCCTGCCGCGATATCCTGAGCCAAGGCCGGTGACATCGAAGTCAACAAAGTTATTGCTATGCCTACGAACACTTTTTTCATGGAACTATCTTTCTTTAAAAAATTTGAAGCATCTTGGCAGATTTGAGTTAACTGTCAAATCTTGTCGGCAAGGATTATGCTACTCGGCTGCTCAGGACTCAGATCGGACAATCGTTGCGTGTTGACCAAAAGCTCGCTTCGACCCACATGAAAACCTGCTGGCAAAAAGTAAGAACCAAAAGCCGGGCGTCAACGCCACGGCGATGGCATGGGGTCACGACTGCGTGTTGCCAACCTGCGCCATCAAGATCGCGCGGGATTGCGAGGCGAATTCGCGTCGGTAAAGCAGGCCTGCAGTGATAACTGTGCCGACGATCAACGCGAGTGGCCCCAGAAACCATGCAAGCAAGGCCAGTGCGAAATAGGTAGAGCGCAGCCCGCGGTTAAAGCTGCGGGCGGCGGTGACACAGATCTCGGCCGATTGCGTGGCGCGGGGATAGGCGATGGGATTTTCGGGCTCATTCGGGACCGCGGCCATCAGTACCGCGCAATAGCCGAACAGACGATGCGCCCAGACATATTTCAGAAAGGCATTGGCCAGCAGCAGGACGACGGCGAGTATCTTGATCTCCCACACCAGGGCTGGAAAGCTGCCGATGGCCAGATCACTGGCGACACCGGCCAGACGCTCGGTATTGCCCAGCAGGGCCAGGCCACCACCGATGGCAATCATCGTGGTCGAGGCAAAGAAGGTACTGCCTTGCCGCATCGTGGCCACGACCTGCGCGTCAAACATCCTTGGCTGGCGTGTGACCATCTCGCGCATCCAGTCGCGGCGATACTCATCCATCATCAAGGCCACTGACCGCTTCTTTGGCGACGGGTTTTCGATCATCCACCCAAGGCACAGCCAGGCCCCCATCATCAGCGTTATGGCGGCAAAATCCAAAGGGGCAAACAGAGCGGCGCGGTCAATCCAGGTCATGGCCGTGACAGTACTTCCGGAAGTCGGAACTTGCCATACTGACAAATTGGTAATATTATTTTACCAAACCAAGGAGCCTGCCATGGAAATGCCAAAGCCAAGCCCTGATGTCCTGCGTCGCAAAGATGCGGTGGTGGCGCGCCTGTCGGGGGTTCTGCCGGACGACGCGATCATTTATGACCCGGCCGAGACACGCGCCTATGAATGCGATGCTTTGACCGCCTATAGATGCCCGCCGATGCTGGCGGTTTTGCCTTCGACAACGCAGCAGGTCTCGGATATCTTGCGCATTTGCCATGACGAAGGCGTACCGGTGGTACCGCGCGGTGCAGGTACGTCGCTGGCCGGGGGCGCGCTGCCAACAGCTGATTGCGTCATACTGGGCGTGGCCCGGATGAACGACGTGCTGGAGGTTGATTATGACAACCGATTCATCAAGGTCCAGACTGGGCGCACCAACCTGAGCGTCACCGGCGCGGTCGAGGAAGAGGATTTCTTTTATGCCCCCGATCCATCGTCGCAACTGGCTTGCGCGATTGCGGGCAATATCGCGATGAATTCCGGCGGGGCGCATTGCCTGAAATACGGGGTGACCACGAACAACCTGCTGGGTGTGACCCTGGTAATGATGGATGGCAGCGTAGTCGAAATCGGTGGCGCTCATCTGGACGCGCCGGGTCTTGACCTGCTGGGGGTGATCTGCGGGTCCGAAGGGCAACTGGGCGTTGTCACCGAAGCGACCTTGCGCATCCTGCGCAAGCCAGAAGGCGCACGGCCCGTCCTGATGGGGTTTGATGACAATGAAATCGCAGGCCAATGCGTTTCGGACATCATCAAGTCCGGTATCTTGCCTGTCGCGATTGAGTTCATGGATCGCCTGTGCATTCAGGCCTGCGAAAACTTTGCGCATGCCGGGTATCCGGAATGCGAAGCATTGTTGATTGTCGAGGTCGAAGGCTCGGAGGCCGAGATCGACAGCCAGCTGGCCAAGATTGTCGAGATTGCAAAACGCCACGATCCGGTCGAGCTGCGCGAGAGCCAGTCGGCGGATGAAAGCGCCCGGATCTGGTTGGGCCGCAAATCGGCCTTTGGCGCCATGGGGCAGATGAACGACTATATGTGCCTGGATGGGACCATCCCGGTATCGGCGCTGCCCGCCGTATTGCGCCGGATTGGTGAGCTGAGCGATGAGTTCGGCCTGCCGGTTGGAAATGTATTCCATGCCGGTGACGGGAACATGCACCCTTTGATCCTGTTTGATGCCAACAAACCCGGCGACCTCGAAAAATGTGAGGCGTTCGGGGCGGAAATCCTGAAACTTTGTGTGGATGAGGGCGGTTGCCTGACCGGCGAGCACGGTGTGGGAATCGAAAAGCGCGATCTGATGCATCATCAATATGCCCCTGCCGATCTTGAAGCGCAGATGGCGGTTAAAGATGTGTTCGATCCAGGATGGTTGCTGAACCCGGCTAAAGTGTTCCCGCTGGACGCCTCCGAACCGCGTCGCAACCCGCAAATAGCCGAAAAATAGGCTCTAACAAAGAGATATATGATGAAACCCACGTCCGAAACTGAACTGGCCCAGATGGTTGCCGGACTTACAGGTGCCGTGCGTATCACAGGCGGCGGCACTCGTGGCATTGCGGGTTCCGGCCAAGTGATTGAAACCTGCGGGATGACAGGCATCACACTGTATGAACCCGGCGCCTTAACGCTGGTTGCGCAGGCCGGAACACCGCTAGCCGAGGTTGAGGCCGCATTGGACGCCGAGGGCCAGCAACTGGCCTTTGAGCCGATGGACCATCGCAGCCTGTTGGGCACCCAAGGCGAGCCGACCATCGGCGGTGTGGTTGCCGCCAACATCTCGGGGCCGCGCCGCATTCAGGCAGGCGCATGTCGCGATTTCTTACTGGGGGTGCGATATGTCGATGGCACCGGGCAGGTGATCAAAAATGGCGGGCGGGTGATGAAGAATGTCACTGGCTATGATCTGGTCAAGCTGATCTGTGGGTCCTGGGGAACGTTGGGCGTGCTGACCGAAGTGTCGCTGAAAGTCCTGCCCAAGCCGGAACACACAGCAACGCTGTCAGTGACCGTATCTAATGCAGAAGCAGCGATAAAAACGCTGTCCGTGGCGCTTAGATCTCCGTTCGAGGTCACTGGCGCAGCTTATGACCCGGAGTGCGAAAAAGCCTTTGTTAGGGTCGAAGGATTTGCAGGCTCCGTCGCTTACAGAACCGAGAGGCTGACATCCGAACTGTCTGGGTTCGGCCAGATCGCAAATGTCGATGAACCGGCAACGCTGTGGACGGCGACCCGCGATGTTCACGCGTTCCGGGGCAAGGCTGGCGACGTGTGGCGTCTGTCTGTCACGCCCGGTGACGCCCCGATGATCGCGGCGCGGGCCGAGGCTGAACAGGTGTTCTACGACTGGGGCGGCGGTCTGATCTGGCTGCGCCTTCCTGCGGGAACCGATTTGCGGGCGCGACTTGGCACTTTTTCTGGTCATGCAACCCTTGTGCGCGGCGATGCGGAAACGGTCGAGCGGCTGGGCCGGTTCCAGCCTGAGAGTGTAGCTATACAGGCTCTAATAAAAGGTATTCGGGCGAAATTTGATCCCCGAGGGCTGTTTAACCCGGGGCTGATGGGGTAGGGCAATGCAGACAGATTTCACCGAAAAACAGCTGCAGGATCCGGCGATCCAACGCTCGAACCAGATCCTGCGCAGCTGTGTTCATTGCGGCTTTTGTACCGCCACTTGCCCGACTTATCAGGTGCTGGGGGATGAGCTCGACAGCCCGCGCGGACGGATCTACCTGATCAAGGACATGCTTGAGAATGAGCGTGTCCCGGATGAGAAAACCGTCAAACATATCGACCGCTGCCTGTCCTGTCTGGCCTGCATGACCACCTGTCCGTCGGGCGTTCACTATATGCATCTGGTCGATTACGCGCGCGAGTATATCGAGCAGAATTACAAACGCCCGCTGACCGATCGCCTTCTGCGTTGGGTTCTGGCGCAGATTCTGCCCTATCCGATGCGGTTTCGCTGGGCCCTGATCGGGGCCAAGCTGGGCCGTCCCTTCCGGTTTCTGATGCCGGATGCGCGGCTGCGGGCGATGCTGGAGATGGCACCAAAACATATCCCTCCGGTCAGCCGCAACGATGACCCGCAACGCTTTGCCCCTAAAGGAGCGCCGAAAAAGCGCGTGGCACTGATGACAGGCTGCGCCCAAAAGGCGCTGAACACGGATATCAACGACGCCACGATTCGCCTGCTGACCCGACTGGGCTGCGAAGTCGTTGTGGCCAAAGGCGCGGGATGCTGTGGTGCGCTGACCCATCACATGGGCAAGGTAGCTGACAGCCATAAAGCGGCGGCGGCCAATATACAGGCCTGGACCAGAGAGATCGATGGCCAGGGGCTGGATGCCATCGTCATCAACACCTCAGGTTGTGGTACGACCGTCAAGGATTACGGGCACATGTTCCGAAACGAGGCTTTGGCGGCAGATGCCGCGCGGGTTTCGGCGATTGCCATGGATATCAGCGAATTGCTGGTGCAACTGGACCTGCCCGGAGGCCAGCACAAGGGCATGACCGTCGCCTATCATGCCGCTTGTTCTTTGCAGCATGGGCAAAAGATCAAAAACCATCCCAAAGACCTGTTGAAGAATGCGGGTTTCACCGTGTTAGAGCCTTCTGACAGCCATCTGTGCTGTGGCAGCGCCGGGACCTATAACCTGATGCAGCCTGAAATCTCGGGTCAGTTAAAGCAACGCAAGGTTCGGACGCTTGAGGCTAAGAACCCTGATGTTATCGCTGCAGGCAATATTGGTTGCATGATGCAGATCGGTTCGGCCACGCAGATACCTATTTTGCATACGGTCGAGCTGTTGGATTGGTCCACAGGCGGGCCGTTGCCGCGTGCGATGCAGCAGGGTCATGAGATGGGAACGGCCGTGCCGATCCTGCGTTAGCTGCCTGATGCAGGGCTGCATCAGATAGAACGGGAAACGTACCGGCCCTATTTTCGCCGTACCCGACAGCTATGAGTATGCGCTGGAAGCAACGCCGGAGAACCGCTTGAAAAACTGGATCAAGGCTTTTGCGCTGGCACTCATGCCGATGGCCGTACTGGCGCAGGATAGCGGGCTGAAAAGTCTGGACACCACAGATGCCGGGCGGGCCTGGATGGCTGTCGGGCGCTTGAATATTGACGGCGAAGCATTCTGCACCGCGACGCTGATTGCGCAGAACCAGGTGCTGACGGCAGCGCATTGTCTTTATGATAAGGCCACAGGCCAACGTATTGACCTGTCTAAGGTCGAGTTTCTTGCCGCCTGGCGTCTGGGTCGGGCATCAGCCTATCGTGCGGCGCGCAGGGCGGTGATTCACCCCGATTACTTTTACGACGACGAAACCCCGACCAACCGGATCGGTAGCGATATTGCGCTGATCGAGCTATGGCAGCCAATCCGCAGTACCTCGGTCATTCCATTTGATACCGGCGATCGGCCCGTTCGCGGACAGGAAGTTGGGGTTGTGTCCTATGCGAAGGACCGCTCCGAGGCGCCATCATTGCAGGAGGTCTGCTCGGTCGTGACCGGCGTTTCCGAGGTTCTTGTCCTGTCCTGTGATGTCGAGTTTGGATCCTCCGGCGCCCCGGTATTTGCGTTCGAGGGCGAAAGACCACGGATCGTCTCGGTCGTGGCGGCCAAGGCGGAATTCAATGGCGAGCCTGTGGCCATAGGTACCGCGGTCGAGGTTTCGCTGCCTTTGCTGCGGAGTGAACTGTCCGCCGGGCGCGGATTCAGCGGCTCGGAAACCGGCGATTCGGCAAGCCGTCATATTGGCGCCAGGTTCGTCCGGCCATGATCCGATTTTGGGCAAGTCTGTTTTTATGCCTGGCTATGATGACAACGATGTCCCAGGCGCAAAGTGCAAAACGCAAACTCACCGACCGCGATGACCTATATGGCTGGGAGGCCGTCGGCCGCCTGGATATCGGCACCGAGGGGTTTTGTACGGGTACGTTGATCGCACAGGATCTGGTGCTGACAGCGGCCCATTGCGCCTTGGACAAAAGAACCGGTCAACCCTATGGGCCGGGGCAGGTAACCTTTCGGGCAGGGCTAAGCGACGGAACTGCGTTGGCAGATCGCAAGGTGGTGCAGATCGCGGCACATCCGGATTACACACGTTTCGCTCAACTGTCGCCCGATGCCGTGCGCGTTGATGTCGCGTTGATGCGGCTGGATCAACCGATCCCCTATTCCGTGGCCGATCCCTTTGCGTTGCATAACGGGCGCGTGGCGGGGGATGAGGTCAGTCTTGCATCGTATGGTCGGGGCCGATCGAATGCGATTACGCGGGAACGGTCCTGCAAAATCCTGCAGCGCTTTCAGGGCCTGATCACATTCAACTGCGACATTACCTTTGGGTCCTCGGGTTCGGCCCTGTTGGCGCGAAACGGTCCGCGCTGGCAAATACTTTCAGTAGTCTCTGCAGTTGGTACGGATGGTCGGCAGAAAGTGGGATTCGGTATGGAATTGCAGGAAATTGTGGCCGATCTGAAGGCGACTCTGCGCCGGGATGCCCCTAAACCAAAGGCGACAATAAAGCGATTGCAGGTGGGATCAGGCAAGTCGGATACCGGTGCAAAATTCATCAGCTCCGGAGGGGGTTGAACTCGGCCAGAACGTTTCCCATGTCAAATGTATCGGGTCGCCGCAAACGGGGCCTGAGACAATCGAACGCCCGTCCGATCGGAGGGCATTACGTTCATCGCTCAAACATGAGGATACGACATATGCGTACATTTGACTTTGCACCGCTGCACCGCGCCACCGTAGGTTTTGACCAGATCGCTGACATGATGGATCGCGTTCTGACCAATGATGTGGCTCAACCCAGCTATCCGCCCTACAACATCGAAAAAACCGATGTCGACACCTATCGTATCTCGGTTGCTGTTGCCGGTTTTTCCGAGGCCGATCTTTCGGTCGAAGTGAAAGAGAATTCGTTGGTCGTCGCCGGTAAGAAAACTGCGGAAGACAAAGATCGCAGCTATCTGCACCGCGGCATCGCAACCCGCGCGTTCGAGCGCCGTTTTGCCCTTGCCGACCACGTTCGTGTCACCGGTGCCAGCCATGAGAATGGCATGCTGAATATCGACCTCAAGCGCGAGGTTCCCGAAGCTCTGAAGCCCCGCCGGATCGAGATTTCGTCCAGCAAGGCCATCGAAAAGGATGTGGTTGACGCCAAAGCCGTAAACTGAGGCAGTCAGTCACCACGCCGCGGTAATCGTTCCTCTCTGGATTACCGCACCATGCGCCCCGCGTTCCTCCAGACGCGGGGCGTTGCCTTTACGGCCATCTGTACAGCGAAGGTTTGGGCGGATCAGACCGACAGGCAGATGTATTTCATCTCCAGATAGTCTTCCATGCCATGATGGCTGCCTTCGCGGCCCAAGCCGGATTGTTTGACGCCGCCAAACGGGCCCAACTCGGTTGAGATGATGCCGGTGTTCACACCAACGATCCCGTATTCCAGCGCTTCGGCCACTTTGTAAACGCGGCTGAGATCCTTGGCATAGAAATACGAGGCCAGACCAAAGATCGTGTCATTGGCCATGGCGATCACGTCGTCTTCATCCTCGAACTTGAACAGCGGTGCCAGCGGGCCAAAGGTTTCGTCCTGCGCCACCAGCATGTCCTGCGTCACACCGGTGACAATGGTCGGCTCAAAGAAGGTGCCGCCCAGATCGTGCGGCAGGCCACCGGTCAGGATTTGGCCGCCTTTGTCGGTTACATCCTTGATATGTTCCTGCACCTTGGCAACGGCGTCATCATTGATCAGCGGTCCGGTGGTGATGCCTTCGTTCAGGCCGTCACCGACGTTTAGAGCCTCGACCGCAGCCTTCAACTTGGCAGCAAACGCGTCATAGACACCGGCCTGCACATAGATGCGGTTGGCGCAGACACAGGTCTGGCCGTTATTGCGGAACTTGCACATCATCGCGCCTTCGACGGCGGCATCCAGATCGGCATCGTCAAACACGATGAACGGCGCATTGCCGCCCAGTTCCATCGAGCATTTCATCACCTGTTCCGCCGCCTGCCGCAGCAGGATGCGCCCGACTTCGGTTGAGCCGGTAAAGGTCAGCTTGCGCACGCCGGGGTTTTCGCAGAACTCCTTGCCGATTTCGCTGGCGCGCGACGAGGGCACCACGTTGAACACACCGGCGGGGATGCCTGCCTGCTGGGCCAATGCGCACAGAACCAGCGCCGACAAGGGTGTCTCGGCGGCAGGCCGGGCGACAAAGGCGCATCCGGCTGCAAGCGCCGGTCCGGCCTTTCGCGTGATCATCGCATTGGGGAAGTTCCAGGGCGTGATCGAGGCCGCAACGCCGATGGGCTGCTTCAGCACCATGATGCGTTTGTCGCGCTGATGACCTGGAATAGTCTCGCCATAAACGCGCTTGGCCTCTTCGCCGAAAAACTCGATGAACGAGGCACCATAGCCGATTTCACCCACGGCTTCGGCCAGGGGCTTGCCCTGTTCGGCGGTCAGGATCTTGCCCAGATCCTCGGCGTTTTCCATCATCAGATCGTACCAGCGGCGCAGGATCACCGCGCGTTCCTTGCCGGTCAGCTTGGCCCATTCCTTTTGCGCGGCCTCGGCCTGAGCGATGGCACCTGCAACCTGTGCGCGGCTCAAGTCAGCGACCTCGGCGATCACGTCGCCCCGCGCAGGGTTGGTGACGGAAAACGTCCCATTGTCACCATCGACCCACTGGCCGCCGATATAGGCCTTGGTCACCAGAAGATCGGGGTTTTTCAGAATGGATTTCAGGTCGGTCGTAGTATCCAGCATGGGTCGGACTCCGGCAGAAAAGGGTTTGCGCGCACCCAAACAGGTGGCGTCGCATTTGTCTATGTCCACTCGGCGGGCAGGATCAATCCAGATTTGATCAAATTCATCGTTGCAGAGTGCAGATATCTCGCCTGCGTGGCCTATCTTTTTCGATACGAAATTGTAAAAGTCTCGGTGATTTGAGGGCTCAAGGGGATGTAAATGAACATAACATTCCCTATCTTATTGGGTAAATAAAGAAAACAGGGGACAGCAGAGATGTCGAACCAGCAATTCGAAGCGTTGATTGAAGAAACACAGACGAAAGTGCGCGAAAGCCAGTCGCAGATCCAAGGGCTGACCTCGCGGATTGAGGCTGCGCGGGCCAAGATCGGTACGGCCGAGGCGGATATCGATATCGAAAACGCCACTTTGGAAGATGTGCACGCCCATACCGAAGTCATGAACGCCAATATCGCCGAGCTGATCATGGGTCTGGATGACGTCACCAGCGCATTCTCTAAGGATTTTGACGAGATGCGTTCAAAATCCGGGTGGGAGACGTTTGTTGGCATCTTCTCGAAGGGTAAATCTGAATCGATGCGGCAGGAGCGTATGCGCACAGCCAGTATTGACGACAAGCTGCAGGACCTGATCGCCAAATCCGACGTGATCGTGAAACTGCTGGAAGGGCAGCTGTCGGTGCTGGAAGAACAGCGCGTGAAGGTTGAAAACAACCTGACCGGCACGCTGGACGACCGTGAGGCCACCGTGGCCGAGCTGGAGGCATTGCGCGCCGAAATTCAGGGCATGGACCCGACAATCATCACGTTGGAGAACAAGATCAGCGTCGAACAAGACGCCGCCGCGCGCACCCAGCTTGAGACCGAGCTGGCTGAGCTGAACAAGCAATACAACGCCAAGGTTCAGGAAGAGCAGGTCAAGCTGGCCAAAAGCCAAACGCTTGAGCGCTATATCGAAAAGGGCAAGACCTGGGTCGATTCCCTGCAGAACCAGGCGGCGACGCAGATGGTGCTGATCAACAAGCTGCAGACAGACACGCAACAGCGCGTGGTGCTGTATGACGCCCTGACCAAATCGCTGAAAACCGCGCAGCAGCAGGACGTGGCCCACCGCATCAACGAGATCGGCGTGCAGACCGACCAAGAGGCGCAAACCGCCATGGCCTCGATCGGCACCGCGACCAACCAGAAGATGGCCGACATGCTCGAGGCGCATGAGGACCACATGGTCTTTGCCCGCGACGTGCTGGAGAAAAAGGCCAAGGCAGATGAACGCTTTGCCCGCCGGTTTGCGTCGATTGTCGAGAAGCATGATAAGAATTTGTATGGGGGTTGATCTTGGAACTGCTGGAGTTTTTTACATTTCTGGTGGCTCCAGAGAACTGGTTTTGGTGGATCGTTCTCGACAGTTTCTGGCTTGTGTTCTCAGTGATGTACGCCGTTCTAGGCGGACCGTTTGGATGGGTGGCCGTCGTTCTTGTGGTCGCCAGCCTTTCTCATTCGGCTCATCGTTTGTGGAACGGAACCGTTGACTGAACAAATTCAACAAAGACCCAAGGTCGTCGGCTTCAGAATACTCTGGTTCGGTATAGCGATGATTTTTTGGCCTATTTTGGCGGCGTTTTTGTCCGGGCTTTTGTTTGCACAGGGCAGCTTTGGAATGTTCATAGCTCGTGTATCCTACCATTTGGCGTTTTTGCTGGGCACTCCCAGTATGCTGGCGGGCGTCGTGGCCGTAATGTGGGCTCTCGTTCTATTAAGAAAACAGAAGCGTCAATCGCAGGCAAACGTGAATGAGTGACCTTAACCTCACCCAAGACCATGTCGGCCTGACCGATACCTTCGCCTCGCGTCGTTACTTTCGCAAATTCGAGGTAATCACCGTCCACCTTCTGCGCGTGGCCGCGACGATGGAGGCGGAGGGCGCGATCTCAAAACAAGAGGTGCGGATCGTGTCGAGCTATCTCTCGGGGCTGCTCTACACCTTCCGTGCGCTGTCCATGAAATACCTGCTGGTCGGGCGCGATACGGGGCGGTTCTTTGGCAGCCTCGCCATGGACAAGCGCGACAGCGGCTTTCCGGTGGCGGCCGAGCTGCTGACCATGGCCAATGACGCGCAGCAGGCGCAGGTGCATCTGGCGAATATGCCGTCCGAGGATGAGCTGAAAACCGACATGGTTCGCACCATCATCAGCGACCGGGAGATCCCGACCAAGCTGCAATTCGCGCTGTCCCAAAGGCTCTATTACGAGGAATTGCTGAAGGGTGAGCTGTTCTGGGCCCGCAATGATCCCGAATGTCACTGGATTGGCAATGAGGGCGAACGGCGCAGGTTCCTGATCCACTGGGCCGTCTATGACAGCCAAATAAACCTGCCGGTCATCTACCTGATGGAGTTGGAGGATTCGGGGCGCACGGCCCTGCCCAAAGATCAACGCCGCTGGCCCGAAGTGCAGGCGCATCTGATGGCGCAATCCTTGGGTGGTCTGAAACTGGTGACCATTGCCAAAGGCTTTGATCAGGATTTCGACGACCTGCATCCCAAACACCTGCGCCGCATTCATGTGGGGCCAATGTATTCCTCGGCCTTTACCGAGCAATCCGGCCCGCTGCGGCAGGTGCTGGAGGATGCGAAATCCCCTGCGGGTCAGGATTGGGCATTGGCCTGGACCACTGAAGCGCTGCGAAGCGAGGATGTGATTCAAGAACGCTCAGGCTGGTTCGGGACCGTAGACCGCGAGGTCTTTGCGCTGGACCCATTCGGCGGGCAGGGGGCCGAGACGGGGGCGACGCAAACCGAACGCTCGATCATTCTGCCACAACGCCCGTTCCAGGTACTGGCCGAGCGCAACCCACCGGGTTTTGGTGACGTGCGCAAGTTCGTCGTCAGCAAGACCGGGCAGGTGTTGAGATATTGAAGACAGTAAAGGCTATTTTGAGATGAGTTTGACGTCAGAACAGATGGAATTGCGCGAAGACGATATTCGCAAGCACTACACTGCGGCCACCGCCTTGATGAACGGGTTCGAGCACGCGCCGCGGATTGCCAAAGCGGTTGAGGCCGCGGTTGAGAGGTCGCCGGGCGTCTCCACAGGTCGGCGGTTTCGGTCTACCACGCCGGGTCTGGTGACACGGCGCACTGTGCGGGCCGACGGGGTGCATCTGGTGGAACGGATTGAGGCGTCTGATGATGGCGATACGTTGGTTTCTCCGCCGCAGGCCACCACGCAACAGGCTATTCGTCGCGCCGTCGCCATCGCTCTGGCCGTGTCTGAGGCCTATGCCGAACAAACCCCTCTGGCCGATCTAAAACGTGCGAATTTGGCCGGGGATTTGCCCGCCGCGCGCAAGACCGAATTCTCGGAACTGCTGACGGCCGAGGCGCTGATCACCTCGCACAGTTTCGGCAATGCACTGGCCTATTTGATGTCCTCACATCTGGGTGAAACCACCGTTGATATTGGAGAAATCGAAGAGGTTCTGACCGACAATGGCCAGCTCGCCCTGCACGGCGCGCTGTGGGAGCTGGACCAGACCCTGGCCAAACACGCCCCCGATGACGCCCATCTGATCGCCGCCACCAGCGCCTATGCCGAGCAGCTGATGGACAAGGCCGCCCTGCGTGCTCAATCTGCAGGCCATCTGGCCCCGTTCCAGAACGCCGCCTGGCATATTGAGGCTGACGACCTGACAATCCGGGGTTTTGAGCCAGCGTCCAAAGCTAAATCCACCACCCTCACCATGACGTTCAAGAAACCGAACGAGGTGGTCGGCAACCATATCGCCAAATATCAGGCGATGAAGTTGGCCAAGATGGTGATGGCCTATGATTTCGATCGTCGTCTGAACCCGTTCGCCGAACTCGGCGGGTTCATCTTTACCTTCATGGGCGACGGCAAGCCGGGCACCGGCAAAACCACCCTGATCCAGATGATGGCCGGGCTGATCAATGACTATTGCCACAACGCGGGCTATCCGTTCCGCTATCAGAACCTGAGCACTGACAACATCGACAGCTACCAGGGTAAATCCGGCCAGAACGCCAAAGCCTTTATCAACACGATCATCGACCCTTCGGTCATCGGCTTCGGCACCATTGACGACATCGACCAGCTGGCGGGCAAACGCGGTGACCGGCAGTCGTCAGCCGGGCAGTTGGAAATCACCGCCGTGCTGATGGAGAGCTTTGCCGGCGCCAACACCGTCGTGCGCGGCAACTGCACCTTTGGCATGTTCTCGAACTACCCCGAGAATGTGGACGACGCCCTGCGTCAGCGGGCGGGCGCGCGGTTCCTGGTGGACGGGCCGCAAACGCGCGAGGATTACATCGACATCCTGCACCTGCTGATGGGCCGCAACCACGACATCCCGCTGGGCGAGCACGAAGCCTATGCCGCGCAAGAGATCAAGAAGGCCGTCGCTGCCAGTTTCGAAAGCCACTCCCGGCCGCATGAAGAGGCTCTCTTGCAGGTCTATGACCGGGTTTCAGGGCAGATCGGGCAGTTGGACACGATTGCCAAGATGGGCACCTACCTGAAGGCGATCCAACAGGCGGATGAACGGTTCACCGGCCGCGCGATCAAGAACATCACCGATGCGGTCAAGGTCCGCGCGATGGATTTCGAACTGCCCGACGAATGGATGGAGAACCCCGACCTGTTCCTGTTCCGCGACTACGTCACCAAGAAGGCCATGATCGAGGACCTGCGCCAGCCGATCACGGTGGAAATGGTGATGCAAGAGATCAATCGCTACGCCGACAGCGAGTTCCGCTATGCCGACAAGAGCGACGAGGTCGCCATCGACAACGCGGTGCGTGAGATGGGCCGGATGGAAGAGGCCAAGCGGCGGTATCTGGAGGGGAAGTGACCTATCTGATCGCCATAGGTCTACCGCTACTGGTGAGTACTGCGGTTGCTATACTAATAGGTTTACGAGCCTATCACACGGCTCGTGCGACCAAAGAGAATGGAAAGGAATGGCTTCTTCCATTGTTGGCCTACGGTGCGGCTTGCGCACCTCTAACAATTCTTGCCAGCTATGCTTTAACGGATGTTTTTGTCGACCGCTTTGCTGTGGACGCTGGCAACGCAAATCCCGCAGATGTTATGGTCTATTTTCAGCTACAGTTCTGGTTGATAGCAATACCCGTTGGATTCGCGATCATTTTTGCCTTCGCAAGAGGATTGCGCGCATGAGTTTTGAGTTAGAGAAAATCGTGGTTCTGGTTGAGCGTGATATCGCGGCGAAGCCGCGACGCGCCCGACCCGCTCCCCAGGGCGGGCGCGTTCCGCACCCACCCTCGGGCCGGGAGCATCGCTACCGTTGCGCGGGAAGGCAAACGTCATGATCCGCCTCATCGAAAAAGGCCTGATGTTCGGCAACCTCGTCCACATCTCCAGCCCGGCTCTGGTCGAGCGGTATAACCGCGCGTTGCAGCATCTGGCGGGCAGGACCACGGCGTTGACGGATTTCCATGTCGATATCTCGGGCTACTCGCCTGAGGTGGGGATTGAGCTGGAGGATGAGCTCTACCTCAACCCCAACGGGGTCAACCGGCAGTTCATCCTGCTGACGACCGAACAGAAACGTGCGCCTCTGCTGAACGTCAAATTCTCGACCTCGCGCGATATCCTGCGCGAATTTATCGAGATGAACGAGGCGCAACTGTTTGCCCTGACCGCCACCGATGCGGTGGCCGGAGAACTGGTGAACTCGGTCTTCAAACTCAGCAATCCCCGCGATCTGTTCAACCTGCGCAAGATCGAGATTGAGGCCGACACCGCGGGCGGCACCCTGCGCAAGGCCGAGCAACTGGCAGGTATGGTCGAACGCTTCAAGACCGAAGAGGATGCATGGTTCGACGATGTCCTGATCGCCAAAATGATCGAAACCTCGAAGGAAACCGGTGACGTCACCCGCAACCCGGTCCGTCTGCGCCATACGGCGTTTGAGCAGCAAAATTTCTGGACGGCGCATTTCGGCGGGCTCTATCTGTTCCCGGATCTGGATCATCCGGCGGCTATCTGCATGGGCGAAAAGCCCGACGATCTGAACATCAAATACACGTTTGACCCGTCGCATCGGAACCAGATCGCCAAGTTCCTGGACTATAACGACCTGGTCGAACCCATCGTCAAGGCGCGCGGCGTGGATGCTGCTGCGATCCTGCAGCAAAAGATGGACTTCCTGACCGTCGACGCGGCCGCTGATGCCGGGGTCGATCTGACTGGCCTGAACCGCAGTGATATGCGTCGGCTGGCGCGCACCCACGCGGATCGGTTGCCAGAGGCCTATCATGGGCTGGCGCAGCTATTGCGTTGGGCGACGGATGGCGGGCGGTGGCCCCGGATCACCTCGGATCATTCGGCGTATTTCTATACGCTGCGGGCCGCCGATACGCCGAACCGTGATCTGGTGAACATGCTGCTGGCCGAATTGGCCCCACTGGACCCGCGCCAGATGTTCATCTGCCACAAAGAGCTGTTCTATAGCACCTACAAATCCTGGTCCGAGGCCAAGAAGGCCTATGTTGCTGATTTCCTCGCGCGTGAGTATCAGGTGGACAAGGCGGGTGCCCGCGCTGCCCTGTTCGGACATGAGCCGGATATGAGCGGTCGAGACAGGATCAACGAGACCGTTATCGCCCGCGTTGGTCCCTGGGGCGCGTTAGGAAAGGATTGAAATGTTCGGAGCGATGCGCCTGTTTCTGGTCCTGCTAGTCATCCAGACCGTGGCCTATTTTGCCCTGTCGCTGTATTCACGCAGTGTGCGTCGCCGCAGGCTAGAGCATTGGTGGGACGAAAAGGGCAAAACCGGAGACAAGGCAGCCTTTGTCGCACGGGGGCTGCACGTCTATGACAATTCGTTCCGGCGCAAATTGATCCTGGGTGTCTATGTTGTGCCTTGGGTAGCGATCGGGTCGCTGATCTACATTGTGAACTACATGTGAGAGGTAAAGCATGGCCTATTTGAAATGGGCATTCATTCTGATTTTCTGGGGAACGGTCGCCGTAGTCCTTCAGTATTCTCTGCCGCAACGGGATGTGGTTCGGATCGTCAACACCTATGAAGAACGGCAGGACCTGAACGACTGGACCCGGATCTTCTGGTCCGAGCCCGATGATCAGTCGGCCAGTCTGTCGAACCGGGATGTACAGTTCATTCAGGCCGTACGTGCCAATGGCAAACCGATTGTGTATCGCAACGAAGATACCAGCTGGGGTTGGCCGCCCTATTTCAAATTCGACACTGCCAATTTGTATACCGAAGCCAATGACGCGATCTCGGACAAAAACGACCCGGACTGGGTTGCCGTGACGCATTATGGCTGGCGGAATGAGTTCATGTCGATCTTTCCCAACGCTGTCTTTATCAAACATGTCGATGGTCCGGATGCGCGTCTGATCCCTTGGTTCAACATTGTCTTCCTGACGGTCTTCTTTGCGATTGTCTGGGCAATCTGGGTGCGCTGGCGCAGGTTCCGCCAGGCGCGGATCGATCCGATGATCGAGAGTGTCGAGGATGGGTTGTATGCAACCGGCGACGCCATCGGTGAGCATCGCAACCGATTCCGCAAATGGTTGGACAGTTGGAAATCAAAGTGACGTGAATTCCCGGCGGGTCTTGGAGCTGTGCGCCTACCGCCGGGATAGCCCTTCATCGAACGATGAACTCGGCGTGTAATGCTCCGGCCGCTTTGATCGTTTTCAGGATGTCGATCATGTCGCGGGGTGAGACACCCAAAGCGTTTAGCCCTGCGACGACTTCGGACAAGGTCGTGGCCTCGGGAATTTCCGCCAAACCGGTGCCTTCCTCTTCTTCGATACCGGCTACGGTACGCGGAACCACGACGGTTTCGCCTCGGGCGAACGGGTTCGGCTGAACCGCGATAGGGGCCTCTTCGACCGTCAGTGTCAGGTTGCCCTGCGAGACTGCCACGCGTGAGATCCGCACTTCCTGACCCATGACAATCGTGCCCGAACGCTGATCGACTACTACCCGCGCCTTTGTTTCTGGCTCTACTAGGATATTTTCAATGCGCCCAAGCGCATGCGCGGTCGAGATCGCCTGTGTCGCTGCAATATTCAGTTCGACCGTCCCGGAATCGCGCATGATGGCAACGGCCCGATTGAATTCCGAATTGATTGCCAGCTCGATCCGACCGGCGGTTGTGAAATCCGGTTCACGCAGGGCCAGGCGCATTTGGGTCAGATCGGAAAGCTCAAAGTCGATTTCACGTTCGACCCGAGCTCCGGATGGGATCACACCGGATGTCGGAACCCCTTGGGTGACCGAAGCCGCATCGCTTTCGGCAACGGCGCCACCTGCAAGAACTGACCCCTGTGCCACCGCATAGATCTGACCATCTGCCGCATTCAGCGGTGTCATAATAAGCGTCCCGCCCAGCAAGCTTTTGGAATCGCCGATGGCCGAAACGGTGACGTCGATCTGTCCACCAACCCGCGAAAAGGGGGGCAGGCTGGCTGTCACAAGCACGGCGGCCACGTTTTTGGGGCGAAATTCCTCACCATTCACGTTCACACCAAGCCGTTCCAGAATATTGGACATGATCTCTTCGGTGAACGGAGAGTTCCTGAGCCCGTCGCCGGTACCATTCAATCCGACCACAAGGCCATAGCCAACAAGGTCATTGCCGCGCACCCCGTCGAATTCGACAAGGTCCTTCAGCCGGATTGCCCCGGCAAAAGACAGGCTCGGAAGCAGGATCAGGAGAAGGGCAAGTATTCTCATTTCAGGAAATTCACCAACGATAGGTTCGCGTTGCGAACGGTGACAGAATACAGGCTTTCCAATTGAAATTGGACAGTCTGCAGTTGCACTGCGGTTTGATACGGGTCCGCGGCGATCAGAGAGTTTCGGCTGTATTCCAGGCTTGTACGCGCCGCCGCATTGCGCGTGGCGGCTTGTTCAATCCTGGCCTCGGCGGCGCCAACATCCGCCCGCAGGTTCACTGTGCCATCCTGCGTATTGGCAAGCTCGACCCCCAGCTGGGTGAATAGGGACGTCCGCAGATCATTGGGCAGTCCCAGATTATCGTCCGAAACCAGAGCGGCGACGGCGATGTCCCGCAACGCGGCTTTGAGCGTCGGATCGGTCGCAGTGATCGGAATAGAGACACTTTCATTCTCCGAAATGCTCATCGGTGCCAGCGCTGTATCTGAGCCCTGATAGATAACCGCATCGAACCCCGCAGGATCATTGAACCAGTCTTCTGCGGCTTGAGTGATATCCGTGAGTGTTGTCAGCCCCGTCAAATCAGCCTCTAACGCGGCCAGCAGGGTATCCGCAGACGCCAGAGGCGACACATCCGTATCCACTCCGGAAAACAGGCTTCGGCCACCCGCACGGGTATTCAAAGCAGACATGACCGTATCCAGCTCATTTCTGGCCTGAACAGAGGCATGTTTATGGGTGACCGCCTGATTGGATGTCCCATATGCCAGCAAGGACGACGTCAGGCGCCCCACCGCGTCATCGATTGTTGTCAGGCTAAGCTGCATAGCGTCGGTGAACAGGCCAGCTTCGGCTGTGGCCACCTGAAAGGCATCCAGGCGTGATAGGTTTCGATCCATATCCAGAAGATAGGAATAATCCCCATCCAGATGGCCGGAGACATCCTGCACTTTGCCTGAAGACATCTCATAAGACAGGGTTTCGATCTGATTTTTGATATCAGTCGCCCGCGATTTCAGGGTCAATCCGCGCGCGAGGTCGCCCATAGAGGTTACATTCATCATCACAGCCTCAACAACGTATCCATAAGTTCATCGACGACCGAAACCAGTCTGGCATTTGCCGCATAGGCTTGTTCGATTTGCATTAGCCGCTGCAATTCCTGATCGGTATCGACGCCCTGTTCGGCCTCAATGGCCGTCATTTCCAGATTGGCGCTGTTTGCAAACACCCGCCGCCCATCGGCCACATGTGCGTCCGACCCAATCCGTGACAACAGCACCTCGGAGATGTCTGCGGCGCGCATGTTTCCGGCCGCGAAAACCGAGCCTGCAACAGGGCGCTCGTCGTTCAGAATTGAGCTGAAGGCGCGCAGTTGGCTGGCATCTCCGGCGCTGCCGGGTGTGGCCGCACCCAGCCCGGCCCGTAGTTTCCAGCTCTCTCCTCCGGCGTCCGGGTCAATGATTGCATTCAGACTGATGCGAGAGGCCAATCCCGTCACCGATGCCGGATCAAACCGGTTGCCATCATCGGTAAACACGCCCGGATCCGTGGCCAGCGCGGTCGGATCCAGCGCCGGCGTTTCGAACCTTTCGATAAGATCGCGCGCAACGGCATCCAGATCGACCTGAGCCTCAACCGCGATTTCATCCCGAATCTGGAATTGGGCCATCAATGCACCGCCGCGAATTTGGGCGAAATCGCCACTGGTACGGACAGGGTTTCCGTTCATCTCAAGCCCGGACAACAACCCGTTTGCCAGGGTCATATGGGGCTTGGTGTCGCCGGTTGTCGAAAAGGAGAACTCGGCCGCAGTGTTTTCCAGCAATATCAAGCCGCCATCAGAATAAAGCGAGACCTGATCATTGTCCCTTTGAATCACATTTACAGGAACCAGTTCGTTGACCTGATCAATCAGGACCTGTCGTTGATCCAGTAGCCCACCAATATCGGCGCCGGAATACTTAATGGCCGGGATCTTGGCATTCAGCTCTTCAATATCCTTGAGGGTCTGATTCAGGGTGTCGACCTGTTTGCCGATGGACCGGTCCGCGTTGGATCGCATCTGACGCAACCCTTCAGAGGCTTCGTTCAGACCGCGTGCCAGATCCTGAGCCGTGCGCGCGACCTGGTCCAGTCGTTCACTGGAATCCGGCAGGCTTGCCGCTGTTAACAGGCTGCTGTCGAAATCAGCCAGCCGAACCGAAAGCGATGCGGGATCATCGGCGGACCCTACCAAAGATTCCAACCTTGTGTGAAAGTCCGAAATGGCGGTGTGAAAGGCCAGATCGGCATCCGTGGCCCGACGGTTGGACATGAGGACGGGATCCTGATGACGAATGACACCTACGGTACGCACGCCGTGACCGGAAATCGTGTTGGTTGCCAGTTCCAGAGACCTGCGCGCGTAGCCGGGCGTCAATGCGTTTGCGATATTTTCGGACACAACCGCCGCACCGCGACTGGCGGCGGTCAGGCCGCCCAACGCGTTGTTCAATGCTGTGGACATATTCATTCTGCAGGTCCCTTTCCTGAATCAAAACCCTGATCAGCGTTTGATATTGGTTGTTTCCTGAAGCATCTCATCCACCGTTTGGATAACCTTTGCGCTGGAAGAGTAAGCCCGCTGTGTCTGGATCATCGAGGTCAGCTCGGTCGCCACATCGGTAGTGGATTCTTCGCGCGCAAAAGAAACCAGGTCGCCGGTTGGCCCGTCCCCCGCATTCCACAGAAAGAACGTCCCGCTTTCCCGGGATGGTGCATAGGTCTGGCTGTCCAGCGCGGTCAGTCCATTTGGGTTCGGAACATCCGCCAATGGGATTTGGTACATGCGTCGGCTGACGCCGGTATCGTAGAACGCATAAACATACCCGTTTTCGTCAACCTGAACGCTGGTCATGGTGCCGACCGCCGAACCGTCGCGCGTGATCGAAACTGGTGCAAATGTATCGGACAGTTGCGTGATTCCGTCGGCATCCCCGATTTCCCCTATATTGATCTCCATCGGGCCGCCGGCCACGTTCACCATAACGCTGCCGGTAGCTGGGTCATATGCACCGCCGGTGACCGCAGTTACGCTGGCCAGCGTGCCACCCGCAGTTCGGCTATCGGTGAAGGTCAGGGTGTATTCACCGATAATGGCGCCGCCCGAGGCTGAATCGCGCATGATCATCGTCCATTCGTTACTGCTGCCGGTGGCCGGCACTGTAGGGACAAGTTCGATATCAACGCTTTCGGATTTTCCCAGATTGTCGAAATATTCAACGGACAAGGGCTGCATGTCGCCAGGGGAACCCGCATCCGTAGTGGTCGCGGGCAGGTTCATGCGCAGATTCATCTGCGTCGTGGGCGCGCCCGACAGTTGATTAACACTGAGCTGAATGGGTTCAAGCGCAGCAGGCGTGTCACGTGGAACCGCAGGGATGGTTCCATCCGCATTCGCACGCCAACCCAGCAGAACAAGCCCTGATTCGGTGACCAGATATCCTTCTTCATTGGTGCGGAACGACCCTGTCGTGGTCAGCAACATCTCATTCGAACCGGCCGCGATCTGAGAACTTGGTCGTACCGGCATCATGCCGCGCCCACGCACCGCAAGGTCGGTGGAGTTGTTGGTTGTCACCAGTGAACCGCGCTGGTCGATCAGGCGTTGGCTGGTGGTGCGAACGCCCCCAGCGGAATAGCTGCCGCCCTGGCCGGAGGTGACCATAGAATGGAAATCAGTTTCCACCCGTTTATACCCGAAGGTTGATGAATTCGCGATATTGTCCGAGATCGTCGCCAGCCGGTTTGCGTTGGCCTTCAATGCGGCCACGCCAGCGTTCAGCGAAGAGGAAATTGTCATTGGCACGCCCTTCTGTTGCGTCAAATCTTGATGCAACAGCTAACGCGCTGGGCCTTAACAGCGCGCTAACAGGTAAAATGCCGTCTATCCTTTTATTCTCAGGTGCCGCGCAGAAAGATGATCTCGATCCTGTTGTTGCGTGCGGCCATCGGGTTTTCATCCGACAATTTTCGGTCGGCATGGCCGGTTACGCGGTCCAACCTGAGCGGCGCAACACCCTTGTCTTGCAGCATTTGGCGAACTTGCTGAGCGCGCGAGGTAGACAAATCCCAGGCCGGGTTTTTGGCCAGAACCACCGGCGAGGAACCGACATGCCCTCCGACCGCCATGTCATTTGTCACCAGATCAGAGGATCGGGCCACCAACAATGTCAGAGCACGCAGCATATTGGTTGGTTGGTTCGTCCCTGATTCGAACAGAGGTTGATCCTTGGTGGCAAAGAGTTCGATCACCAGACCCTCATCCGTCACGCGGGTGACGATATGTTTGAGGACCTTGTCGGACACCATGCTTTCGCCGGTTCGCCCCATAAGCTCTGATTCCAGTGAGGAAAAGTCTTCGACCGTTTCTTTTCCGCCGCCGTCCGAGCTGACGCCAACCGATCCACGTGCTTGTCGCGCGGGCGTCGGGCTGCGTTTGCTGGCGCCGGTGCCGTCCATGACCAGAGTTTCCTCGGAGAACATGTTATTGCCGCCAAAGGCCCCATCGCCGCCACCCGAAACCGGGTTTATGGGAATGGTCGGCGAAAAATAATCCGCAAGCCCTTTGCGTTGCTGTTCCGTTGTTGCATTCAGCAGCCACATCAACATGAAGAACGCCATCATGGCCGTGACAAAGTCGGCATATGCGACTTTCCACGCGCCACCATGGTGACCATCGCCACCTGACACACGTTTCTTCTTGATGATGATTGGCGCCACATTGGATTGCGCACCCATCTCCACCACCTTTTTATCACCCAGTTACAGGGGTAGCCGGGCAGGTCTTAAGGTGGGCTTAACACTTAAAACTGTCTTGAATTCCTCACTGCGGTAATGCTGCCCCGGCACGGCGCAGAATCAGTTGCAGGTGTTTGAAACTGTTGCTGATTCCGTCCGGCTCGGCCTTGCCGAAAAAACCATCAAGCTCATCATGAATCCGGACTGCCTGATCCAATAACAGGTCTGCCCCTTCGGCATAAAGCCCGGCTTTGATCATAACCTCGGATTGCTCGTAACTGCCAACCAGCTTGCGGGTTTCCGAGATCATCCGGTTTTCCGCATCCGAGGCAGCCGCGGGCAGGCTGCGTGAAACCGACCGGCTGAGGTCAATGGCGGGGAAACGGCCGCGCTCGGCGATTTCGCGGCTCAGGACGATATGCCCGTCCAGAACGCCACGCAGAATGTCCGCTATCGGTTCATCCATGTCCGAGCCCGCAACCAGAACGCTGAAAACTGCTGTGATATCACCCTGATCAGCCGTGCCCGGCCCGGTTCGTTCGCAAAGACCAGCGATCAAGGGCGTGACCGAAGGTGGGAACCCGCGCAAAGAGGGGGCCTCACCCATCGCAACGGCGATTTCGCGGTGCGCCTCGGCAAAGCGGGTGACCGAATCGGCCAGAAACAGGACGTTCAGCCCCTGATCCCGCAGGAATTCCGCGACTGAAAGTGCCGACCATGCACAGCGCCTGCGGGCCAGCGCTGACTGATCCGAGGTTGCCGCCACAACCACAGATCGTGCCAACCCCTCGGCCCCAAGCGCATGTTCAACGAACTCATTGACCTCACGACCCCGTTCGCCGACCAGAGCGACCACAACCGCGTCTGCCTGCATCGACCGCGCCAGGGTCGCCAACAGGGTCGACTTGCCGACCCCTGACCCGGCGAACAGGCCGATACGCTGCCCCTGCACCACAGGTAACATGGTGTTCATAATGCTCAGCCCGGTTTCCATCCGTGCGCCCAGCGGTTTGCGGACAACGGCAGGTGGCGGATTTTGCAGGATATCTCTTTCTTGAGTGCCCGACAGCAACGGCTTGCCGTCCAGCGGTTTGCCGAAGGGATCAATGACCCGACCCAGCCAGTGCAGTCCGGGGGAAAATGCCGGTGTCTGATTTAGAATCACCCGATCACCCAAGCAAACCCCATCGGGTGCAGCGGCGGGTAACATGTGGATCAGATCCGATTCGACATGCAGAACTTCACCTGCCAGATCCGGGCCGCTGCGCCGCCGCAGGGTCAGGTTGTCGCCGATGCGGGCAACGTACTCCAACCCCTTTATTTCTATGGCGCCGCGCCCAACACTGGCCACGCGGCCCATATGGCGCATGGCAGACAGACGGTCGAATTCGCATTTCAGAAGCATCGGGTCGAGATCGGTCATCGTGGGTTCTCCAACGGGTTTCTGAAAACGGTTTCTAAAGGAATCGGGGTTAAGCCTTGATTGAAATTGATCGAGGGAGAAGCCCCGATGTTCTCTGACCTGAACGTCTTTAAGACAGCGTACGCAATGGCAACCCATGCCGGGCAACGGCAGTCTGTCATTGCGCGAAACATGGCAAATGCGGATACGCCGGGTTATCAGCCCCGCGATATCGAGACCTTTCAGAAAGCTTTCGAAAGTTCCGGGCGTGAGGTTGCGATGACCGCCACGCGGGCCAGGCATCTGAACGGCGCAGCAGCAGCCCAGCCCTGGGCCGAGTTCGATGCCGCGCCCTCGGGCGATCCCAACGGAAATGGCGTTTCCCTTGAGGAAGAAATGCTCAAATCGGTTGAGGTCAAGCGTCAACATGACCGCGCGTTGGCGATCTATAAATCCTCGATTGGCATCCTGCGTACCAGCCTTGGTCGCGGGTGAGGAGGGCTGAGCGATGAGCGATTTTTCTCATTCCCTTTCCGCCTCGGCCAGCGCCCTGCGCGCGCAGGCTGCCCGTTTGCGGCACGTTTCCGAAAACATCTCGAACGCGGACACGCCGGGATATCGGCGCAAAACTGTGCCGTTCGAAGCGGTCAGCAAAGATGGCGCGCAAATGGTCGAGACCGGGCGCGTTAAGCTTGATCGCCGCGACCTGTCTCGCATTTATGACCCCGGCCATGCCTTGGCCGATGAGACCGGCCATTACCGCGGGTCCAATGTTGATTTGATGATCGAAATCGCTGACGCGCGCGAAGCGCAGCGCAGCTATGAGGCCAATCTCAAAATGTTCGACCAGACACGACAAATGTCGTCGAGCCTTATGGAACTTCTCAGAAAATAAAGGACACCAGAATGGATATCCGATCCCTGACCGCCGCGCAGAATTATGCCGTAGCGCGGCCTGCAACCCAGCCCGATCCCGATCTTGCCGGAATGGCACAGGGGTTGCGGTCAACTTTTCAGGACTTTGCCGCGACACTGAAACAGTCCGAGCAAATGTCTGGCGCGGCGATGACCGGCCAGGCCGACCCGCACGCGCTGGTTCAGGCGTTGGCGCAGACCGAACTGGCCGTGGAAACCGCCGTGATCGTGCGTAACAAAGTGGTCGAGGCCTATCAGGAAATCCTGCGGATGCCGGTCTGATAGATGCTCAGCGAAGGTCTCTATTATGACATCGTCCGCCAGGCATTGTGGGTTGCGGTGATCACATCCGTCCCGATCCTGGCGGTGGCACTGGTCTCGGGTCTGGTTGTGGGTCTGTTCCAGGCGCTGACCTCGGTGCAGGAAATGACGCTGACCTTCGTGCCAAAGCTAATCGCCATCGTGATCGTGTTCTGGATTTCGATGGGGTTCATGACCCAGACGCTGGTGACGTTCTTCACCTCAACCCTCATCCCACTGATCGCCGGAGGCCGCTGATGGATACCTCATATACCACCTTGTCCCGCCAATCGGGGCTGATGAATGAAATGCGGCTGGTGGCGAACAATATCGCCAACGCCAATACCACGGGGTACCGCCAGCAGGGCTTGGTGTTTTCCGAGTTCGTGAAAGCCTCGCCGGGCAATCCGTCCTTGTCCATGGCGCGGGCAGAGGCGCGCAATACCTCGTTGCAACAAGGCGTTCTGACCGAAACCGGCGGGCAATTTGATTTCGCCATCGAAGGCGACGGGTTTTTCATGATCGAAACCCCCAGCGGCAACCGGCTGACACGGGCGGGTGCGTTTTCACCCAGTGCCGAGGGTGATCTGGTTAATATGGATGGGTACCGGGTTCTGGACAGCAATGGCGCTCCTGTTTTCATTCCGCCGGATGCCGCGTCGATTGATGTCGGCAGCGACGGTACGCTCAGTATTGAAGGGCAGGTTCTGGGACAGATCGGCGTCTACCGCGTTGCTGATCCCACGAGCCTGGTGCGCGAAGGCAGCACGCAATTTCGGTCAGATGCAGCGATTGAACCCGTGGAGGAGCCGGTCATTGTGCACCGATTCCTCGAAGGATCGAACGTGAACGCGATCGAACAGGTCACCCGGATGATCGAAATCCAGCGCGCCTATGAGTTGGGGCAGAGTTTTCTTGAAACCGAAGACGAACGTGTGCGTGGGGCGCTTAAGGTGCTGATGCGCTGATTTGATAACGGAGGAATTGATATGCGTGCACTGAAAATCGCAGCGACAGGCATGACCGCGCAGCAGATGCGGGTTGAGACGATCTCGAACAATCTGGCGAATATGAATACCACAGGCTACAATGCGCGCCGCGCCGAGTTTGCAGACCTGCACTATCAACAAATGGCGCGCGCGGGGACGGTGAATGCCAATGACGGCACCGTCTTGCCCACAGGTATACAACTGGGTCTGGGGGTGCGCCCGGCTGCGGTCACCGTGCAGCTGGCACAGGGTGCGTTGGCGGCCACTGGCAGCGATTTGGATGTCGCAATCGAAGGGCGCGGCTATCTTGAGGTGACGTTGCCCAGCGGTCAGTCTGGCTTTACCCGTGACGGCAGCCTGAAACGCTCGGCAGAAGGGTTGATCGTCACTTCAGATGGCTTCGCTGTCGCGCCAGAGATCACAATCCCAGACGATGCAAGGTCGATCTCGATCAATGCATCGGGTGAGGTCTACGCCTATTTCGATGATACCGCCGAAGGACAGTTGCTCGGTGAATTCACCCTGGCCAGTTTTTCCAATGCCAAGGGGCTGGAGGCGATCGGCAGCAACCTGTTCAAAGAAACCGAAGCCTCGGGCGCGCCTGTTATCGGCACTCCGGGCGAGGGTGGGATGGGCACATTGCGTCAGGGATATCTCGAGGACAGCTCGGTAGATGCCGTGCGCGAAGTCACCGAACTGATCGAAGCCCAGCGAGGGTATGAGATGAACGCCAAGGTCATCTCGGCCGTCGATCAGATGATGGGCGCAACAACGCAGGTGCGGTGATGCGCGCCCTATTCATAGCACTGGTGACGATCAGCCCGCTTTGTGCCTTGGCTGAGATCGTGGTGCCGATCCGGACCATACGCGCCAAAGAGGTGATCTCGGCCGCCGATCTTGAGATCAAAGATCAGGTTGTCCTCGGAGCGGTTACAAACCCTGATGATTTGATCGGTCAGGAAGCACGCGTCGCGCTTTACCCCGGACGCCCGGTTCGCGCAGCAGATGTCGGGCCGCCCGCGCTGGTGGACCGCAATGATCTGGTGGTTCTGGTCTTTGACCGTCGTCCCCTTTCGATCAAGGCCGAAGGCCGTGCCCTGGGGCGCGGGGCTGTCGGCGACCGAATTCGGGTCATGAATCTGTCGTCACGTACAACTGTTGTTGGCTTTATCCGGCCTAACGGTCAAATCGAGGTAAAATGATGTTCGGAAAACTAAAACTGTTGATGATGGCATGTCTGGCTCTGACCGCCTGTGGTCGACTGGATCATTTGGGAAAACCGCCAAGTTTCACACCCGCGGACGAATCTGCTGAACATGTCGCCATGCTGTGGCCGGGTTTACCGTTGCACACGCAGCCGCAACGCAATGTGGATCGGTCATCGCTGTGGAGCGGGGGGCAGCAATCGCTTTTGGGTGATCAGCGCGCGATCAAAAAGGGCGATATCCTGACAGTTGTGATCGAGCTGGACGAGAAAGCCGAGATTTCCAACGATACGAACCGCTCGCGCAGCGGGTCCGAAAGCCTTGAGGTTCCAGAGCTGTTCGGCCTGCCGCAGCGCGCATTGGAACGGCTGCCCGATGGGGCGACGCTGGACGAAGCTGTCGGGATCGACTCATCCTCGGTCAGTAAAGGCAAGGGCTCGGTCAAGCGTAAGGAAAAGCTGACCCTGCGGGTTGCGGCGACCGTCATCGACGCCTTACCGAATGGCGTGCTGGCCATATCCGGCTCGCAAGAGCTGCGCGTTAATTTCGAGCTGCGAGAGCTTTTGGTCACGGGATATGTGAGGCCACAGGACATCTCGCGGAAGAATGAAATCACCTATGACAAGATCGCCTCGGCGCGCGTGTCTTATGGTGGCCGAGGCCAGATCACGGATGTGCAGCAGCCTCGTTACGGCCAGCAGGTCCTCGATACACTTTTGCCGTTCTGAGGTCGTATAACAATGAAAAAGCTACTTCCTATATTGTTTCTGCTTGTTGGCCTAGGCGGTGGAATTGGTGCGGGAATTGCCATGTCTCCTTCTGGAAAAACCAAAGATGGTGACATGGATAAATCCGCTGCCGCCGAACCCAAGAAAGCCAAGGAGAAGGCCACTAAGACCAAGTCGGACAAAAAGGATACGTCCAGCAAGTATGAATATCTGAAGATGACGAAACAGTTTGTGATCCCGGTCGTGAAGTCCGACCGGATTGCCGCGTTGGTCACAATGTCGCTGAGCCTGGAAACCAAACCCGGCGTTGCTGAAACGATTTATGAGTTTGAGCCAAAGTTGAGAGATGGGTTTCTGCAGGTTCTTTTCGATCACGCAAATACCGGTGGTTTCAACGGCAACTTTACGGAATCCGATAATCTGGATTTGGTCCGAAAGGCTTTGCTGCAGGTCGCCAAGAAGGATTTGGGTGATGACGTGCTGCAAGTCCTGATCATGAGTGTTAACCGTCAGGATACTTGAAGCCTGTTTCGGCCCGCTTATTGCCGCGATCGCTTTTTCATAAGCATGTCTCGGCGGGCCTTTTGTTGTTCTTCAAGCAGCTGTCCTAGGGCCTGTTTGCGTCCGAACGCTTTCCGCAAGGCTTGCATCTTGGTTAGCTTTTGCGCTCGGACGCGCGCAAGGTCTGTATTGAGTTTTCGTCGGGTTGCCTCTTCCCATCCACGCCACAGAACATCAGTGCCGGTGACCTGATATCCATCAGCTTGGCCGCTGTTTTGACGGGTCTGCTGAAGCTGTGCGTCCAATCGGCTCAGTTTTTGCAAAATCTCGGCCTCGGCTTCGATATATGGGCGCAAGGTCTGTTGCTCTTTTTGGAAGGCCGCGTCGGATAAACGCTTCAGATCGGCAAGTCCGGTAAACCGCATCAAATTCTGTCCTTCGCGCGTTTGCGCATGGCTTCGGCAAAGCGGATGGCGGCTGCGACAGGGCGATAGTGTTCCGGGGCGATCTCATGCCCGATTTCGACGGTCGCATGGAGAGCCCGTGCGGTGGGGGGATCCGAGTGTATCGGAACCCCGGCCTCGGCCGCAGAGGCGCGGATGGCGGCCGCAATCTGGTCGACACCTTTCGCCACGCATGTCGGTGCGGAGCCGGCCGTCCGCTGCCATTTGAGAGCCACCGCATAATGGGTCGGGTTCACGATGACTACATCCGCAGTTGGGACATCCGCCATCATCTGATTTGCCGCAATTTCCTGCGCGCGCTGGCGGCGCTGTTGTTTGACATGCGGGTCGCCTTCGGCGTCTTTGGTCTCGTCCTGAATTTCTTTGCGGGACATCCGGTTCTTGCGCATATGTTCGGAATATTGCCACAGGTAGTCCACGACTCCGATGGCCAGTGCGATGGTGACAACGATGAATAGGAACCGGAATAAAAGGTTCATCATCAAGACGATCGACGATTGCGGCGGCGCGGCGCTGGCAGTCAAAATCTCGGGCAGGTTGACGCGCAGAAACATCAACAGGCAGACGCAATAAATCAGCAGCTTCGCAAAGCTTTTGGCAAATTCGAACAGACCGCCGCGCCCGAATTTGTTCTTGGCGTTGGAGAGGATCGAAATTCGAGACAGCTTGGGATGCGGCTTGCTGGGGGCAAAAACCAGGGCCTTTTGGGCGATCAGGCTTAGCAAAACCGCAGTGGCGGGAAGAACAAATATCGTTGCCATTGAGATTGCGGCCTTGCCCAGCATCCCACCCACCAGGCCGTCGGCCGGGCCAGCCGTCAACATGGTGCTGATCTTATCGGATTGGTCGATCAGGACGACAAACAAGGTGCCCAGATGCAGAACGCCCATCTGGCCTGCGAAAAGCAAACCGATCAGCAGCCCGACATATGCCGCGACAACTGACAGGTCGTTTGACCTGGCGACCTCACCCTTTTCCCGTGCCTTCAGAAGCTTTTGCGGCGTCGGGTCATATGACTTGTCGCTGTCGTCGTCCTGTCCGCTCATCTCGGATCTTTCAGCGGGTTCTGCATGAAATCAAACAGGGCATCGGACCAGACCGACAGGATCAGAGGCGCGCCGGCGAAAAGTAGGAACAGCCCCGCAAATGTGATGGCCGGGGCGCCGACAAATGCCACCATCAGCTGTGGCATGGCGCGGTTGATGACACCAAGCGCAAGGTTGTAGATCAGCGAGGCAATCACAAACGGCATCGCCAGTGCGAATGCCAGGCTGAAACTGTACGAGACCCGTTCCACGCCCCATTGCGACAAATCCGGCGCCGCAGGTGTGGTTCCGGTGGGAAACAGATCGTAGCTGTGGATCAAGAACTCTGCCAAACGGATGTGAAGGCCAAGTAGTACAGCAAGGGCCAACCCGGCCAGCGTCAGCAGATAACCCATGGCCGGAACTGGATCGGCGGCGGCCCCACCCAGAATTTGCGAGAGTGACGTCGCCTGTGCCGCAATGGATCCTGCCGTTTGCAGGGTCAGAACAAAGATGCGCAGCGCCATCCCCAACGCCATTCCGACAAAAACTTCGGTTCCGATCAGCTGGACCATGGACAGGAATTCGGGATCGAATTCCTTTGTCGGCACTGCTGGCGCCACGATCAACGTAAAGGCAACGGCAGTGCCAAGTTTGACACGGGTGGGGATGCTGCGTTCTCCGAATGCAGGCATCAAGGATACCATTGCCGAAACGCGCAGGAAAACACCAAAGAAATGCCAGGTCCCAGAGCCCAGGTGCGGCAAGAGTTCGGGTGGGAGGGCGATCATGCGGGTACCGTGCCTACAAGTGCGGGCCGCGCCTCGAGCCCGATTTCCTCAAATGACAGGACCGGATTGGACACGCCGCGCGCATGCATGATCGTACGCAGCAGCCTGCGGCGCCGGGTCGAGGTCACGACGGCGGGAAAGATGCCATGGTCAGCAGAATGTGAGACACTGTTCACCACGCCATCTGCAAGCTTGTTGAACAGGTTCGGTGGCAGGGCGACATCCAGCCCTGCATTGGGTGCATCGACCTGATAGGTGGCAAATGTGTCTTCCCATTCCGGTGCAAGCTGGATCAGCGGGATCGACCCGTCTTCGCGTTTCATGTCAGCCACAAGCTGGAACCCAAGTCGCTGCCGCACCAGTTCGCAAATCCCCTCGGGTTGCGTGGTGGTCAGGCGCGCCTCGGCGATGCTTTCGAGGATAAGCGCCAGATTGCGGATCGAAACCCGTTCGTCCAGCAACAGGCGCAGGACGGCGTGAAGTGTGTCGATTGGAACTTTGTCGGGGATCAGCTCGTCCAGCATTTTCCGGTTTGCCTCGGCGCGAACCGGGTCGCTGAGCCGGGTCATCTCGGACAGCAGCTTGCGTAGCGCCTTCAGCGTCAACAGACGCGAGAAGTTCTGTTTGATGATTTCCAGCAGATGCGTGGCCAGTATTTCCGGGGGCGAGACAATCGTAGCGCCGCTCATGGCTGCGGCCTCTTGATCCTTGGGCAGGATCCAACGTGCAGGCGCACCATAGACGGGTTCGGTGACATCCCTGCCCTCGGGTAAAAGATCGTGCCCGTCCTGAACCAGCGCCAGAATCAGATCGGGGTTCAGGGCACCACGGGCCTGTTCCACCCCATGTACCTTGATGACATATGTTCCCATCGGCAGCTCGGCCCGGTCGGTCAGACGGATATCGGGCAGGATCAATCCAAAGGTCGAGGCGACATAGGTCCGCATATTCGCAATGCGTGCATCCAGTCCGGTGCCCTGGTTCAGGACCATGCTGACCAGATCCGGTGCGAATTCCAGGTGAACATCATCGAGGTCGAGAATATCGCCAATCGCTTGTGATACCGCTTCGTCTGCCTCGGTCGACGCGGTTTGTGCCTGAGTTTCTCGCTGGTGCTGTTTTCGGTGCACCGCATAGGCGGCGTAGCCCAAAACGCAGGCCCCCAGAATAAAGGGCAGAAACGGCAAGCCCGGAACCAGGGCGAACAGCACCATCAGACCGGCAACAGTGCCAAGGGCGGCCGGGTGGCGCCCCAGTTGCGAGAGGATGGCGGTGTCAGTTGCGCCCTGCGTGCCGCCACGTGCCAAAAGCAAAGCGGAGGCGATCGAGATGATCACGGCCGGTATTTGCGAGACCAGACCATCGCCCACCGTCAGGATAGCGTAGGTTTCGAACGCCGATGACACCGGCATCCCGTGCACGATCACGCCCATGACAAGCCCCATGACCAGATTCAGCAGGGTGATCAAAAGCCCGGCAACTGCGTCGCCTTTGACGAATTTCGACGCCCCGTCGAGCGAGCCGAAAAAGGTGGTTTCCTGTTGTTCCCGTTCGCGCCGCTCCTTGGCCTCTTGATGGTCGATGGCGCCAGCGGACATATCACTGTCGATGGCCAGCTGTTTCCCGGGCATCCCATCCAGGGCAAATCGCGCACCAACTTCGGCCATGCGGGCCGCGCCTTTGTTGATGACCATAAAGTTCACGATCAACAGGACGCCGAACACGACAAGGCCCAGGAATATGCTGCCGCCCATGACGAAGCTTGCGAATCCCTCGATCACATCGCCGGCGGCATTGGGGCCGGTATGCCCCTGACCGATAATCAGCTTGGTCGATGAGACGTTCAACGACAGCCGGAGCATCAAAGACCCCAGAAGGATGGTCGGGAAGGAAGAGAAATCCAGCGGCCGTTCGATGAACAGGGTCAGCGTGAAAATCAGGATCGCCAGGGCGAAGGACGTGGCCAGTCCGACATCCAGAACCCAGGACGGCATGGGCAGGATCATCATCACGATGACGGTCATCAACGCAAGCGCCAGCAAAACAGTCGGAGAAAACAGGGAGCGGACGTCAAGTCTGGGCACGTAATTCTCCTAGTTGAAGGCGATGAAGGCTGTTTGGGTGTCCGCGGCTGGCATCAAAGAGCCCATCGCACCCGTCGGAAACTGGGTGATTTGCACCGGGAACAGCGGTGCGGCGGGTTGTGTGAAGGGATCACGCGACATGCGGGCAGTTTGCACCGCCGTGCCCGGGTCAAGCTGAGCATGAACAATCTGGTAGCGGCTGGAATAGGTCTTGGCCAAAGCCGGGGTTCGCGAGTGATAGGCCCCCGCCGCTGCCGGCCACGACCCAAGTTCGGAATATAGCTGTTTCAGAAACCGGGCCGCGTAGCTGGCGTTAGTCTCGGGGTCGAACATGGCATCGATCGACTGAAAGGCCTGCCCGTGCCAGCGATAGTTGATTTGAAAGCACCCGATATCAAAGCTGCGCTTTCCGGCTTGGAAAATATCCGCGACATAAGCTTTAGCCTCCTGCTCAGATCGGAACCAATGGCCGCGCCCTTCGACATTGATTGCCCATGGCCAAGGCTCAAGTCGGCCTTTGATCGCGCGGCCAGTTTCAACCCGCGTTATGGCGCGCAAAACATCAAGCGGTATGTCTTGGGCGAGGGCCGCGCGGCGGGCGGCCTGATCACATGTCTGAGACATCCGGGCCTCCGCGCCCGCAAAGCTCTGACGCGCTGCCAGAAGCAACGCAACACATGCTATGACAATGAATAGGCGATTTGGCATTCTGCCGGTCCGGGATTCTGATCTATCCGGGCCACGCTAGCCTTGCCTTGGTTTACAGAGGGTTATCAGTCAATCAGATTCGATCAATCCGCCGGCCAAAAACAACGCTCGTATTGGTGCGCAGAACACCGGGGATTCGTGCCAGATCATCAACGAGAATATCCAGATCCTCGATCCTTGGCGCGTCAGCGGTCAACAGCAGGTCAAAGTCACCGTTGATCGAAAGACAGAGTTTAACCTCGGGATAGGCCTCGAGCCGCTTGATGATACGGGTGGTTTCCTTCTGTTGAACCTCGAGCAGAACGACAACCTGGACGCGGGGGGCATCTTCGGGGCTGTTCAGGATCACGGAATAGCCGGCAATGATGCCGCGTTCTTCCATCCGGCTGATGCGTTCATGCACGGTTGTCCGGGCAACGCCCAGTTTTGCCGCGATTTTTGTGGTCGACTCGCGGGCATTATGTTGCAGGACTGAGATGATGCGGCGGTCAAGCTGATCCATTGGCGCTCCGGTGCGGGTCTGGTTTTTCCGGTTTAGGGCAAAACGACAGCAGGGCTCAAGGCTCACGCGGGATACGGGGGTGCAGGTCGTCTATTATGACGGGGTGAGCATGCGGTGGCGGGCCGGCCATGTGCGGGTGATCACGCGGCAGGTTAGGATGGTCGTGGATCACCGAATGCAGATCAGAACGCGGCCAAAGGGTGACCGCACCGATAATACCCAGAAAGGACATCGCCGCCATAAAGCTCAGGGCGGTTGGGGCTCCAAACAGGGTCATCAGCCCGCCTGCCAGAGGATACAGCACCAGCCAACAGCAATGAGACAGCGTGAATTGGGCCGCAAAGACGGCGGGGCGGTCTTCGGGATGGGCCGAGCGGGTCAGCAGGCGGCCAGACGGAGTCAGCGTGGTGGAATAGCCAAAGCCAGCTAGGGCCCACAAAACGATCAACAGACCCAAAGACAGCGGGGTTGTCGCAAATATCGCGGCGGCCCCGGCCATGGTGGTGCAGCACAGAAGGGCGCCGGCCAACATGACCTTTCGATCCTCGATCCGGTCCAGCATCCGGGGCAGGATAAAAGCGGCAAGCATAGAGCCGCCACCAAAACCGGCCAGCGCAGCGGCAACGGCGCTTTCGGACAGCCCCAGATCTGATCGCACGATGACCACAGTGTTGACGATCACCATTGAGCTGAGTGCCGCCGCGCTCCAACTCAGGGCAAGAAGGCCCCGCAGCCGGGGTGTGTTCGAATAGATGCGTATGCCACGTGTTGTCCGTTCGTATATCCCACGCGGTTTGCTTGGTTTGGGTGATGGCAAAGCCACCGACACCACCAGCAGCGCCGAAGCGACAAATCCCAGGGCGGTGCCCCAGAAAAGGCTGTTGAAGCTGACCAACAATAACAGGGCTGCGGCGAATACGGGGCTTAGCAGGCTCTCCAGATCATATGCCATCCGCGATAGGGACAGGGCGCGGGTGTATTCGCGCTCATCTGTCAGTACATCGGGGATTGTAGCCTGAAATGCAGGGGTAAATCCGGCCGAGGCGGATTGCAGCACGAAAATCAGGACATAGACCTGCCAGACCTCGGTCACAAAAGGCAGACACAGCGCGACAGCCGCACGGATCAGGTCAAGCACCACCAGCATCTTGCGCCGGTCCAGCCGCTCGGCAAACGCGGCCGCCAATGGCGCAACCGTGACATAGGCCACCATTTTGATGGTCATCGCGGTGCCCAACACCAGCCCGGCCGCATCCCCTGCCAGTTCAAAGGCCAACAGACCCAGCGCGACCGTGGCCAGCCCAGTGCCCGTCAGGGCAACGATCTGCGCGGCCAACAGGTGGCGATAGGTCCGGTTTCTTAGAACGCTTAACATTGATTGATATCTGCCGCAGTCTAAAGGCTCTGTCACCCCAAACCTTCATTTAGGTCTTGACCAACTGCGACAGCGGCAACCGGCTGGCGTACAGGGATGGCGTTGAGTTTAGGGAATAAAGCGCCTATCTCGGTGGCGATACCGCGCAAAGGAATACTCGGGTGGCTAACTATTTGTACAAAAACGACCTGCCGGACGGGTTGGATATGGGGCCGGTGGTGGCCATTGACTGTGAAACCATGGGTCTAAACCCGCATCGCGACCGCCTCTGCGTGATCCAGATGTCGGGCGGCGATGGCAATTCGCATATCGTTCAGGTCGAAAAGGGCCAGACCGAGGCACCGAACTTGTGTGCCATGCTGGAAAACCCGGATGTGCTGAAACTGTTCCATTTTGGCCGTTTCGACATTGCCGCGATGTATCACGCCTTTGGTGCGTTAGCCGCGCCAGTCTATTGCACCAAGATCGCCAGCCGTCTGGTGCGCACCTATACCGACCGGCACGGGCTGAAAAACCTGTGCAACGAGTTGATCGGCGTCGATATCTCGAAACAGCAGCAGATGAGCGATTGGGGCGCCGAAACGTTGAGCGAGGCGCAGCTGGACTATGCCGCCTCGGATGTTCTGTATCTGCACCGCCTGCGGGAGGAGTTGAACAAGCGCCTGGCGCGAGAGAGCCGGACCGAGATGGCGCAGGCCTGTTTTGACTTCTTGCCGATGCGTGCGAAACTCGATCTCGCCGGTTGGCCAGAAACGGATATTTTTGCGCACTCATGACTGATACCGAAGCATTTCTGAGAACCGCCCGTCAGGTGGTGACAGACGAGGCCCGCGCGCTGGAGGTACTGGCCGACGGTCTGGATGAACATTTTGCCCAAGCGGTTCAGCTGATTTTGCAGGCCTCGGGCCGCATCATCATAAGCGGCATCGGCAAGTCGGGTCATATCGGGCACAAGATCGCGGCCACGCTGGCCAGCACCGGTACACCGGCCTATTTCGTGCACCCGGCCGAGGCCAGTCATGGCGATCTGGGCATGGTTTCAAAAGGCGATGTGGTTCTGGCCATCTCGAATTCGGGCGAAGCGCCAGAGCTTGCCAACCTGCTGGCTTTTACCCGCCGCTTTGGCATTCCACTGATTGGCCTGTCCAGCAAGCCGGAAAGCACTCTGATGAAACAGGCAGACGTGCATCTTTTGATCCCGTCATTGGGCGAGGCCTGCGGCTATGGCATGGTGCCTTCGATTTCCACGACGTTGACTTTGGCCATGGGCGACGCGCTAGCGATAGCGTTGATGAAGTATCGCAACTTCAAACCCGAAGATTTCCGCGCCTTTCATCCCGGTGGAAAACTAGGTGCACAGCTGAGCACGGTGCAGGATCTGATGCACAAGGGCGATGCGTTGCCGCTGGTTTCGGTCGGAACACCCATGAGCGATGCGCTGATCGAGATCAGCCGCAAGGGCTTTGGCGTTGCCGGGGTTATCGATCCGCATGGTCAGGTGGTGGGCATCATCACCGATGGCGACCTGCGGCGTCATATGGAGGGCTTGCTGGGCAAAACGGCCGAGCAGGTGATGACGCAGAACCCAACAACCATCCCGCCCGGCGCGTTGGCCGAAGAGGCGGTGGCCATCATGAATGACCGCAAGATCACCTCTTTGTTTGTGGTCGAAGAGGGCAGTGATCGCCAGGCCCTGGGCGTGCTACATATCCACGATTGCCTGCGCGTTGGTTTGGGGTAGAGGGGCGTTCGATGGACGGACATTCCCGGATGGTGCAATTTCTGAAGGTGTTGCTGCCTTTGGCAGCCATTGTGCTGCTGTCGACGGTTTTCCTGCTGTCACGCAGCATCGAAACCAGCGTGTCCGTTCCGTTTACCCAAAAAGACATAGATGAACGTCTGGCCGACCAAGTGGTGACCCAACCCCATTATCTTGGAACAACCAGAAAAGGCGAGGAAGTTCAAATTCAGGCGGCCCAAGCGACCCAGGGGCGCGAAGGGTCATTGCCCACGACTGCCGAATTTAGAGGGCGGTTGGGATTGTTGAATGGCGGCGTCATAACGATGGATTCAAATTCCGGTATGATCCGCCCGGACAAGAATTCCGCAACGTTTGTTGGGGACGTCCTGATAACGACGACAGACGGAATTCAGGTCAGAACTGATCTTCTGAATACCTCTCTGGATGAAATCCGCGGCGACACTCCGGGTCAGGTCGATGGCACCGGCATCATCGGAGATTTTTCCGCGGGACGCATGACATTTGGAACCGAAAAAAAGGATGGGCCGGTCCATATTCTTTTTACAGATGGTGTTAAGCTGGTATACGAGCCTGAAAAAACAGAAAGATAAGCCGTGATTGATTTGCGATTTGCTGTTGTTAGTTTTGCGCTGATGGTCGGTGCCTTTTCGGCGTCGGCACAGGAAACGCAGGTCGCCTTCGGGTCAGCCAAGGCGGATCCAAGCCAGCCGGTCGAGGTCACCTCGGAATCCCTAAACGTCAATCAAGAAGACGGCACGGCCGAGTTTATCGGTAACGTCCTGATCGTGCAGGGTGAGATGCGCCTGACCGCCGAGCGGGTCTTGGTCATCTACAACGCCGACAGGTCCGGAATCGAGCGGATGGAGGCGACAAATGATGTGGTTCTTGTCAGCCCGCCTGATGCAGCCGAAGGCGACTGGGCCGAATACACAATCGACTCGGGCGAAATCGTGATGCGCGGAAATGTGCTTTTGACGCAAGGCCCCAGCGTTATCAGCGGCGATCAGATGAATGCCAATCTGACGACCGGAACGGCAAAGATGACTGGCCGCGTCAAAACCATTCTGAATCCGGATAGCAACTGATGGAGCGTCCGAATTTGTCTGTGGCCGAAGGCGGTTCCGGCCTCAGGATCGAGAAACTGCGGAAATCATACCGTAAGAAGACCGTGATACGCGAAGTCTCGATGACGTTGGGCCGGTCCGAGGTGGTTGCCTTGTTGGGTCCGAACGGATCAGGCAAGACCACAACGTTCTATTCGGTCGCCGGGCTTGTCTTTCCCGAAGCTGGCACTGTGACCATTGACGGCCAAAACGTGACGACCCTGCCGATGTATAGGCGCGCGCGGCTTGGGATCGGATATCTGCCGCAAGAAATGTCGATTTTCCGCGGGATGAGTGTCGAAGACAACATTGCCGCCGTTCTGGACATCACCGTGAAGCACAGCCATCGCAGGAAAGAGCGGCTGGAAGAGCTGTTGTCCGATTTTTCGATCGAACATCTGCGCCGCGCCCCGGCATTGGCATTGTCGGGTGGCGAGCGTCGCCGTGTCGAAATTGCCCGTTGTCTTGCGGCTGATCCGAAATATCTGTTGCTGGACGAGCCGTTTGCAGGCGTGGACCCGATCAGCGTCGGCGATATCCGCCATCTGGTAGCGGACCTGAAAAAGCGCGGCATCGGCGTGCTGATCACTGACCATAACGTGCGCGAAACACTGGAAATCGTGGACCGGGCCTATATCCTGCATGATGGTCAGGTGCTGATGTCGGGCACGCCGGATGAAGTCGTCGAGAACGAAAATGTCCGCCGGGTTTATTTGGGCGAAAACTTCCGTATTTCATAGGCTTGCGCGGAATTGCGCCCAGCGCATGGCCGAAATCACGTATATACACGCCTGTTTTGATTGACTCTGCCGCCGTCTCTTGCCTCAATTGGGTTATGGCATTTCTTCAGTTCCAGTCGGGATCGCGGTACACCTTTGCTAAGGGGTACGTTTCTCAGCAACTGCGGAATATGCCGATATCCCCCACCCGATAAAAACACGTGCGCTGCGTAACGCAGCGTCAAAATGGGTGTGAATTGTGAAGGAGATCACATGCGTTACCAAATTAGCGGAAAACAGATCGACATCGGCGAGGCACTGCAGACCCATGTGCAGACCGAGCTAGGGGAGGTTGTTGGAAAATATGCCCAGCGCCCGACCGACGCCAATGTCGTCTTTTCCCGTTCTGCGCATGAGTATGTTTGCGAAGCCACCGTGCATCTTTCGACCGGCCTGACTGCGCAGGCCAAGGCCCACGCTATCGAAATCTACGCAGCATTCGAGGCCTGCTGTGACAAGATGGAAACGCAGTTGCGCCGGTATAAGCGCCGCCTCAAGGACCATCACAAGGACCGATCCGAGCCGGTTGAACTCTTTGGTGCTTCCTCTTATATCCTCGCCTCTGACGAATCAGAGTCGGCTGATGAACCTGAATCGCTGCAGCCGATGATCGTGGCTGAGATGGAAACCAAGATCCCATCGTTGAGTGTTGGTGAAGCCGTAATGCAGATGGAACTAGCCGGCGCCCCGGTGCTGGTGTTCCGGAATGAAAACAAGGACGGATTGAATGTCGTGTATCGCCGTGAGGACGGCAACATCGGCTGGATTGATCCGTAACAGGCAAGAATAGCAAGGCAAGCCCCTGCGCAAGCAGGGGCAAGGCCATGGAGCGTGATCATGGAGCTTTCGAGCATACTGAAGCCCGAGGCGGTACGTGTATTGTCCGCCGCTTCCAGCAAGAAGCGGTTGTTTCAGGAAATCGGCGATGTTGCCGAGGGGGCCCTTGGTCTTGAAGCGCAGGTTGTTGTGGATGGCCTGCTCGAGCGGGAGAGCCTTGGCCCAACAGGCGTTGGTCATGGAGTCGCCCTGCCACATGCGCGGCTGGGTGATCTGGCCGAAGTGGCTGGCGTTTTCGTAATGCTGGAAAAGCCGATTGATTTCGGTGCGGTAGACCGCCAGCCGGTTGATGTCGCTTTTGCGTTGTTTGCCCCGGAAGAGGCAGGTGTGGACCACCTAAAGGCGCTTGCACTGGTGTCCAGAACGCTGCGCAATACGTCGGTTTGCGCAAAGCTGCGCGCCAATCCTGATCCGGTCAAGCTCTATGCAATTTTGACCGAGGCGCAGTCGGTCCAGGCGGCTTAACTGCCCCAAAGGCAATAAAAAAGCCCCCGGTTTTCGGGGGCTTTTGCGTTTTAACCGCCGGTTCCCATTTCCAGGGTCCACCAGATTTTCCCGCCGTTCTCCTGGTGCCAGGCAAAGCCCATCTGAGTGGCTTTGGCATCCATGATGACATTTCGCGGTCCGGGTTCCTGCATCCAGGCGGCCAGCGTTTCGGTCTCGGTCTCATAGGTTTCCGAGATCGCCTCGCCGAGGAAGGTGCCGTAATAGCCGACGCGCGTCGCCCGATCCAACGGCGAAGATCCGTCCGAGCCAAAGTGCCAGGGCCGATTCTGTCGCGCCATATCCTTGGAATGGGTGGCGGCCGCGGCATTGAGCTGAGCATTCAGTTGTACCGGCTGAAGGCCCGATGCCTGGCGGAGGGCGTTAACCGAATCCAACATCCGGAATTGCAGCTTTTCTGGATTGCCACGGATCTTGTACACCGTTGGCAGGGGGCGCCCATCTGCCCCATAGGTTGGGGATCCACCCGGCGTACAGGCGGCCAGTGCAATAAAGCTAGCAAACAGTAATGAAATGATACGCGTCATGATCGACCTGATTATTGTGTTGCCATACGGCATAGCGTGACAGAAGGCTGTGGGCAAACGCACAATGGCTTTGTTCTGCGTGATTCTGCCGGTTTCAATTGCGACTGAAGCATTCTGGCAATAAAATGCACAGGATTTTTAGATTTTCTGTGAAAAGGACCTGCGATCATGGTCAAGAAAAGCATTACTCATACAACCCGACGCGGATTCGTCGCGGGTGTCTCGGCTCTGGTCGCCTCGCCTGCGATTGCCCAATACACCCCCGGAGACCCGCTGCGCCCCGCACCCGAGGACGAACCCGCGGTGCGCCGTAACATCTCTGGCTTCAGGGCGCTGGACTGGCAGCCCTATTTTTCCAACACGAAAAACGGCGCTATCCTTGTCGATACAGTGTCGCGGGCGCTGCATTACTGGTCTGACGATCAATCGGTGTACAAACTATACCCGTCGTCGGTTCCCCTGACCGAAGAGCTGACGCGCCGCGGCCGGACCAGTGTGATCCGCAAGGTCGAGGGCCCAAGCTGGTCGCCAACACCTTCGATGAAGAAAAGAAATCCGGAATGGCCAGACTATATCCCGCCGGGTCCGGATAACCCTCTGGGAACACATGCTTTATATCTAAGCTGGAAATATTACCGAATTCACGGAACCCATGATACGCGCAAAATTGGGCGCCGATCTTCGAATGGGTGCATCGGTCTTTTCAACAACGATATTGCCGAACTGTTCTCAATGGCCAGGGTTGGCACGCAAGTGTTGCTAATTTGACGACATTTCCGCGCAGGTACCCGCTTGTGGCGCAACTTCCATTTGCATTCCAGTTGGATAGCTGATTAGAAAAAAACACGAGGTAAGTCTTGAGTGCATGGTTTCACTATACGGAACCGTGCGTATCCTGGAGGTTAATATGAAGAAACTCGTTCTCGCCGCTGCACTGACTGCTGCTGCTTCGACCGCTTATGCAGGCAACCTGGAAGAGCCGGTTGTTGAAGCACCTGTTGTTGTTGAAGAAACTCAGGGTTCGTCAAACGGCATCATCCTGCCGCTGATCCTGTTGGTTGTTGTTGCCGCAGCTGTTGCAGCAAGCTAATTCGACAAGCGATATCTAAAGAAAAGGCGGTGGAGCTTTCCACCGCCTTTTTTTTGTGCCTAGTCGACTGGGTGGCTTAGTCCAGCCAACCCTTCAAATTATCCTCGATCACCTTGCCCAGGGCCGCTATGTGCGATTCGTCATCGTTCAGGCATGGGATATAGGTAAAGCTTTCGCCGCCCGCGTCCTCAAAACTCTCTTTGATCTCTTCGTTGATCTCTTCCAGCGTTTCGATGCAATCGGAGGAAAACGCTGGTGCGATAACGGCGATCTTCTTCTTACCCTGTTTTGCCAACTCGGCCACATGGTCGACCGTATATGGCTTGAGCCATTCTTCCGGGCCGAATCGTGACTGGAAGGTCGATACAAGCTGGTCGTCAGACCAGCCCAACCTTTCTTTCAGCAACCGAGTCGTTTTTGCGCATTGGCAGTGATAGGGGTCGCCTTGTTGCAAGTAGCGTTCCGGCATGCCGTGGTAGGAACAGACCAGTATGTCCGGTTTGTCCACCATCGCGGCATAGGCCTTTTCAACCGAGCCCGCCAATGCGTCGATATAGGCGGGTTCGTCAAAATAGGCGGGCACGGTACGGCTGGCGGGTTGCCACGTTTCATCCATCAGGGCGCGGAAAAACTGATCATTGGCCGTGGCCGTCGTGGCGCCTGCGTATTGCGGGTAAAGCGGAAAGAACAGAATCCGGTCGCAGCCCGCTGCGACCATTTCCCGGACCTTTGATTTGGTCGATGGGTTACCATAGCGCATGCAGAACTCGACCATGACCCTGTCGCCATAGCGTTCCGTCATCGCGTCCCGCATCTTGGCGGTCTGCTCTTTGGTGATCGTCATCAGCGGGCTTTCGCCCTTGTCGTGGTTCCAGATCGACTTGTACGCCTCACCCGAGCTGAAGGGCCGTTTGGTCAGGATGATCCCCTGCAGGATTGGTTGCCATTTCCACTTGGGATAGTCGATCACGCGCTGGTCCGACAGAAACTCGTTCAAATAACGGCGCATGGGCCAATAGCTGTAATCGTCTGGGGTGCCGAGATTGGCCAGCAGGATGCCGACGCGGCCCGTTTTGACTTTGGGGTGATCCGCCGGGGCATGATCGGGGCGTGTGGCGTCAAACATGTTTCACTTCCTGAGATGTCTTTGCTTCGGGCTGAGATAACCGGAATTCCGCATTCGTCAATCGGACAGTTTGCCTTCGCTTGCGCCCAGAGCATCCGCAAGCCGCATCTGGGCCGAGCCCGGACGCAGCGGTTTTGGCTGGCTTTCATCGGGCGACCAGCCAGTTAGGCAGACCAGCTCGAATGTTGCCTTGAGGCGTTTCTGATCAGTGCTGAAATGATTGGCATAGATGTCTTGCGCCCGGGCAAAGACCTGCCGGTTTGTGGGGTGTTTCATGCGGTTTTGCAGGCTGTTGGTTTCACCCATTGCCCGCAGGTCATGCATCAGGTGGGTCAGATCGCGATATTCCGCCGTCAGCCGCGCGGTATCAGCAACCGGCAGGGCCAGTCCGGCGCGTTGCAGCAACCCGCCCAGATCGCGCAGCTCGGCCATAGGCGCGATGCGGGGGCTGAGGCCGCCCGTGACCTCAACCTCGGCCTGCCCAAGTGCGGCGCGCAGTTCCCGCAGGGTTTCACCGCCCAGACAGATCACCAGCAACAGCCCATCAGGTTGCAGCGCGCGGTGACACTGGATCAACTGCCCAACCGGATCATTAGCCCAGTGCAGAGCCATGGCATGGATCACCAGATCATGGGCACCGGGGGTCAAGTCCAGCACCTCGTTATCCGGGATGATCCGCGCCATTGGCAACACATCCTGCCAGACTTGCGCAAAAGGGGTCACGATCGCCGGGTCCGTAAAGCTTTTATTAACCAAGGCGAGCCGATCCTGAACCTCGTCAACTGCGGCGCGGTGCAAGAACAAGGCATCTTCCCGTGCGCGGGACCGACGCCGTGCAAGGATTGCGCGGTCGAACAGTGAGGGTGCGTTGGAATCAGGCAGTTTCATAGGGCGCAACTATCGCATGTGGCAGCGGATTCAAACCGCTGTCCAGATGATCTATCCCCCGCGCTGTCTGGGATGCGGTGATTTGACCGAGTCGGATTTCGGCCTCTGTGGCTCCTGTTGGCGTGAAACGCCCTTTATCGGTGGCGCTGTATGTGAAAGCTGCGGCGTGCCCTTGCCGGGTGAGGCCGATGGCCACCGAATCGAATGTGATGACTGTATGAAAACGCCGCGCCCCTGGCGCGATGGGCGGTCTGCGCTTTTGTATGATGGCAAGGCGCGATCCCTGATTCTGGCTCTGAAACACGGGGACCGGCCCGAGCTTGCACGCCCTGCGGCGCGCTGGATGGCCCTGGCGGGTCGGGATTTGTTTCGCGAGAACATGCTGATCGCGCCGGTACCGCTGCATTGGTCCCGGTTGCTGAAACGCAGGTACAACCAATCCGCCCTGTTGGCGCAGCATCTGGGGCGGCAAACCGGATTGGAGGCCTGTCCGGACCTTTTGGTCCGACGGACAAGAACGCCGGTTTTGGATGGAAAAACAGCCGCACAGCGCATGGAAACGCTGGAGAATGCGATTGCAGCGCATCCCAGGCGGCTTCGGCAGATGCAGGGGCGCGATATTCTGCTGGTCGATGATGTCATGACATCAGGCGCAACATTGACCTCATGTGCACGTGTCTGTCGTGCATCCGGGGCAAATCATATTTTTGTGTTGACCCTAGCGCGCGTTGCCAAGGATACCTAACTCGCCCAGGATTGTGCGAAACCCAAAGGTACGGAATATGAAATCGGTAGAAATATATACCTCGCCGCTCTGTGGCTTCTGTCACGCTGCAAAACGGCTGTTGAATCAGAAGGGCGTCGAGTTTCAGGAAGTCGATGTCCTGAGGAACCCAAAACGCAAACCTGAAATGATCCAGCGCGCCGGTGGCAAGCGCACCGTACCCCAGATCTTTATCGGATCGCAGCATGTGGGTGGATGCGACGACCTGTATGAGCTGGAACGTCAGGGCAAGCTGGACGGTTTGCTGGCGGCCTGATGAAGAGCGCCCTGCTTCAGATCACCTCGTCGGATGATCCGGCTGAAAACCTGAAAATGGTGCGCGCCCTGATGTCCGAAGCGGCAGGGCAGGGTGCGCGGTTCGTTCTGACGCCCGAGGTGACGAATTGCGTGTCCACCTCGTCCACACGGCAGCGGGAAATCCTGCAATACGAAGAAGATGACCTGACACTAGCGGGGCTGCGCGAGCAGGCCGCGAGCCTGGGGATCTGGTTATTGATCGGCTCGTTGGCGATCAAAACACATGATGCGGATGGTCGGTTTGCCAATCGGTCTTTCATGATTGATCCTCAGGGGCAGATCGTGGCGTGGTATGACAAGATCCATATGTTCGACGTGCAGGTGTCCGAGGCCGAGACGTTTCGCGAGTCCAAAAACTACCGTCCCGGCACACGAGCGGTCATAGCCGAGACAGATTTCGGCAAGGTGGGTCTGAGTATATGTTATGATATCCGCTTCCCCCAACTGTACGAATCTCTGGCGCAGGCTGGAGCGCGCATTCTGACGGTTCCAGCCGCTTTTTCACCGGTCACGGGTGAGGCCCATTGGAAGTCGCTGTTGCGGGCGCGGGCGATTGAAAACGGATGCTGGGTGTTGGCCCCGGCGCAGACCGGTGAACACCCTAAAACCAGGGGAAAGACCCGCAAAACCTACGGTCACAGCATGGTCGTTGCCCCATGGGGAGAGGTCGTCATCGACGCAGGGACCGATCAGGGCATTCACTTTTTCAATTTGGATGATAGTTCTGTTACAGAAGCACGAAGCCGCGTGCCTTCGCTGACACATGTCCGTCCCTTTGACGGCCCCTGATCCAGAATCTGGACTATGACAAACGATACCAATGCCCTCGCGGTCACGCTGTTCAGCGAGATCCTGACCGCAGACCAGTTATTGCGTAACCGGCTCAGCCGGGTGCTGCCCAGGGGCATGGAAATTTCGCATTTCTCGGTTTTGAACCATCTTGTCTTTGTCGGCAACGAACGCAGCCCGGCACAGCTAGCCGATACGTTTCACGTGACCCGAGGTGCCATGACCAATACCTTGGCCAAGCTGGAATGGGCCGGATATATCCACATCCGCCCCGACTGGGACGACGCCCGCCGCAAGATGGTCGCCATCAGCCCCGCTGGGCGGAGTGCTCGGGATCAGGCGATCTCCTCCATTGCGCCGCTGATCAATCGCGTGGTCGGAGAGCTGGGGCTGGAGCGGGTCCGCAGCACGCTGCCCGTGCTGCGGGATTTGCGATTGCAGTTGGAGGGGGAGTAGGTTCACCCCGGCTTCACGCTCGCCGTCACATAATTCACGCTCAAATCCCGGTCCGAGATCGACCAGCTCCATAGTATCGGGTTGAACACGAAACCCTTGTGGTCCACCGGGTCCAACCCGGCTTGACGCAACAGGTCGAACAACTCGTCAGGGGTGATGAACTTGTTCCACTCATGCGTGCCGCGCGGCAGCCAACGCATGATCACCTCGGCACCAAAGATGGCCATCGCATAGGATTTCGGGTTGCGGTTGATGGTCGAACAAATCTCAAGCCCGCCTGGTTTCAGCAAATCCCGCGTGGCTGTCAGAAAGCTGAGCGGGTCGGCCACATGTTCGACCACCTCCATGTTCAGAATCACATCAAACTGCTCACCTGCGGCGGCCATCGCCTCGGCAGTGGTGTGGCGATAGTCGATCCCAAGCCCTGATTGCTCGGCATGGATGCGGGCGACGGGCAGGTTGCCCTCGGCGGCATCGGCGCCCACGACCTCGGCGCCAAGGCGAGCCATGGGTTCACTCAGCAAGCCTCCTCCACATCCGATATCCAGCAGGCGCAGGCCCTCGAACGGGCGCGGGGCCTTCAGATCACGGTCAAATTCGCCTGCGATTTGCTGTGTGATATAATCCAGACGACAGGGGTTCAGCATATGCAGGGGCTTGAATTTCCCATGCGGGTCCCACCATTCGGCGGCCATCGCCTCGAATTTTGCGATCTCGGACGGGTCTACCGTGTTCGGATGCGCTTGCATTCCTGTCTCCGTATGCTCTTTTACGTTTAAGGACTATATAGGGCCATAATGGACAAGTACCCGGACCAAAAGCGCGCAGTGCAATATCTTTACCCGCCGATCGACCCGTTCGATCAGCGCATGGTCGATGTGGGCGATGGTCACCTTATCTATATGGAACAATGCGGCAATCCGGATGGCCTGCCGGTGGTCGTGTTGCACGGAGGCCCAGGTGGCGGATGCAGCCCCGCAATGCGGCGCTATTTCGATCCGGACGTCTTTCGGGTGATTCTGTTTGATCAGAGAGGCTGTGGACGCTCGCGCCCGCACGCGTCGGTCACAGACAACACAACCTGGCATCTGGTGGCCGATATCGAACGGCTGCGCACCCTGTTGAACATCAGTGACTGGGCCGTTTTCGGTGGAAGCTGGGGCGCAACCCTGGCGTTGATCTATGCGCAGGCGCATCCCGACCGGGTGAATAGGCTGATATTGCGCGGCGTGTTTCTGGCAACGCAGGCCGAGCTGGACTGGTTCTATGGTGGTGGCGCGGGCAAGTTCTGGCCCGAGCAATGGTCCAAGTTCACCGCTCTGCTCTCCGAGACTGAGCTTTCCGACACGATTGGGGCCTATAACAAACGTCTGTTCTCAGGGGATCGGGCGACTGAGGTTCTGTACGGACGGGCCTGGTCCGCTTGGGAAAATGCGCTGGCGTCAATCCATTCGAACGGATCCACCGGAGAAAGCCCGGGTGAGTATGCGCGCGCCTTTGCCCGGCTTGAGAATCACTATTTCATCAATCGGGCTTTCCTTGATCAGGACGGACAGATTCTGGAGCAGATGGATCGGATCGCTCATATTCCCGGCCATATCGTTCAGGGCCGCTATGACATGATCTGCCCACCGCATTCTGCCTGGAACCTGGCCGAGCGTTGGCCGAATGTCGAATTGAAGATGGTCCGTCAGGCAGGCCATGCCCTGTCTGAACCCGGCATCAGTGCCGAACTGGTCCGCATTATGAACCGCGTGGCCGAGGGGGTAGCATGACCCGCATTGACCGCCGCGCGTTGTTTGCATCAGGTGCCGCTGCGGCGCTGTTGGCCGCAACAGGCGCCTCACTGGCGAATACGCCCAAGCCGGGCGGAACCCTGCGGCTTGCGGTGCCGCGTGACGACAGTCTTGAACAGGTTGCACGGGGGGCGGTGTTTGACACGCTGACCGAAATCGCACCTGACGGTACCTTGCGAGGTGAGCTGGCAACAGGATGGCAGACCGATACGGATGCCCGGATCTGGACGTTTGATCTGCGCGATGATGCGGTGTTCCACGACGGCGTAGCATTGGATATCGCTGATGTGATGGCGGTTTTGGCCGAAGTCGGGCGCGCCGAAGCGCTGGCCCCTAACCGGCTGCACCTTGAACTGGCTAAACCTAATCCCGGCCTGCCTTTCCTGCTGGCCGAAAGTCAATTTGTCATCCCGCGGGCTGGTCAGAGCGTCAAACCGCTGCAGATCGCCAATGGCACCGGATGCTACCGTGTCGAACGGGCTGAGGATGATCGCCACTTTCTGGGCCGCAAAGTTGTTGACCATTATAAGAGCACTCAGGCCGGCTGGGCGGATGCTTTTGAGATTATCGTCATTCCTGATGCCCGCGTCCGGGCCGAAGCATTGCGGGATGGCTATGTGGATATTGCTGCCCTGCCATCATCCGAAGGCTTGAATGGACTGCGCGGTCTGCGCCTTCACCCCAGCGAATCGGATATTGCGCTGGCTGCCGCTGCTCATGTTGGTATGCCCCAGCAGATCGGCGGCGCGCGCGCGCTGGACGACGGACGCATCGCTGAACGGTGGTGGTTGGCGTAAATTCCGGTCAGGGTTCCTGCCGGGGGTTGCAGACTCGGGAATCCCTGCGTATATGCAGTTGCAACAGCGGCGTGTCAGACTTCTGGTCTGGGGCTCCACCGGGAATTTCGACGGGCCGCGCGCCCGTTTTTTTGTGCCCGACTGACAGGGTAGAGTAGCTGATGACAAACGAACTGATAGCCAAAGCTGCCATCGATCGGAGACTGGCCGAGATCATCACCCCAGTGATCGAAGATCTGGGGTATGAGCTGGTCCGTATCCGCCTGATGAGCGGCAAGCAGACCACCTTGCAGATCATGGCCGACAAGCCCGATGGTGGCATCGAAGTGGATGATTGCGCCGAGATATCGAACGCAGTCAGTGCCACACTGGATGTCGAAGATCCGATCCTTGACGCCTATGCGCTGGAAGTGTCCAGCCCCGGCATCGACCGGCCTCTGACACGTCTCAAGGATTTTGAGATGTTCGAGGGCTATGAGGCAAAGATTGAAACCGCCGAACTGATCGACGGCCGTCGCCGCTTCAAAGGTGAGCTGGCCGGGATCGAAGGCGATGAGGTTTTGATCAATATCTCCGAGGGAGATGAGACAATCACCATCGGCTTGCAGTTTGACTGGCTAAGCGATGCCAAGCTGGTCCTGACCGATGATCTGATCAAAGAGATGCTGCGCCAGCGCAAGGACGCCGGTGCCCTGAACGAAAACGCTTTCGACGAGATTGAGACCGAAGGGTCCGAAGAGGAGACGAACTGATGGCAATCACCTCAGCCAACCAGCTGGAGCTGCTGCAGACCGCCGAGGCCGTGGCCCGCGAAAAGATGATCGACCCCGGTCTGGTTGTCGAAGCGATGGAAGAATCGCTCGCCCGTGCCGCCAAAAGCCGCTACGGCGCCGAGATGGATATCCGCGTCAGCATCGACCGCAAGACCGGCAAGGCGACCTTTACCCGTGTCCGCACCGTGGTTGAAGATGAGGAGCTTGAGAACTATCAGGCCGAGATGACCGTCGAGCAGGCCAAGCAATACATGGAAGCGCCAGAAGTCGGTAGCGTCTATGTCGAAGAAGTGCCTCCGGTCGAAATGGGCCGGATCGCGGCGCAATCCGCCAAGCAGGTGATTCTGCAGAAGGTCCGCGAAGCCGAGCGCGATCGCCAGTACGAAGACTTCAAGGATCGCGCAGGTACCATCATCAACGGTGCGGTCAAGCGCGAAGAGTTTGGCAATGTCATCGTCGATCTGGGCGGTGCCGAGGCTGTTCTGCGCCGCAACGACAAGATTGGCCGCGAAAGCTATCGCCCCAATGACCGTGTGCGCGCCTATATCAAGGAAGTTCGCCGCGAGGTTCGTGGCCACCAGATCTTCCTGTCGCGCACCGCGCCTGAATTCATGGCTGAACTGTTCAAGATGGAAGTGCCGGAAATCTATGACGGCATCATCGAGGTCAAAGCTGTTGCTCGCGATCCCGGATCGCGCGCCAAGATCGCTGTCATTTCCTATGACGGCTCGATCGACCCTGTCGGTGCCTGCGTTGGTATGCGCGGCAGCCGTGTGCAGGCCGTCGTGAATGAGCTGCAGGGCGAAAAGATCGACATCATTCCATGGAATGAAGATCAGCCCACCTTCCTGGTGAACGCGCTGCAGCCTGCCGAGGTGTCCAAGGTTGTTCTGGATGAAGAAGCGGGCAAGATCGAAGTTGTGGTTCCCGAAGAACAGCTGAGCCTTGCCATTGGCCGTCGCGGTCAGAATGTGCGCCTGGCCAGCCAGCTGACCAATCTGGACATTGATATCATGACCGAGGCCGAAGAATCGGCGCGCCGTCAGAAAGAATTCGAAGCCCGCACCAGCCTGTTCATGGAAAGCCTGGATCTGGACGAGTTCTTTGCGCAACTGCTGGTCTCGGAAGGGTTTACCAACCTGGAAGAAGTCGCTTATGTCGAGCTCGACGAGCTGTTGGTCATTGACGGCGTCGACGATGGCACCGCGCAGGAACTGCAGACCCGTGCGCGTGAACACCTGGAAGCACAGGCCAAAGCGGCGCTGGATGCAGCGCGTGAGCTGGGTGTCGAGGACAGCCTTATTGAATTCGAAGGTCTGACACCCCAGATGGTAGAAGCGCTGGCCAAGGACGACGTGAAAACGTTGGAAGATTTTGCCACCTGCGCTGACTGGGAACTGGCTGGTGGTTGGACCACAGTTGATGGTGAGCGTATCAAGGATGACGGCGTTCTGGAGCCTTTTGGCATAACGCTGGAAGAGGCGCAGGATCTGGTCATGACCGCACGCATCATGCTGGGCTGGGTTGATCCTGCCGAACTGGAGCAGGCTGAAGAAGACGGCGTAGCGGCCGACGAGGAAGCCGAGGCCTGATCGCAGGCTTCGGGTGGCGCACATGGGTCGCGGTGGCGTCCATAAGGATCGGTCTGACGGACCCGAACGCAAGTGCATTGCCACTGGCGAGGTTCAGCCTAGATATGGGCTGATCCGCTTTGTGGTCGGGCCAGACGGTCAGGTCTTTCCTGATGTCGCGGCAAAACTGCCGGGGCGCGGTGTTTATGTCTCGGCTGACCGCAGCGCGTTGGACAAAGCCATTGGCAAGAAATTGTTCGCGCGGGGGTTCAAGGCGCAGGTCACTGTGTCAAAGGATCTGGCCGATGAGGTTGAAAAGCAGATTGCGCGGCGCGTGATCGAGCTTTTGAGCCTCGCGCGCAAGTCCGGTGATGCGGTTGCTGGCTATGAAAAGGTCAAGGCAATGCTGGACCGGGAAGAGGCCCAGATATTGCTTCAGGCGTCCGATGGATCGGGGCGCGGCAAGTCGAAACTCAGCACGCCGCACTTTGGGAAATACATCGGCTGGTTGACCGCAGACGAACTTGGGGCGGCATTTGGGCGCCAAACCGTGATTCATGCGGCCTTGGCCTCTGGCGGACTCGCCAAACGTGTTGTAGAGGAAGCGCAGCGCCTGCATGGCTTGCGCGAAACGGATGACGGCGGCAAGGGCCGCGCGGAAGGGTAAGAAGCTTTATGAGCGATAGTGACGGCAAAAAGACATTGGGTCTTCGTGGCGGGGCGCGCCCCGGAAATGTGAAACAAAGTTTCAGCCACGGACGTACCAAGAATGTCGTGGTGGAAACCAAACGCAAGCGCGTGGTGGTCCCCAAGCCGGGTGCGGCCAAAACCGGTGGTGGAGCTACGCCATCAGGTGATCCGTCGCGTCGTCCAGCCGGGATTTCCGACGTGGAAATGGCGCGCCGGATGAAGGCGCTGCAGGCTGCCAAGGCGCGTGAGGTCGAAGAGGCCGCCGAGCGTCAGGCCGCTGAAAAAGCGCGCGAGGAAGAGCGTGCCCGTCGCCGTGCGGAACTAGAGGCCAAAGAGCGCGAACAGCGCGAGGCCGAAGAACGCGCGCGCGCCAAGGCCGAAGAGGAAGAACGCAAGCGCAAAGAGGCTGAAGATGCCGCTAAGCGTGTCGCGGCGACCCCGACTCCAGAAGAGCCAAAAGCCGCCCGCAGCCCGGCCAGCAAGCCTGCGCCTGCAGCAACGCCACGCAAGCAGGATCGCGAGCGTGAACAGCGCGGCGCGCGCACCAAGGGCCGTGACGATAACCGCCGTTCAGGCAAGCTGACTCTGGGTCAGGCGACCGGTGGTGAAGGTAATCGTCAGCGTTCGATGGCAGCCATGAAGCGTAAGCAAGAGCGCGCGCGTCAGAAAGCCATGGGCGGCGCGGTCGAGCGGGAAAAGGTTATCCGCGACGTACAGCTGCCCGAGGCGATTGTCGTGTCCGAGCTGGCCAACCGTATGGCCGAGCGTGTCGCGGACGTTGTCAAATCGCTGATGAACATGGGCATGATGGTCACGCAGAACCAGACCATTGACGCTGATACTGCGGAACTGATCATCGAAGAATTTGGCCACAAGGTCACGCGCGTCTCGGCCTCTGACGTCGAGGACGTCATCAAAGAGATCGAAGACAGCGAAGGCGATCTGCAGTCGCGTCCGCCGGTCATTACCATCATGGGTCACGTTGACCACGGTAAGACCTCGTTGCTGGACGCGATCCGCGACGCTCGCGTTGTGGCGGGTGAGGCCGGGGGTATTACCCAGCATATTGGCGCTTATCAGGTGAAAACCGATGGCGGCACAACGCTGTCTTTCCTGGATACACCGGGCCACGCGGCCTTTACCTCGATGCGTTCGCGCGGGGCACAGGTCACGGATATCGTGGTTCTGGTTGTTGCTGCGGATGACGCGGTGATGCCGCAGACGATCGAGGCGATCAACCACGCCAAAGCGGCGGGTGTCCCGATGATCGTTGCGATCAACAAGGTCGACAAGCCGGACGCAAACCCGGACAAGGTGCGCACCGATCTGCTGCAGCACGAAGTCATCGTTGAGAAAATGTCGGGTGAGGTTCAGGACGTCGAAGTGTCCGCCATCACCGGTCAGGGTCTGGACGAGCTGCTGGAAGCCATCGCGTTGCAATCCGAAATTCTTGAGCTGAAAGCCAACCCGAATCGCGCCGCCCAGGGTGCCGTGATCGAGGCGCAGCTGGATGTGGGCCGTGGACCTGTTGCTACCGTTCTGGTTCAAACCGGTACATTGCGTCAGGGCGATATCTTTGTTGTGGGTGAGCAATACGGTAAAGTCCGTGCGCTGATCAACGACAAGGGCGAACGCGTCAAAGAGGCAGGACCCTCGGTTCCGGTTGAGGTTCTGGGTCTGAATGGCACGCCCGAGGCCGGGGACGTTCTGAACGTGACCGAGACTGAAGCGCAGGCGCGTGAAATCGCCGCCTACCGTGAACAGGCCGCCAAGGACAAACGCGCCGCCGCCGGTGCCGCAACCACCCTTGAACAGCTGATGCAGAAGGCCAAGGAAGACGAAAACGTCACCGAGCTGCCAATTCTGATGAAAGCGGACGTGCAGGGTTCTGCCGAAGCCATCGTTCAGGCGATGGAGAAGATCGGCAACGACGAAGTACGCGTGCGGGTGCTGCATTCAGGCGTCGGCGCGATCACCGAAACGGATGTCGGCTTGGCGGAAGCGTCCGGAGCCCCAATCTTGGGCTTCAACGTGCGTGCCAATGCTTCAGCCCGGAACACCGCGAACCAAAAGGGCGTGGAAATCCGCTACTACTCGGTGATCTACGATCTGGTCGACGACGTGAAAGCCGCCGCATCAGGCCTGTTGAGCGCCGAGATCCGCGAAAAGTTCATCGGTTATGCCGAGATCCGCGAAGTCTTCAAGGTTACGGGCGTTGGCAAGGTTGCTGGCTGTCTGGTTACAGAAGGCGTGGCGCGTCGTTCCGCAGGTGTCCGCCTGCTGCGCGACAACGTCGTGATCCACGAAGGCACGCTGAAAACGCTGAAGCGCTTCAAGGACGAAGTGGCCGAGGTTCAGTCGGGTCAGGAATGCGGTATGGCATTCGAGAACTACGACGATATCCGCGCCGGCGACGTTATCGAAATCTTCGAGCGCGAAGAGGTCACCCGGACACTGGATTGATCCGGACAGAACTGAAATTCGGAAAACAGCGGCTCCAACGGGCCGCTGTTTTTCTTTTGGAGAGCTGACGTGAGCCTTTGACTTTTCGCGCGAGTTTTTCTGAGGTTAATCATCAAGTCGCACCGGGTAGCCTTGGTTCAAGAGGCAAAGTAAATCTAGGTTGCTGTCGGCTATGCGGACTTAGCGGCCAATAGGGTTCACCGACGCAGTGCCCGTAGCCAGGCTCAGGCTCGCGACCACGTGCTGTGTATATCTCTCTGCAAGTGAAGTACTTGTACGCCAAAAATAGGAAAGTGGAGGTTCCGATTTGAACTATTGGAAAAGCAAGTAGTGTCCGCGACCGCTTATGCATGTTTCGCGAGATTGGTTTGACGTCAAAATCTGAGCTGGATGCTGCACAGATCGTTGACCAAGAGTCGCCCTCCCAGATCACGGTCAGTCATGAGACAAGAGTTGGCAAAGTGCGAGTTGCGATCAGACATAATCAACAGAACAGCTTGAGCTTGCGCGACTGGCACACCGATCCATCGGTTGCGGGTGTTTTGGGCATTCTGCATCGCACACAGGCAAGATGGAGGGCCTGTCAGGCATCCGCGATTATCAAATCGCTCGCCTTTTCCCCGATCATGATTGCCGGTGCGTTGGTGTTGCCACTGACGATCTCGGGCATGATCGAACAATCGGCCACGCGCAGATTTTCTAGTCCGTGAACCCTTAGTTTAGGATCGACAACAGATGCCTCAGAGCTTCCCATCGCACAGGTGCCGGTTGGGTGGTAGATTGAGGTCGAATTCGACCTGGCCCAATCCAGCGTAGCGTCATAGTCATTGCAATTCAGATCTTCTGTTGGTCGAAACTCTTCCGAAATCTTCGAGGCCAAAGGGTTTTTCTTGGCAATTCGCCGCGCGATATTCACGCCATCGACTATGGTCCTGCAATCTGTTTCTGTGGACAAGTAGTTCGGTATGATCTTGACATGTTTGGACGGATCGGGGCCGTTCAGGCGCAACTCCCCCCTGCTTTCCGGGCGCAGCTGGCAGACCGACATTGTAAAGGCCGAGAACGGGTGTACGCCCTCGCCCGGGCTGTCAGCGGACCAGGGTTGGACATGAAACTGTATATCGGGTGTCTCTACATCCGGGCGCGTTTTCATAAAGCCGGTGGCAAGGCTGGCCGCCATTGTCATAGGCCCGGCACGGAACAGTGCATATTTCAGAGCGATGCGCGCCTGATTGAAGAGGCTGCGGACTTCATCATTCAGTGTTGGTTCATTGCATTTGAACACCAGGCGCGCCTGTAAATGATCCTGCAAGCCCTTACCAACGCCAGACAGGGCGTGAAGCGGTTCGATTCCGTTTTCTTTGAGGTGGTCCGGGTCTCCAATCCCCGACAACATCAGGATCTGGGGCGAATTGATCGCGCCACCAGACAGGATAATCTCGCGTCGAACCTTCAGAGTTTGCTCGACCCCTGACCTGTCACGGTAAACCAGCCCGGTCGCCTTTTTCCCGTCCAAAACCACGCGCGTCACAAATGCGTTGGTGATGATGTTAAGATTCTGACGACTTCGAATGGGTTTGAGATAAGCCACAGCCGCGCTGCAGCGACGACCGTTGCGTGTGGTCAATTGGAAATAACCTACGCCTTCTTGTTCGGCGCCATTGTAGTCGGGATTGAACGCGTAGCCTGCAACCTGTGCTGCGGCAACCCAGGCGTCGCAGATGGGGCGTTGAATGCGCATGTTCGAAACAGACAAAGGCCCGCCAATGCCGTGAAACTCATCTTCACCGCGTTCTTGATCTTCGCAACGTTTAAACAGGGGCAAGACATCGTCCCACCCCCATCCCTCATTGCCCATTTGCCGCCAGCGATCGTAGTCTTCTTTCTGGCCGCGGACATAAAGCAGCCCGTTCAGCGAGGATGAGCCGCCCAGCACCTTGCCTCGTGGCCAGTCTATGGATCGTCCATTAAGCCCCGGATCGGGTTCAGTGCGATAGCACCAGTCAACCGACGGGTTGTGCATTGTTTTGAAATAACCGACCGGAATGTGAATCCACGGGTTGGTGTCGCGACCGCCAGCCTCCAGCAATGCGACGGTCGTATTGGGATCAGCACTCAAACGGTTGGCAATGACACAGCCTGAAGATCCTGCTCCGACTACCGCATAATCGACTTCCATAACTGTCTCCTCCCGACGCGACTGAAAAAAACTCTATGCAAGATGCGAGAAATATACTAGCCTTTTTTGATACAAAACGTCTCATTAATTGCGATCAGGGAGGTAGGCAATGGAGATCGGTAAGAAACTAAGTGGCATTTCCCGGCGAGATTTTTTTCGTGTGGCCGGGCGGTATGGCATGAGTTCGACACTGCTGGCGGCAGGTGGGTTCGGTGGCGCGATGAGCCTGGCGAATCTGGCGCAGGCAGCCGAATCAACCTATGAAAAGCGCTTCTCGAAAGAGCCAAAGCACACGCTTAAATTTGGCGCATCGGGCTTTAACACCCGCAATCTGCTGATCGAACGCGCCGGCGCGATCGAGTTTGCACGCGATCTGGAAGAGCGCACGGACGGTGAAATTCGGATCGAGTTCATTGGCGACAACCAGATCTGCGGGCAGCTGAGCTGTGTTGAAAAAACTCAGCAGGGCATTGTTGATATTTACGCGGCCTCGACCCAGAACTCGGCTGGAGGCGCGCCGTATCTCAACGTGCTGGACTATGCTTACATGTTCCCCAGCCGGGCAGCGCAGTATCACTTCTTCTACAGCCCGGCGAGCCAGCGCATTCTGCGTGATCCGCTTGAGAAACGGCACGGCCTGAAGTTCCTGTTTACCCACTGTGAATTGCGCGGCCTGCAAATGGGTTCGACCTTTGCCGACAAGCCGACCGTCACCAAACTGGAAGAGCTGTTCGGCACAAAGAACCGTGTGACGGGTACACAGCTGGGACGCATTGCGATGCAGCTGTTGAACCTGAATCCGGTACCGGTTGCATGGGAAGAAACTCTGGATGCGTTGAAGACTGGTCTGATCGACGGGGCTGAAACGTGGGCATCGGCCGTCGCATATGCCAACATGGCTCCAGTGGTGTCGCAGTCAGTCAACCTGAAATTCTTCTGCGGCACTGAACATACCTCAATGTCGGCCAAAGTGTTCGACAGTCTGGGCGGGGAGCTGCAGGATGCTGTGATGGAGTCTTCCTACTTTACGCAGGCTTTGATTCAAGGTGCCAATGAAGCGGCTTTGCTGAACACTGTGGGTTTCTCGGAACCGCAGCTGCCTGATACTATCTTCGCCGAAAATGGAGTACGTCCGGCATTCCTGCCAGATGATCAGATCAAACTGGCCGAAGAGATGTGCGCCCCGAACTACAACCCCGAACCCTGGGCGCAGTGGCGTGAGCGTTTGAACAAATGGGCCGGTGGCATCGATACCTATCAGGAAATCTACGACATCGCGCGTGAGATTCCGGCAGACACCCTGCCGGAAAACGTAGAACCGCGCCGTTGGTGGAAAGGCGAAGCCTGATACAAAAGACGAACCGGCCCCAAGCGGGCCGGTTCTAATACACACCGACTGGGAGGACGGGGTACATGTCGTTTTGGGCAGACACAGGCGCGATCTTCAGTGCCTTTCTCAGCCAGGATTCGTTCGAGATTCAATCAGCGCTGGAATCGGACGCCGCATGGGTGTTGGGCGCGGTTGTTTCAGCCATGGGCGGATTCGTGATCATGCTGATCTATCGGACAGTGCCGTTTATCGAGCGCCATCTGGAGCGGTCGGTGATGGTATATTCTTACCTCGCCATTGCGTTGATCATTTTCTGGGGCGTGATCGACCGATTCGTGTTCAACGATCAAGAACCGTGGTCCACCACTATCCCTCCCTTGTTGTTTATGGTGATGGCGTGGTTCGGGGCCACGTACAATGTTCGCCTGCGGACGCATCTGAGTTTCAATGAGTTCCGCACCGCAATGCCCCGAGGCGGGCAGTTGGCCTGTTTGATCCTTGATGCGGTGCTGTGGTTCATCTTTGCGGTGATCGTCATCGTGACGACCACGCGACTGGTTGCGTTATCGGCGTCAAATTTTCAGATCGTTCTCGGCACGGACAATATCATGCAGTGGTGGTTTTTGCTGGCCGCGCCTCTTTCGTTCTTTTTGATGATCGGGCGTGTGTTTCAGAACCTCGCCGACGATCTGCAAAACTGGAAAACAGGTGAGCCGCTGATCAAGCAGGCCGTGATCGGAGCAGACTGATGACAGACGGAACTTTGGTTACACTGATCTCACTTGGGGTTACCTTTCTGTTCATGCTGGGCGTGCCGGTGTTTTTGGTCATCGGCTATTGGGTGATCGGCTGCTCATTCGTCCTTGGCTTGACGTTGGACAATATGGGTGCCGAACTGTTGAACGTGTTCAACAAAGGCTTTGCCCTGCTCGCGATGCCGCTCTTTATCCTGACCGGAGACCTGATCAACAAGTCTGGTATTGCCCGAAGGCTCAGCGATTTCGCCTATGCCTGTCTGGGCTGGATACGTGGTGGGTTGGCGATGGCATCGCTTGGTGCCTGCGGGTTATTCGCGGCGATTTCGGGATCAAACTCGGCGACGACAGCCACAATTGGTTCGATGCTGCACCCCGAGATGGTCAAAGGTGGCTATGACGAACGGTTCAGCGCGGCGACCGCTGCGGCAGGGGGTACTGTAGGGATCATTATCCCGCCTTCCATTATCTTCATCGTCTATGGCTTCTTGATGAACCTTCCTATTTCCGAGTTGTTCGTGGCGGGCATTCTTCCGGGCGCGCTCATGGTCTTTGGTATGCAATTCGCGTGCTGGATCATTTGCCGCATGAACGGGTGGGGCCATCTGATCCCTTTGCAGCTCAACCGGATACTGAAAACGGCATTTGGCGCCTGGCTTGGATTTTTCGCCATTGGGCTGGTGCTGTGGGGCATCTACACAGGCAAGTTTTCCCCGACAGAAGCCGCGGGCGTGACAGTTGGCTTCTGTGTGATCGCTGGTTTGGTCAGCTATCCGATCAACCGGATTATGGGGGCCAGAAACGACATGTCGCCAACCGAGAAGAGTTACGCCGAAATGTTCGTGGTCGAAGGCTTTACGATCCCCGAGATCCCCTCGATCGTCATCCGCTCGGCCCAGATCACCGGCATCCTCGCGCCTCTGATCGCGATATCAGTGGTGATGCAACAGATCCTGTCATTGCTTGGCGCGCAGCAAACCATTGGAGATTTCGTAACCTCGATGGGCGGGTACTACGCGGTATTGTTCACATCGATGGTGATCGTTTTCTTTTCTGGAATGGTTTTGGAAAGCCTACCTGTAACCATAATTCTCGCCCCAATTCTTGCGCCAATCGCGGCCTCGGTTGGGATTGATCCAATCCATTTCTCGGTGATCTTCCTTGTGGGGGCGTCCATTGGATTCATCACACCACCTTATGGGCTGAACCTCTATGTGGCTTCAGGAGTAACAGGAGTACCTTATTTCCGGTTGCTTCGGTATACGGTACCCTATCTGGTGGCGCTTCTTTCGGTTTGGATTTTAGTGTCGCTTGTGCCCGATCTGGCCTTGATACTGCTTCCAAATAGCTAGACTGTTGCAGGATGGCCGAGACGGAAACACAAGAAAAAGAAACTCAAATACCGACCAACCTCCGCCTCCTGCTGATCCTCGAGGAGGTGGCGCGGCGTGGCGTTTCCGTAAAACCATCGGATCTGATTGAGGCATTAGGTCTGGCCAAGCCAACAATTCACCGTCTGCTGCAAACCGCAGAAGCCGAAGGGTTTCTGCAGCGGGATCTCGATGGCAGATCATATGGCCCGGGACACCGGCTGCGACTGCTATCGGTCAACACTATGTCGTCCGAGCATTTGCGCACTGCGCGACTGGCGATCTTGCGCAGTGTGGCTGAAACTGTTGGCGAGACATGTAATCTCGCCATTCCAGACCGCGAGGGCATGATCTATCTCGACCGGGTGGAAACGAAGTGGCCCCTGCGAATTCAACTGCCGGTCGGGACACAGGTGCCCTTCCATTGCACGGCCAGCGGCAAGATGTACCTGTCCACACTACGGCAAAGAAAGCTGGATGGGTTTCTTTCGGCAGGACATCTACAACCACAAACCGAACGCTCGCTGACCGACCCCAAGGCATTGCGATCGGAGATCCGACGTATCTCTGAGAATAGTTATTCCACCGATGACGAGGAATTCATGACCGGAATGACTGCCCTAGCAGTACCCGTTCAGGATGGACAAGGCCGATTGGTAGGCACACTTTCGGTTCACGCGCCGACACAACGTCATGACGTCAACAGTCTGATGTCGTTTCTGGGCATACTTCAGAAGGGAGCAAAGCAGCTTTCGGCTCTTTTGAGCCAGTGACTAATGCTTCAGATGACAGTCAAAGCGTGATTTTTTTCACCAACTGCGAATTCGATCATCGATCGGTTTGGAGAATTCTGCACCAGAATGGATGAGAGCGCGATAAAAGTTCCGTGTACTCCGTTCGTTCAACTTTGCAGAGTCGACATTGGCGCACCGCTGCCATTCCTAGCTAGCGCAGCATCTGTCACTCTGGGCTCAAACCGGACACTTGCGGTACCGCCACAAATGCAGGGATATGGCGACTTGCTCAGTGCATGACGCAAAGGTCAGAATATTCTTTCGCCCAACACCTATGACTACCGAGGAGCCGGCAGGAACGTGCTTGCGTGCATGATGATGTCGAAATGCTGCATCCCTTTCTGCAGATCAAAACTGACAGAATGCCCGCCCTTACGCAGCAATTCCGCATAGTCCCGGCTTTGACGAATGAATTCGGGTGTGTCACGCTCGGCGACGGTTATATGGTAACGCGGACCGGGGGCGGGCAGGTGCAGAATGGGTGAGAGATCGTGTATTTCGACCGGGGTCAGTTGCAGCGGGTCATTCACCGGCGTCAGGCTGATCGGTTCAAGATCATAGACGCCGCTGATCAGAATCACCTCTCGTACCCGCAAGCCGGCGCGGGCTAGCGCATCGGCTGAAGTCGCCATCATCATGGCCGCCAGATGTGCCCCGGCGCTGTGCCCCGACAAGGTGATCTGCGCCGGATCGAACCCAAGGGCCGTCGCCTGTGATCCCAGCCAAAGCAGGGCATCGCGGCACTCTTTGATCATCTGATCCAGTCGGGCCTCAGGTGCGAGCGTATAGTTCAGCGTTGCAAAGGCTTGCCCGTTTTCCACCAGTGTAGGGGCCATCATCGCGGACTCACGCTGACTGAGCGCCTGCCAGTAACCTCCGTGAATAAAGACATGCAGCGGAGCGTTGGCCGTCGACGCAGGAAAGAAGTCGAGCACCTGTTCAGATGTTTCGCCGAAGGGCAGGTTTTCCCGGCATTCCATCCGGGCGCGGTTCTGCGCACTCAGCGCGGCGTAGCTTTCAAGATAGGGTGTCAGATCGCCGCCAACCATCGAACTGGGAGAATACTCCTGCTCCAGCTCTGTCTGAGTGAAACCACGATACAGCATCGCCTACTCCTGCCCGCTATACATCAATTCGGTGCGCACATCGTAGAGATCGTGAAAGAATCGCAAGTCCAGCGCTTTGCGCAGGAACGACACACCGCTAGACCCGCCTGTACCTGGCTGGTTGCCAATAACTCGCTCGACCGCGGTGACATGGTCAAACCGCCAGCGCTGGAACAGGGATTCAACGTCCATCAGCTTTTCGGCCAGCGCATAGAGGTCCCAATACTGATCGGTATTGTGAAACACCTGAGCCCAGATTTTCACCACGCGCGGGTCGCCGGAATAGGGTTGTGCAAAGTCACGGTTCAGCAGGTCATCAGGCACGTCAAACCCTTGCCGGGCCAGCATGTGCAGCACTTCGTCGTAAAGCGAAGGCTTGGTCAGTGCGGCATCCAATAATTCCATGACTTCGGGATCATGCTGGTGAACCTTCAGGGTCGAGGCATCCTTGTTGCCCAGAATGAATTCAATCTGACGATAGCCATAGCTTTGAAATCCCGAGGAGCTGCCAAGTGCTTGCCGAAAGGTCATGTAATCGGCGGGGGTCATGGTCAGAAGCGTTTCCCACGCGGAAATCAACTGCCGCTGGATTGCTTTGACCCGGTCGAGATTCTTCATTGCCGGGCCAAATTCGTCCTCTTGCAGAAAGCGGCGCACTTCGACCAGCTGGTGATGCATCAGCTTCAGCCACAGCTCGCTGACCTGATGGATGATGATGAACAGCATCTCATCTGGTTGCGCGGGATCCTGAAACGTCTTTTGCAGATTCAGTAGGGTTTTGAGCTGCAGGAAGTCGCCATAGCTCTTGCGGTGGGTTTCGGCGAAATCCGTGACCAGAGTGTCCTCGATCCCGCGTTCAAGATACCGGTTGTCCTTGTCGCTCATCTGCGCCTCCAAACACCTGAGTTCCCTCCTGTTTAGGGGGTGAAGCCGTTTAACGCCAGAGGGTTAGGTCCAATCCAGAACAACCTTGCCGGATCGACCTGATTTCATCTCGCCAAAGCCCTTGGCAAATTCATCAACCTTGAAACGGGTCGTGATCACTCGGCTGACATCCAAACCGTTCTGTAACATGGCAATCATCTTATACCAGGTCTCGAACATCTCGCGCCCATAGACACCTTTGATGGTGATGGCCTTGAATACGATGCGGGACCAGTCCACGGGGGATTTTCCAGGTGGGATGCCCAGCAGAGCGATCTTGCCGCCCATCACCAGTGCCTCGACCATCTGGTCCAGTGCAATTTGTGAACCTGACATCTCTAGCCCGACGTCAAAACCCTGCTGCATGCCCAGTTCGGCGATCACGTCCTGCAAATCTTCCTTGGTCACATCGACAGGGCGCAATGTTGGCACAACATGCGCAGCCAGCGTCAAGCGGTCCGGATTGATATCGGTGATCACCACATGCCGCGCGCCTGCATGGCGGGCCACGGCGGCGGCCATGATGCCGATGGGGCCTGCACCGGTGATCAGCACATCCTCACCCAGCAGATCAAAACTGAGTGCGGTGTGCACAGCATTCCCCAACGGGTCGAGAATGGCTCCGATTTCGTCGGGAATGTCATCGGGCAGGGGCACCACGTTGAAGGCAGGTAGTTTCAGGTATTGCGCAAAGGCACCCTGTTCATTGACGCCGATTCCGCGCGTGCCGGGATCCAGATGGAACTTGCCAGCACGGCTTTGGCGGCTGTCGGTTGTGATCAGGTGCCCCTCGCCGGAGCAGCGCTGGCCGATCTCAAGCCCGGTCACGTTGCGCCCGATCTCAACGATTTCACCGGCAAATTCATGGCCGGTGATCATTGGGGTGGGCACAGTTGCGGCGGCCCAGTCGTCCCAGTTCCAGATGTGGATATCGGTGCCGCAGATGCCGGTCTTGTTGATGCGGATCAGCACTTCATCAGGGCCGATCTCGGGCACCGGGGCCTGCACCATCCACAAGCCCTCCTCGGGCTTGGATTTTTCCAGCGCTTTCATCGTATTGGGTCGCATCAGATGATCCCCAGCTCTTTGCCGACCTTGCTAAAGGCAGCCAGCGCACGGTCCAGCTCATCCTTTGTCAGCGCCGCATTCATCTGCGTTCTGATCCGTGCCTTACCGCGCGGGACGACGGGGAAGAAAAAGCCCGAAACATAAACGCCTTCGTCAAACAGCTTTGCGGCCACGTCCTGCGCCAGTTGTGCTTCGCCCAGCATAACCGGGATGATCGGGTGTTCGCCGGGTAGAAGGTCAAAACCCAACTTTTCCAACCCCGCGCGCCAATATTTGGCGTTGCTGAACAGTTGCGCGCGCAGCATGTCGCCCTCTTCGACCAGACGGATGGCTTCGATCCCGGCAGCAACGATTGAAGGCGGCAGCGAATTTGAGAACAGATAGGGCCGCGCCCGCTGCCGCAGCAGGTCGATCACCGGCTGCGGCCCGGCGATATAACCGCCGATTGCCCCCCCAAGTGCCTTGCCCAAGGTTCCCGTCAGAATATCAACAGCGACACCGAAATGATCCGGTGTACCGGCCCCGTTCGGACCCATGAATCCGGTGGCATGGCAGTCATCGACCATGACAATGGCGTCATATTTGTCCGCCAGTTCGCGGATTTTCGGCAAGTTAGCCAGATAGCCATCCATCGAAAACACACCGTCTGTCGCGATCATGATGTGACGCGCGCCGTCCTCGCGTGCCTGCTTCAGCCAGGCCTCCAGATCGTTCATGTCGTTGTTCAGATAACGATAACGTTTGGCCTTGCACAACCGTACCCCGTCGATGATTGAGGCATGGTTCAGACCGTCCGAGATTATGGCATCTTCAGGCCCTAACAAGGGCTCAAACAGCCCTCCATTGGCATCAAAACAGGCTGCAAACAGGATCGCATCGTCCTTATTCAGGAATTGTGCCAGCTTCTGTTCCAGCTCACGGTGAATGTCCTGTGTGCCACAAATAAACCGGACCGAGGCCATGCCGAACCCTTTGGGTTCCATCGCGTCTTTGGCGGCGGCGATCAGTGCCGGATGATCGGCCAGACCCAGATAATTGTTGGCGCACAGATTGATGACCTGCCTGTCGCCCACAGTAATCTCGCCGCCCTGGGGCGAGGTGATCATTCGTTCACGCTTGTACAGACCCTCCGCTTCGATCTGCACGAGGGTGTCGGTGACATGGGACAGGAATGCATCTGACATGGCGATCTCCGTTCAACTGAGTCGCATGTCTAACATAACGGATGAAATTCCCAAATAGGGGAATTACAGTATGAAGGAAAAATTTCCGCAAAGGCGGAAATGCGCCGGTGTCAGGCATTTTTGACGATCAGGAACACCCTTGCTGGCTTCTTGGCAGTAATTGAGTGCAGAACGTCCGCCGCGTATCGCGCGGTGTCGCCCTGGTTCAGCTCGCTGATGGCACTGCCCGAGGTGACGCGCACCGCACCTTCAAGTACAGTCAACTGTTCATGCGCGCCGCGGGCGTGTGGTTGGCTGTTCAGCGCGCCATCACTGTCAAAGCGGATATCGTAGACCTCGTGGCCACCGGCCTCTTCGGGCGGGGAGAGGATACGGATGCGGCAATTCTGGCCCATATTGTCGATGCTGGGCACTTCGTCGCTGCGCAGGGTTTCGATCTGATCGGCGTTATTGGCCTCTTCCAGCAGGCCAGCGAAGTCCACCTGCAGGGCGCGGGTCAGGTTCCACAGGGTCGAGATCGTCGGGCTGCTTTCACCGCGTTCGATCTGGCTGACCATGGATCGGGACACGCCGCTGAGATTGGCCACAGCTTCCAGCGACAGGCCTTTGGCGCGGCGGGCCTCTTTCAGGCGGGCGGGCAGGCGCGTCAGGATATCGTCTGAATTTTCCGTCATGACGGAATCTCATGCGCGTTTGGTGGCCTCATGTCAATTCCGCTTGTGACGGTACGTCCTATGGGACAGTTCCAATGGCTGGATGCATAGTGCCCGCAAATCCACGAGGAGAAGAGACATGAAAGATATCGTCATTCTTGATGGTGCGCGCACCGCGATTGGCACATTTGGTGGCGCTTTGGCTTCAACTGCGCCGATTGATCTGGCGACCGTTGTGACTGAAGCGGCGATGGAGCGATCTGGAGTTGCGCCCGAGCAAATCGGCAATGTGGTGTTTGGTCATGTCATTAATACCGAACCACGCGACATGTACCTGTCACGCGCCGCGGCCAAGCAGGCCGGTATCCCCGTTGAAACGCCCGCGATGAACGTAAACCGTCTGTGCGGGTCCGGTGCGCAGGCGATTGTGTCGGCGGTACAGTCCCTGATGCTGGGCGACGCCGAATTCGCTGTGGCTGGTGGCGCCGAAAGCATGTCGCGGAGTCCGTATATCGTGCCACAGGCGCGCTGGGGCGCGAAGATGGGCGATGTCACCTCGATGGATATGATGCTGGGCGCGTTGAACTGCCCGTTTGGCACTGGCCATATGGGCATTACGGCCGAAAACGTTGCTGATGAGCACCAGATCACACGTGAGCAGATGGATGAATTCGCGATGGCCAGCCAAACCCGTGCGGCGGCTGCGCTGGAGGCGGGGTATTTCCAAAGCCAGATCACGCCGGTTCAGGTCAAGGTCAAGCGCGACATGGTCGATTTTGTGGTCGACGAGCATCCCAAACAGACATCCGCCGAGGCGCTGGCCGGGCTGCGTCCTGCCTTCCGCAAGGATGGTCGGGTGACGGCAGGCAACGCGTCGGGCATCAACGATGGTGCGGCCGCGATGGTACTGGCCACGGCGGAGGCGGCCGAGAAGGCGGGTCTGAAGCCGAAAGCGCGGATTTTGGGATATGGCCACGCGGGCGTACGCCCCGAGGTGATGGGCATTGGTCCGGTTCCTGCGGTGCAGAACCTGATGGCACGGACTGGTCTGACGCTGGATGATTTCGATGTGATCGAAAGCAACGAAGCTTTTGCCGCGCAAGCGTTGGCCGTGAACAAAGAGCTGGGCTTGGATGCCGCCAAGGTAAACCCGAATGGCGGGGCGATTGCGCTGGGCCATCCGGTGGGTGCAACCGGTGCGATTCTAACGCTGAAAGCCCTGTATGAGCTGGAGCGCACGGGCGGGTCCAAGGGTTTGGTCACCATGTGCATCGGTGGCGGTCAGGGCATTGCCATTGCCTTTGAGCTGCTCTGAAACCGAACCAAGCAGGGAGGCTGTCTGCCCCCCATCGCACCTATGGCGCAATTCCCCCCGAAGGTATTTTTGGCCAGATGAAGCGGGCGGGATTGGGTTTAACTGAAGCTTGTCAGCAATAAGACGAGGGCCGCGCCGGTAGCGGCACCAATGGTGGCGGGCAAGGCAACGGACCATAGGCGCGACCGGGTCGGCTCATCCTTTTGGGTTTGGGAAATCAATGCGTTTTCTACCAGTGCTGGAAGCCGCGGACCAAACCGGGCCAGAACCATTGCTGTTTTGCCAAGATCGCGAAGTGCGGCGCGGGGGCCGATGGATTGTTTGATGTAGTCTTCGACCACGGGCCGGGCGACTTCCCAGATGTTCATTTGCGGGTCGAGTGAGCGCGCGACGCCTTCGACCACAACCATTGTACGCTGAAGCAGGATCAGCTCGGTACGGGTTTCCATGCCGAAGCGTTCAGTGACTTCGAACAGATAGCTGAGCAACCGTCCCATTGAGATATGGGTGGCGTTCATACCAAAGATCGGCTCTCCAACCGCGCGCAGAGCACGGGCGAATTCATCGACATCCTGATTGGCAGGGACATATCCGGCCTCGAAATGCACCTCGGCCACGCGCTTGTAGTCGCGGCGGATAAAGCCAAAGAGAATCTCGGCATAGACCCGGCGCGTGTATTCGTCGATATGGCCCATGATGCCATAGTCATAGGCAATGATATCGCTATTTGCCGCGACCTTCAGGTTACCCTGGTGCATGTCAGCGTGGAAATAGCCGTCGCGCAGAGCATGCAGCAGGAACAGGCGCAGCACGCGTTCGGCCAGATCGCGGCGGTCATGACCGGCTGCATCCAGTGCGCCATTGTCGCCCAGCGGGATGCCATCTGCCCAGCTGAGAGTCATTACCCGACGCGCCGACAGGGTCCAGACCACGGGGGGCAACCAGAATCCGGCATCGTCCTTGGTGTTAGCGGCATATTCCGAGGCAGCCGAGCTTTCCAGACGCAAGTCCAGCTCGCCACGCACGACGCCGTCGAAATGTTCGATCACTTCCATCGGGCGCAGGCGGCGCGCGCTGGGGGCGAAGAGTTGCACGATGCGGGCGGCGAAATAGAATGCGTCGACATCTTTGCGGAAGGCGCGTTCGATGCCGGGGCGCAGAACTTTGACGGCCACATTCTCTCCAGTGCTGCGCAGCTTGGCCTTGTGGACCTGAGCGATTGAGGCGGCCGCAATCGGCTCGCTGAACTCATCGAATATCTCGACGACGGGTTGACCAAGCTCTTTCTCGACCTCGGCCATGGCCTCGGCCTTGGAGAACGGGGGCAGTTTGTCCTGCAGCACGCGTAGCTGTTCGGCCAGTTCGTCTCCAACCACGTCGGGCCGCGTGGACAGAACCTGACCGAACTTGATATAGGCAGGTCCCAGGGCGGTGAGGGCACGGGTGGCTGGGGGCATCGACGGATCGCCTTTGTAACCCAGCCATTGAAAGGGTTTGCCCAGGGTGTGGGCCAGAACGCGCAGGGCGCGTGGTGCTTCGAACGCGTCCAGAACGACATTCATGGCACCTGTCCGTTCCAGCGTCGCGCCGGTCCGGATCAAGCGGATGATATTGTGAGGGCCGCGCATCAGATTTTCCAGCCGGAATGCAGCGCGGCAATGCCCATGGTCAGGTTACGGTATTTCGCGTTGTCGAACCCGGCGGTGCGGACCATGTTCAGGAAAGTATCCTGATCCGGGAAATTACGGATCGATTCGACCAGATACTGATAGCTGTCATAATCATTGGCGATCAGCTTCCCCATGCGCGGGATGACATTGAAACTGTAGAGGTCATAGAGTTTCTGTAGCCCGTCATTGGGCAACTGGCTGAACTCCAAAACCATCAAGCGGCCGCCGGGTTTCAATACGCGGTAGGCCTCGTTCAATGCCTCTTGCGGGCGGGTCACGTTTCGGATGCCGAAGGAGATCGTGTAGACGTCAAAGGTGTTATCCTCGAACGGTAGGGCCATCGCATCGCCCACAACCCAATTCAGACTGTCCGACATCTGATCCGCCTCGGCCCGCTGTCGACCTTCGATCAGCATCGGCTCGGTCAGGTCCAGAACGGTGGCATGGCCACGGCCTGCGCGTTTCAGGAACCGGAACGAGATATCGCCGGTGCCGCCCGCAACGTCCAGCAGGCGCTGACCGGGGCGTGGGGCCAGCCAGTCCATCATTGCGTCTTTCCAGATCCGGTGAATGCCCATCGACATGACATCGTTCATCACATCGTATTTTGAGGCGACCGAGTTGAACACGCCCTGCACACGCCCGGCCTTGTCGGCCTCGCGCACGGTTTCGAACCCGAAATGAGTGGTCTTGTCGCTGTTGTCGGACATTTGCCTTGCCGTTTGTCGAATTTCGCCTCTGTTATAGGGCGATAAGAACCGGGCACAATGCGGCCCTTTGGAATAGGAGCCAGGAAATGCCCGAATTGCCCGAGGTCGAGACAGTAAGACGCGGCCTGTCCCCGGCGATGGAAGGTATCGTGATCGAACAGGCGGATGTAAATCGCCCCGATTTGCGCTGGCCGTTTCCTGACCGGATGGCCGAACGGCTGACCGGCCAGCGGGTCGATCGGTTGCGGCGGCGGTCCAAGTACATTCTAGCTGATCTTAGCAGTGGCGAAACGTTACTGATTCATCTGGGCATGTCCGGGCGGATAACGGTCTCGGGTGATCCGCTGGGCCAATTTGCGCATACCCATCCCATGCCCGAGAAACATGACCATGTAGTGTTCCACATGGCCAATGGTGCTCGGATCACCTTCAATGACCCACGTCGGTTTGGTGCGATGGACCTGCTACCTACGGCAACCGCCGAGCATCATAAGCTGTTATCGGTCCTGGGACCGGAGCCTTTGGGCAATGATTTTCATGAACAGCATCTGATCGAAGCGTTCAAAGGCAAGAACACACCGGTCAAATCAGCGCTGTTGGATCAGGGAATCGTTGCAGGATTGGGCAATATCTACGTCTGCGAAGCGCTGTATCGGGGTCGAGTGTCGCCACGTCGCAAAGCGGGGCAGATTTCTTCTACCCGCATTGCCGCGTTGGTTCCGATCATCCGTCAAGTGCTGCAGGAGGCGATCGAGGCAGGTGGATCGTCGCTGCGGGATTTCCGGCAAGCCGATGGAGAACTTGGATATTTTCAGCACAGCTTTGATGTCTACGGGCGCGAGGGTGCGCCCTGCCGGACAGGGGGTTGCGGGGCAGAAATCAAGAGAATCACCCAGTCCGGTCGCTCATCCTTCTATTGTGTGCAATGCCAAAGATAGCTTGATCCAAGTTTTTCGCGTGGTAAGGAATCGTACCTGAACGGAACAACCGGAAGCTCTAACTCATGGCTTTTGAGACGATCATCGTCGAAATCGAAGACCACGTCGCCCTCATCAAACTCAACCGCCCCGATGCGATGAATGCGCTGAACACTCAGTTGCTGGGTGAATTGTGCACCGCGTTGGAAGAGGCGGATGGAAACGACAAGGTACGCTGCGTCGTCATCACAGGCTCGGACAAGGCCTTTGCCGCAGGTGCGGACATCAAGGAAATGTCCGAGATGAGCTTTGTTGACGTCTTCACTGTCAACCTGTTTGCCGAGGCCAACGATCGTATCTCGGCCATCCGCAAACCTATCATTGCAGCAGTTGCGGGTTATGCGCTGGGCGGTGGCTGTGAATTGGCGATGCTGTGCGATTTCATCATTGCCGCCGATACTGCCAAGTTTGGCCAGCCTGAAATCAATCTGGGCGTTATTGCAGGGCTGGGCGGCAGCCAACGTCTGACCCGGTTCGTCGGCAAGTCAAAATCGATGGACATGAATCTGACCGGCCGCTTCATGGACGCGGAAGAGGCTGAACGTTCTGGTCTTGTCAGCCGGATTGTACCGGCCAAGAAGTTGATCGAAGAAGCCATTGGCGTGGGCCAGAAAATTGCCGAGAAATCGCAACTGTCGACCATGGCGGCAAAAGAGGCGGTCAACCGCAGCTATGAAGTGCCGTTGAGCGAAGGTATGTTGTTCGAGCGCCGGGTGTTCCATTCGATGTTCGCCACCGAGGACCAGAAAGAAGGCATGGCAGCCTTTCTGGAAAAACGCTCGGCTCAGTTCCGGGACAAGTAAACCGGCCACGAAATATGTATCGAACAGGCGGGCTGAGCCCGCCTTTTTCTTGCCCGCGGCTCAGCAGTGAAGAATCGGCTTGGCAAAGCCTCAAAACTTGTCTATGCACCGCCGCTATACATGCGCGTGCGGCCCGCTTGGCCCGACTCACACTCGTGATTCTGATCCGGTGCGGATATCCGTGGCGCGCTTACTACATAAACGTACCGAACAAAGGTCAGAGACACATGGCAAATTCGCCCCAGGCAAAAAAACGCGCTCGTCAGAACGAAAAGCGTTTCGCCGTTAACAAAGCGCGTCGTTCGCGTATCCGCACCTATCTGCGCAAAGTAGAAGAAGCAATCGCATCCGGTGACAAGGACGCAGCAACTGCCGCTCTGCGCGCAGCTCAGCCCGAACTGATGCGCGGCGTCACCAAAGGCGTCTTCCACAAGAACACAGCCTCCCGCAAAATGTCCCGTCTGTCGGCCCGCGTCAAAGCGCTGGGCTGAGTCTTTATGTGACCTAGGGTCACGTCAGCATGGCTGAACTATTCCGAAGGGCGTCGCATATCGCGGCGCCCTTTTGCTGTTGCCAGAATACCGCGTCTTCACGTTGCCGAGAGATTCTTTCGCACAAAGACCCGAGTCAATATCAGAGTTTCGTTGCCGCAGACGTCGGCCTCTTGTTACCACTGATACAGCGATTCACTCGCTTGGGGGGACAGGCTGTTCCTGCGATTGTACTGACGGGCATCAGAGCGGTCGAGGAACGAATGTTGGCATCCGGATAAACCGGTTTGCTGATCTGCTGAGGGTCTTGGGGTAACCGAGGATCCGAGCCCTGTCTAAAGATAAGATTGCGAAGCGCAGGCCGCTTTTCGGGATATTCAGGTGCTGGATGTCACGAGTTTGGATTGTGCTGACTTTCAGGGACAAACCCGCCAAACTTCTGCGGTTTGGCGCAGGGTATCCTTTTGCGAGTGACATCGTGATCCGGGCGACCGGGGCTTAGTAATAAGGCCGACAGGCCAATAAAGAATGGGATGCGTGAGGCGCTTAATGACACAAGAGAAATGGGGACTACTGCGTAACAAACTGCTCAAGGCGATCGGAAAGAACAACTATACCACCTGGATCGAGCCTCTTGAATTCCAAGAGCTGCAGGACGGTGTAGCGGTGTTCTCGGTTCCGACGAACTTTATGGGCAATTATGTGAGCCAGAATTTTGCGGATCTTATCCTGTATGAGATGAACACCGCTGGAGAATCTGTACAGCGCCTCGCGTTCCGAGTGGCAGCGAACTCTCCGGTACGTCCTTCGAACGACGTGGCAACTGCGCCTGCCCGCGTTCAGGAAGCGCAAACGCAGACTTTATCCGCGACCGCGAATGATGCGTTGGAGTCTCTGCAGGCGGCGCCGTTGGATTCTCGTTTCACGTTTGACAGCTTTGTGGTCGGCAAGCCCAACGAGCTGGCCCATGCCGCCGCGCGTCGTGTGTCCGAAGGTGGCCCCGTGACTTTTAACCCGCTGGTTCTGTATGGCGGTGTCGGCCTGGGTAAAACCCACCTGATGCATGCCATCGCCTGGGAACTAAAGACCAAACATCCCGAATTGAATGTTCTGTACCTGTCGGCGGAACAGTTCATGTACCGCTTTGTGCAGGCGCTGCGGGAACGCCGGATGATGGACTTCAAACACCTGTTCCGTTCGGTCGATGTGCTGATGGTTGATGACGTCCAGTTTATCGCTGGAAAGGATTCGACTCAGGAAGAGTTCTTTCACACCTTCAACGCGCTGGTAGACCAGAACAAACAGATCATCATCTCGGCCGACCGCGCTCCGGGCGAGATCAAGGACCTGGAGGACCGTGTGAAATCACGCCTGCAATGTGGTCTGGTCGTTGATCTGCATCCCACTGATTACGAACTGCGTCTGGGCATCCTGCAAACCAAGGTTCAGCAATACAGCCGCACCTATCCTGACGTGACTATCGTAGATGGGGTGCTGGAATTCCTGGCCCATCGCATCTCGACCAATGTGCGTGTTTTGGAAGGGGCCTTGACCCGGCTATTTGCCTTTGCCTCGCTTGTCGGGCGCGAGATCGACATGGAGCTGACGCAGGATTGCCTGGCGGACGTGCTGCGCGCGTCAGAACGCAAGATTACCGTCGAAGAGATTCAGCGCAAAGTGTCAGAATATTACAATATCCGCCTTAGCGACATTATAGGCCCCAAGCGGTTGCGCTCCTATGCGCGCCCGCGTCAGGTGGCGATGTATCTGTGCAAACAGCTTACCAGCCGCTCTTTGCCCGAGATTGGCCGTCGGTTTGGCGGACGCGATCACACCACGGTCATGCATGGCGTCAAACGCATCGAAGAACTGAAGACAACCGATGGCCAAATCGCCGAAGACGTGGAAATGCTGCGTCGCGCGCTGGAAGCCTGAGTATCTTCTAGGCATTAAACAGGCGCCCCGGATCCTGATGGCCGGGGCGTTTTTTTGTGCGCAATAGTCCACGGTTGGCTATGAACTGTGACCGCAGGGTCACGCGCCTCTTGACCCTGCGGGCAAACCGACTCAGAAATCCATAAAAAATCCTTGTGCCTCGGGGCGGAGGCGCTAACGTGCCAGTCCCGCCCATTTTCGGCACGCAAGTCAGAGGAATTAAGGGTATGAAGATCAGCATCGAACGCGGCACCCTTCTCAAGGCCGTTTCCCAGGCCCAATCCGTCGTCGAACGACGCAACACGATCCCTATACTTGCTAATGTTCTGATCGAGGCCGAAGGCGATCAGGCCATGTTCCGCGCCACCGATCTGGATATCGAAGTGGTCGACAAGGCCCCTGCGCAGGTGGAAAAGGCCGGCGCCACCACGGTTGCCGCCACAACCCTGCACGAGATCGTGCGTAAACTGCCCGATGGCGCGCTGGTCACCCTGACCGCCGACAGTGCGGCAGGTCGTCTGACGGTTGAAGCCGGGCGATCGAACTTCTCTCTGGCGACTCTGCCGAAAGAAGATTTCCCGGTTATGGCCTCATCGGAATACCAGTCAAACTTTACGGCTTCGGCAGCATTGCTGCGCCGTTTGTTCGACAAATCGAAATTCGCCATCTCAACCGAAGAGACGCGGTACTATCTGAATGGCGTCTATATGCATGTTTCAGATGGCTCCGAAGGCGGCAAGGTGCTGCGCTGTGTGGCCACCGATGGTCACCGTCTGGCGCGCATTGACGCAGATCTTCCTGATGGGGCTGCGGACATGCCCGGCGTGATCGTGCCGCGCAAAACCGTGGGTGAAATGCGCAAGCTGTTGGACGATGACGAGATGGATATCGCCGTTTCCGTCAGCGAGACTAAAGTGCGTTTCGCAACGCCGGATATCACGCTGACCTCGAAGGTGATCGACGGCACATTCCCCGACTACACACGGGTCATCCCGCAGGGCAACACGCGGCAACTGGAAGTGGATGCGGCTGAGTTTGCGCAGGCCGTCGACCGGGTTGCGACGGTATCGTCGGAACGTTCGCGCGCGGTAAAGCTGCAGCTGGATACGGATAAACTGGTTCTTTCTGTCAATGCACCGGACAGCGGTGCAGCCGAGGAAGAATTGGCCGTCGCATATTCAGATGAACGGCTCGAGATCGGTTTCAACGCAAAATACCTGCTGGAAATTGCTTCTCAGGTAGATCGCGAAAACGCGGTGTTCCTGTTCAACTCCGCCGGTGATCCGACCCTGATGCGTGAAGGCAATGACCTGAGCGCGGTCTATGTGGTCATGCCGATGCGTGTCTGATCGGCTTTGGGGGCTGATCGCTGAGGAAAGAGAGGGGTCATGACCTTGGCCCTGACCGAACTGACGGTCTCGCATTTTCGCTCTCACAAACTGGCGCGTTTGTCGCTGGATGGCCGTCCGGTTGCCATCCACGGACCCAACGGCGCGGGTAAGACCAATATCCTAGAAGCTGTTTCGATGTTTTCACCCGGTCGCGGTATGCGCCGGGCCAGTGCGGCCGAGATGACGCGTCGGCCCGAGGCGCTGGGCTGGAAGCTGTCCGGTCTGCTGCAAGCGCAGGGCCAGAGCTATGAGATCGAGACCTGGTCCGAAGCTGGCGCAGCGCGGCAGGTTCGGATAGATGGCAAATCCGCCAGTCAGATCGATCTGGGCAAGCTGGCGCGGGTCGTCTGGCTGATCCCGTCGAT
>NZ_JBXWPF010000014.1:0-117717 GCF_059611265.1 Ruegeria sp. CDSA241
ACAATCGCATGCCTGCTGGCCAACACCCTGACCGCCGCATGCCGCGCAAACAAACTCCCCGAACCAGAAGGCCTGACTGTGTGACCCATAGCGGACAGTCGTGCATGTAGATTTTCAGGGCCGGGGAACTCCCCGGCCTAAAATTTGTTAATATGTAAACTAAGTGTGAGATTACGGGCATTGAATGTGCCTGTATTGGTGATAAACTTTCTATTCCAGCCGGTTACGTTGTAATATGGCAAGTCCCCGGTAGTATTGGCTGGACCCGGAGAGTTGTTGTCGAGTGTTTATGTTCACGAAACTGCGCCCAGTTTTCGCCGAAATAGTAGGGTACCGGTTGATTGCCGGGCTGGTTTTCCTTCTGCTATTGTCCTTCGTATTCCAACCATTTCAGGCCATCGAAGTAACCTTTCCTTGGCGCTTGGCCTTCTGGATCGGGGTGATGGCGCTGGCGCTAGGAGTGACCTGCGTCGCAAGAAGATTGTTGCGTAGGTTGTTCGCTGAGACCGAGTTTTCTGGGCGCGACCTTGTGCTGATATCTTTGGTTTTCGTCCTTTTCGTTCCAAGCCTTTGGTTGATGGTCTGGTTGCTGTTTTCGGCCAACGGACTGCCGTGCCCGGATATGTTATCCGTAACATCTTATGGCGCCTTGCTGTCGGTGGGCTTGATCCTGGTGCGGCGTGAGGCATCGAAACCTCAATCCGAATATGCTGAAATTCCGCTGCCGCGCATGTACAAGCGGTTGCCGGGATCCTTTCAGGGCCGGGTCTATCGCTTGACGGTCCAAGACCACTATGTGGATGTGGTGACTTCTGAGGGCACGTTTACGATCCGGTCGCGTTTTACCGACGCCATAGAGGAAATGGAACCTATACCGGGCCATTGCACGCACAGATCGCATTGGGTTGTCGATGACGCCATTGCTGGGGTCGAACGTAAGGGTGGCAAGATCATGTTGCGCCTGAAGAACGAAGAGCTTGTTCCGGTCAGCAGGAAATACCGTCCGTTCCTAGAGGAAGATGGTCTGATCTGAGCCGCCCTATCTGGGCATTGGGATCATTTGCGGGATTTTCCCTGTCAGGATCGCCATTGCCTGATCGCTCATCAAGGCGTCCAGAACGTGATCCGAGCTAAAGAGCCCACCAGTATAAGTCCCATAGGCAGGCAGGATCAGACGCGCCTGATCCATCAGGAAGGCGGGGCGGGTGATGGAACGACCGCGAACCCGCACGCGCGCCTTGGGGTGGTAATGTCCCGAAACCTCAGCCTTGCCCTTGGGTTGCGCAATATGACGAAAGACCAGAGGGTCAACCGCATATTCGGCCAAATGGCTTCCGCCCAGATCTACCGGGCCGGGGTCATGGTTTCCTTCGATCCAGACCCAGCGGCGACCGGCCTGCATCGCCGTAATCTGCAGCCTGTCGGGCACACTCAAGGCGTTTAGGGCATCAAGATCATCAAAACTATCCCCAAGGCAAATAACGATGTCAGGCTGCGTGTGCTCGATATCTGCGGCCAATCGGGCCAGGGTGTCCTGGCTGTCATAGGGGGGTAATGTCGTGCCGCCCCGGCGCGCCAAACGCTCGGATTTACCCAGATGCAGATCGGACACGCAAAGCACGCTTTTGTCGGGCCACCAAAGGGCACCAGACCCAAGCGCGAGCAGATTTTGCCCGGCTAAACAGATCGAAACTTCGTTCATGTTACGTTCTTTGCGACGTTCCGCTATCGCGTGCAAGAGGTTTTAGCAGGATTTCAGCCCAGCCTCTTGCAATAGGCGCGCGCTTTCTTCCGCCAGCAAGCGTTCTTCAGCAGCACCTTTGACGGGTACCTTGCCAACCTCAAGAAACAGTGGTGCAGCCAGAGGTGAAACCCGATCCAATCGCATCAGATCTATACGTCCCCCGATCCGCTCGATCAGTGCCTCGATCCGCCCGAAATCGACGAGACCGCGCATGGCCTCTTCTCGGGTGATTTGCATTAACAGGTGATCGGGATCGTATTTCAGCAAAGTATCGTAGAGGATATCTGAGGAAAACGTGGCCTGCCGACCACTTTTGCGCTGACCGGCCATGTTCCGTTCGATCAGCCCTGCAATCGTGGCCGAGGCACGAAAGGTGCGCTTCATCACGGCATTGCCCGCCAGCCAGGTTTCCAAGCCGTTGCGCAGCGCGTCGGGCTGAAATAGCGGACGCGGGTCTATCACCGCGTCCAACCCCCAGATCAGGGTTGCATAGTCGGTGGCAACAAAGCCCAGCGGTGCAAGGTCCGTTTCTTCCATCCGTTTGGTCAGCAACAGCCCCAGCGTCTGCTGGGCGTTGCGACCTGCAAAACCATAGACACACAGGTTTTCGCGCCCATCGTTGGGGAAACTTTCGATCAGTAACCTTTCACGTTGAGGTAGGCGCGAGATATCGCGCTGCAACGCCAGCCAATCCGCGGTATGCGCGGGTAACTGGGGCCAATCGGGCTGTGCAAACAGCCGCAGGATACGGTTGCTCAGCTGCGTCGAGGTCGCAAATTTGGTGCCTGAAAACGTTGCGATCTTGGGCTTCTTATCCGCTCGGCGGCTGACTTCGACCGTCATCTCGCGCAATCCCTCATAGCGCACGATCTGGCCGCCGATCAGAAAGGTATCTCCGTGGGTCAGCGAGGCAGCAAAGGCTTCTTCGACCTCTCCCAGAGGTTTGCCCCTTCGATTGCGTTTCAGGCGGACTTTCAACGTATCGGTGTCCTGAATCGTGCCAAGGTTCATGCGGATACGCTGCGCAGCACGGGGGTCACGCAGCTGCCATTGCCCATCTGGCCGTAGCTGAAGCCTTTGCCACCGATCATAGGCGCGCAGGGCATAGCCCCCGGTTGCACAAAAGTCCAAACAGGCGTCGAACTCTGCTCGGGTCAACCCGGCATAGGGCCCCGCTGCGGTCATTTGCCGGAACAGGTCATCGGCCAAGAATGGCCCGGATGCTGCGGCAATCAGGATATGTTGACACAACACATCGCGTGGACCTGCGCCGCGGGGATCACCGTCCAGATCATGAGCTTTTACAGCCTCAAGTGCCGCTATGCATTCCACAACTTCGAAGCGGTTTGCGGGCACTAACAATGCTTTGGAGGGGGCGTTGTATCTGTGATTTGCGCGCCCGATGCGCTGAACCAGCCTTTTGACGTTTTTGGGCGCCCCGATCTGAATGACCAGGTCGACATCGCCCCAATCAATACCAAGATCCAGACTGCCTGTGCAGACGATCGCGCGCAGCTCACCGCGAACCATTGCGGCCTCGACACGTTCGCGTTGCTGCCTGTCCAGACTGCCGTGATGAATGCCAATCGGCAGCCCGTCTTCGTTGGCAAGCCAGAGGTTGTGAAAGAAAATCTCGGCCTGTGCGCGGGTGTTGTGAAAGATAAGCGTCGTCTTATGCTTCCGGATCTGGTCCAGAACGGCAGGGATGGAATAGGCCGCGCCACCGCCCGACCACGGAGGCATTTCCGGCGTTTCCAACATTTGGATATCGGGGTCAGGCCCAGGATCGGCCTCAACGATCCGGCAGGGATCAGGGTGACGTGCCAGAAAACGGGCAATCGCATCGGGGTCTTCGACCGTGGCAGACAGGCCCACCCTGCGCAGGTCCGGGCAGAGCCCCTGCAGACGGGCCAGCGCCAGCATCAGCTGGTCGCCACGCTTGCTTTCAGCTAGGGCGTGGATTTCATCGACAACCACTCGTTGCACGCCCTGAAACATCCGCCCGGCGTCTTCGTAAGAGGTCAGCAGGGCCAGGCTTTCAGGTGTGGTCAAAAGGATCTGCGGTGGGTCAACCCGCTGACGCTTTTTCTGTGTGGCTGAGGTATCTCCGGTGCGGTCCTCAATCCGGACGGCCAGGCCCATTTCCTCGGCTGGGCCACGCAGGTTTCGCCGGATATCTGCCGCCAGCGCCTTGAGAGGGGAGACGTAGATTGTATGCAGGCCATCATGGTCCCGCTCTGCCAGATCGGCCAGCGTGGGTAGAAATCCGGCCATTGTCTTGCCCCCGCCGGTGGGGGCTATCAGCAACGTCGCCGGTTCAAGGGCCCGGTCGTACATGTCCTGCTGATGCGGGTGGATGGACCAACCTTTGTCTTCAAACCAGTCAGTAATCCGGGCGGGAATCTGCGTCATAAAGGCAGATTACCCGGCCCGTCAGCGAAATGGCATTAGGTTATTTGACGATTTTCTCATCTTTGACGAACATGTTGGCCCAAGCGCGTTCAATTAGATCGGGGCTCATCTGATAGGGGATGCCCTCGAATTCGCAGATCGAGATCATCTGATCAATCAGGAATATCGGCTGATAGTTCGCATAGATGTTGTCGATGGTCGGGTATTTGACCTTTAGCAGATGGACCAATGCGGCCTCGTCCAGAGGCATCCCGCGTTTGCGGGCCACCATGGCGAAGATTTTCAGGAAGTTCTCTTGGTTCGGACCGTCAATCTTGATCTTGAAGAAGATCCGGCGCAAAGCGGCTTGGTCAAAGATCTCGTTGGGGTGAAAGTTGGTCGAAAAGATGACCAGCGTGTCAAAGGGCACTTCGAATTTTTCACCCGATTGCAGGCCAAGGATATCCTTGTTCTCTTCCAGTGGAACAATCCAGCGGTTGATCAGGGCCTGAGGTGGTTCCTGCTGACGGCCAAGGTCGTCAACGATAAAGATGCCGCCTGTCGATTTCAGCTGCAGCGGGGCCTGATAGGTCCGCGCCGTAGGGTTATAAACCAGATCGAGCATGCTGAGTGACAGTTCACCGCCAGTCACAACAGTTGGTCTTTCACATTGGACATAGCGCGAATCAAACCGCTTGCGGCGGCGCAAGCTATTGGGGTCATCCGCTTCTTGTTCGATGGCTGTGTGTACAATCGGGTCATACACCGTGATCACCTGACCAGCGTATTCGATGGCATATGGGACATAGACATTATCGCCCAACGCATCCCGAATACCGTTCGAGATAGAGGATTTACCATTACCCGGAGGTCCATACATCAGGATTGATCGGCCTGCACTGACCGCGGGTCCAAGGTGGTCCAGCAGGCTGTCAGGCAGAACCAGATGTCCCATTGCCCCGGTCAACTGGTCGCGGGAAACCTGGATATTCCGGATCGACTGGCGTTTTACCTGCTCGCGGTACACATCCAGCGGCACGGGCATGGCGCCGAAATATTCGGACTGGCTCAGCGCATCCAATGCACGCGCTTTGCCCGCATCGGTCAGTTGATACCCCATCTCATTGCCGCTGTTGGCGTTCAAAGTACCGGTTGCTTCCAGCAGCTTTTGTTCGCGGGCAAGGTCGATCAATTCCTGTGTGACAGATCCCGGCAAGCAGATCGCTTGGGCAACTTCGGAAACCGTATCTACGGTTTTACGAAAGATAGTTTTCAGCAGGATATCCCGCATCATAACAATAGGAAGCTGCATATCGCCCAACCCCTTTGGGGTAGGGGGGGCCATTACCGAGGTTGTCTGCATATTCATGAGCGTTGCCCGTCTAATTCAGTATTCACGCCAATAGCCCTGAAAAGGGCCCTTTGACGAAAATTTGGCCGGGCTTTGTGTCAGTTCCAAGGCGGGGACAAGGCGGACTGATGATAGTTTACGAGCCGTAAACAGTTCCAAGTATCAGGTAGATGGCCAGGGTTGCACCAAGCGCGAAACCCATGGGAAACTGTTTGTCCCGACGCCAGCTTTCCCAATCTGGGGCAATAGCTCTGAGGGCGGTATGTTTGGCCAACCGATGCGTGACAAAGGCCGCCAAGGTGGTCGACATCAGGATCAACACTACCAATGTGAAATCGCCCATCCAAACAAAGGCTGAGGCCGCGGCTATGAATTTTGCGTCTCCGGCTCCCATAATGCCGGCTGCGTTGAGCAGAATGCCGATGACCAGCATTACAACTATATGTAACAGCTGCCACAAATAGGGTGGGAGGGACACAGAAAACGGGCCAGAAATCCAACCATCCGACCAGGGCGGCAGGACAAACAAACCGATGACCGCAAATACCAAGGCCAGTGCAACTACGGCGTGATTCTTGATGAGCATGTCACGCAGGTCGGTGAAGGCCACGTAATAGCAGATCGGCAGTACGAACGGCAAAAACCAGGCCGCAGCACCCGCTGGAATATGCATGTATCAGGCTTCCTCAAGCGCGCGCAGGGATCGAACGGCTTCGTCGTAATGTTGCGGATGGGTGGCGATCGCTTCGCGGAACAGGTTCTTGGCCGTCGCCACATCACCGCGTTTCACCGCCGAGATGGCCATTGTGTTCAACAACATCGCGCGTTCGACCTGAGACATGGGAACGACAGGCATGCTGTAATTGCCCTGTGCAGCCCGGGCGAGGACCAGATTGTTCTTTGCCGTGAATAGAGAGTTATCCTGTCGAATGGCCTCGGTGAATAACCGTTCGGCTTCGTCGTACTGGCCGCGCGTCAGCTTGGAATATCCCCAGTTGTTCATCACACCACCGGGGCGGGTCGTCAGACCCACGGCGGTTTCATAGAAATGATCCGCGCGTTTCCAGTTTTTTTGTGAATCCGCGACGACGGCTTCCAGGCGGTAGCGTTTGAAAGATTCAAAAGTCGGCGGGATCGAATCCAATGTCGATTTGGCCTGTGACCAGTTCCCGGAACGTACCAGAGAATCTGCGTATTCGACCTTGTCTACATTGGTCGCACCGCTCATCGTGGTGACTTTTTTCCAGGCGGCGGTTGCCTCGGTCGTCCGTTTAGCGCGCGCCAGTGAAATCGCCAGCCCACGTTGCAGGTCTATACGACCCGGGTTCTTGGCGGCGGCTCCCTGGAAATAGGTAACGGCTTCGTTCGGATCGGCGGCCGACAGAAGAACGTCGTTCAGGTTGGTTTCGTCAATGACGTTCACCTCCTGAAATGTACGCTCGACCTTTTCTTCCTCGGACTCTTTTTCACAGGCTGAGAGGATCAGCCCGCAGATTGCGATAGACGGAATCAAGAATTGTTGGCGCATTTTTGCGTCCCTTACTGCTCTTGCCTATGTTACGGGAGCTTGCGCAGCATGAATTGCCCGTCGCCTTGCTGCTCCAGTGTGTATTCTTGTTCTTGAGGGGTATTATTATCAGTATTTTCCATTTTTGCGAGAGCTAACCGCAGATTGTCCCGAATTGCGTCACTTTCGCCATTATCGAGAGCATAGGCCCGGCGAAAGACCTGAGCGGCCTCGGGGTATTCACCGATTTCCATCAGCAACACACCCAGGTTGTTCCAGGCGACAGACCATTCGGGGTCATCTTCAACCGCTCGGCGCAGCAGCGTTTCCGCCTGTCCAAGCCTCCGAAGGCCCAGATTTGCCGTCCCCATCGAGGTCAGGATCTGCGTTGTCATTCCCTGATTGAGCGCTGCGCGGATAAAGGCATCCAACGCAAGCTCGTATTCACCCGAAGCCATCAGCCGGTTGCCTACTGCAATCTGATCTTCGGCCGGGGCTTTACGATCAATGCCAGGTGCATCCAGATCCCCGGAGGACCCCGTTTCCGTGCAAGAAGCCACCGTGGCAAGAACCACGGTGGCCTGTAACACGCGGCGTATCCCCGTTTGGATGCACCTGGGTTTCAATTTCATAGGCTATTAGCCTCCGCCGAATTCAGCGATGCCTTTGGCCGAGGGTCCAACCAGAATGACCAGCAACGGTGGCACCGTCAGCATCATAGTGGCGAGTGTCATTTTGGTTGGCAACTTGTTAGCGGCCTCTTCGGCGCGCATCACGCGCTTATCTCGCATCTCGCCAGCGTAAACCCGCAAAGCTTCGGCGATGGATGTACCGAATGTTGCCGATTGGATCATCACCGTCACAAATGAGTTAACATCCTGAACGCCACAGCGCGTACCAAAATCGCGAAGAACCGTATCCTTGTCCTTACCGGCCTTCAATTCGTGGGCGACGACTTCGAATTCAAGCGAAATCTCAGGGTAGGAAGCTTTCATTTCGCGTGCGACGCGAACGATGGCCTGGTCCAGCGACTGGCCAGCCTCGACACAGACCAGCATCAGGTCAAGAGTATCGGGAAAGCCTGCGGTGATCGCTTCTTGCCGTTCTGCGACCCTTCGGGTGATCCAATAGCGTGGCAGAAAATACCCGGCGGCCGACGGGACAAGAACTCGTATTATCATCTGCTGCGCGGTAAATTCCTGACCGTCGGAAAGGACAGTGACCAGCAAAACACCAATCACAATTCCGATGATGCCCAAGGAAAATTGAGCGAAGTGGAAGAACCGAACTGCGTCCTTTGATTGATACCCCGCCTGCCGCAGTTTCAGCTGCATGGCAGACAGTTCTTCCTTATTCTGTGGCTCAAGGAAGTTGGCAAACTTCTCAAGCTGCTCGTTTCGCCCGCTGGTTCTGAGCTTGTCCTTTTTGACCTTCTTATCCTGTCGAGGGGCTGCATTAGAACGCTGCAGTTTCTTCAGGGGATCTTCTGGCTGGCTCAGGATCAAGGGGACTGTGATCAAGATCATGAACAGTCCAAGTACACCAACCACGATCAGTGGACCGAAGGGGCCAAGGAGCTCGGTTAGAAAGTCATTTATTTGGGTCAGGATTTCCATGGTGGTGTCCTCAGACCTTGATGTCGGTTAGAATGCGCATGACGATCAGGTTCAGTGTCAGCATGATGCCGACAAAGAAACAGGCAGGAATGAACCATGGGTGATCCATAACTTCGTCATAGTACCCGGGGTCGTTCACCAAAATGAATCCCAGGCAGAACAGTGGAAATCCAGATAGGAATTTTCCTGACCATTTTGCCTCGGCTGTGATAGCGTTGACGCGCCGGAAAAGTCGAAAACGGGCCCGGATCACCTTGGCCAGACCGGCCAGAATTTCGGCCAGGTTACCACCGGATTGCTGTTGGATGCCGACGGCCACTGCCAAAAACCGTAGATCCTGCATATCCAGTCGTTGTGCCAGATCTTTGAGAGATTCACCGACGTCACGGCCATAGGCACATTCATCAGCGATAACTCCGAATTCAGTGGCGAGTGGATCCTGGACTTCATTTGCGACGATTTGAATGGTGGACACAAAAGGGTTCCCGACGCGAAGCGACCGAACCATCAATTCCACAGCATCTGGCAACTGTTCTTCCAGCATTGCCATACGCTTTTTGGCCTTGTTGTTTACCCACGCATAGACACCACCAACACCGATTGCGACCGAAATTGCGGCCCGCATTATGGTTTCCGTTCCCGTTGCAATGCTGAGCCCCATGAAGGCAAAGCCTGTCACCAACACCATAATCAGGATCAACTGACGGGGTGTGAAGGCGATGGCGGCCTTCTGAGCCTTGTCCGCCAACAGGGAATAGAGCGGAATACTCTGGGACTTCATATGCTGCTGCATTTCCTTGCGCAGCTGTTCCAGAACTTGTTCGCGCCCGACGCCTTTATCCAGCATGTCCAGACGGCGGTTCACGCGGCTGTTCAGACTGATGGATTTTCCGAAGGCAACCAGATAGATTCCTTCCACCAACGCAAGTACGCCTACGAAGATCGCGACGTAGATCAGTGCCTCCATAGGCAGTTGCATTTCAAGATCTCCTACATAGTCGTTGGTTCGTAAATCGAAGGGGGCAGATCATAGCCCCACAGACGGAAGCGTTCGGAGTAGTGGCTGCGAACGCCTGTCGCGGTAAAATGGCCAATGATCTTGTTGTCGGGCGTTAATCCAACGCGTTGAAAACGAAAGATTTCCTGCATGGAAATCACATCGCCTTCCATACCAGTGATTTCGGTGATCGAAGTCATACGCCGCGAGCCGTCCTGCAGGCGGCTTGCCTGAACGATCAGGTTCACAGCACTGGAGATCTGGCTACGGACGGCCTTGATCGGCATTTCGATCCCGGCCATCGCGATCATGTTTTCAAGGCGCGAAATCCCGTCTCGGGCCGAGTTCGCGTGGATCGTTGTCATCGAGCCATCATGGCCAGTGTTCATGGCCTGTAGCATGTCGATAACTTCCGAGCCCCGTGTCTCACCCACGATGATACGGTCGGGACGCATACGAAGGGCGTTTTTCAGACAGTCGCGGGGGCTGACTTCACCCTTGCCTTCGACGTTAGGCGGGCGGCTTTCCATCCGGCCAACATGAGACTGTTGCAGCTGGAGTTCCGCTGTATCCTCGATGGTCAGAATACGCTCGGCGTCGTCGATAAAGCTGGACAATGCGTTTAGCGTGGTTGTTTTACCGGAACCGGTACCGCCCGAAACGATCACATTCAGGCGTGTAGATACAGCAGCCTGCAGATAGGCGGCCATTTCTTCGGTGAAGGCACCAAAATTCACCAGGTCATCAATGGCCAGCTTATCTTTTTTGAACTTACGAATGGATACCAGCGAGCCGTCAACGGCAATCGGTGGCACCATGGCGTTGAAACGCGAGCCATCCGCCAGACGGGCGTCCACATAGGGGTTGGATTCGTCAACACGGCGGCCCACGGCGGATACGATCTTGTCGATGATCCGCATCAGGTGCTTTTCGTCTTTAAAGGTAACGTCGCTAATTTCTAGCTTACCGAACCGTTCAACAAAAATTTGCTGCGGGCCGTTGACCAGAATATCGCTGACAGAGTCGTCCTGAAGCAAGGTCTCGAGAGGGCCAAGACCGGTTACTTCGTCATACAGTTCCTTGTTCAGCTGTTGCCGGTCGTCGCGGTTTAGAACGATGTTGCGGGATTCCAGAACCTCACTGGCAATCGCACTGATTTCCGAGCGCAGCTCGGATTCTCCAGCTTTCTCAAGGGCCGCAAGGTTCAGGTTTTCAAGAAGCTCGCGGTGGAGTTCGATCTTGATTTCGCCCAGACGCTCTTTGCGCTTGCGTTCCTTGTCCGCCCCTACAACCTCGACCGCCTTTTTGGGGGTGGGTCGCCGGGCAACAGCAGTAGCGGTTGATGCTTGCTCCGCTGCAGGTGCAGGTGTGGCCTCGGGCGATTTAGCCGGTGCCTGGACCGGTTGTGCTTCGGGTTTTTTATATCTTGAAAACACGGCGGCTCTCCCTGTGGGATTGTGTTATGCGGCTTCGGCGCTACTGCTGCCCAGGCTGTGCAGCGACTTCGCAAGCTTTGCGATTTCCTTGCGCAGTGGGTTCTTGGCCGCAGCGTTGGCCAATGGCAGACCGTGATCACCGCTTTGCATCACGGGTTTGCCGCCATCCGGCAGTTGAAGATCAATAGAGATACCCAGGCTTTCACCCATGCGCTTGACCCGGCCCTTACCATTCAGATCGGTAAATTTCGGGGCGCGATTGAGAGCGAAACGCAACTTATTGAAGGGTAGTTCCTCGGCCTGTAAAGCGCGCTTGAGGCGCAATGCGTTCTGAGCCGATCGCATGTCCAGTTCTATCAGGGCAAAGTAAACATGGGCGGCCTGCAGTACAGTTTCCGACCAGTGAACCAATGTCGTTGGCATGTCGACGATCACATAATCGAAGTGCTTTCGCGCCTTTTCGATCACCCGTTCGATATCTTCTTGCGTAATCAGATCCAAAGGCACCATATCCGAAGGCGCAGTTAGCACCTGCAGCTTGTCCTCATAGGACTGAAGCGCCTGGTTGAAGACGTCATCATCCATTGCCGCCGTATCAGACAGCATCTCGAATACAGTTTCTCGACGGGGAAGATCCAGATAGGTCGAAACCGTTCCGTATTGCAGGTCCAGGTCAATCAAACAAACCGAAGGGGCCTCTTTGTCAGAGACCGTTGCCAGTTCCCAAGCTAGGTTGACGGCCATAGTCGTCGACCCGACCCCACCGGCAAGTCCCTGAATCACAAACAAAGCACCCTCTTTAGAGTCGCCAGCTGCACGTGCGGCATCTGATCCGGGGGCAACGGCGACGGGTTCGGGTTTGTTCATCCGGTCGATTGCTTCTTGCAATTCACCTTCTGGAAGAGGGTAGGGGACGAATTCGTCCGCGCCCTTGCGCAGCAACTGATGCAGCGAAGCCGGGGTCACGTCCTCGGCGATCAGAACTATTTTGATATTTTTGTCTTTTGCCTGTGTGATGATTTCACCCATCAGTGACAGGTTGTCTTCATCCTCGCCATCAATGGCCAACGCGACAAATTGCAGTGAATTCGCCTCGGGTTGGTTGAAAAATGTCAGGGCTTCGGCAAAGCCGAGATCGCCCCAACGCTCACCCAAAGCGCCTTCCATATCTTCTATAAGCAGATCGAAATTCTGGACATCACGACTGATCGTGCAGGCCAGAATTGCGGTCTCTTCGTTTTGCGGCGTGGCGCTTGTCATTAACACAATCCTCGTCGAAGGGTAGGCGAACCATCCTGGCCCAGAGGACAGGATTGGCTTGCTGTCACCCTATTGCGGCCATTTTCGGACGCAGGTCACCCAATTGTTGAAAATGTGGCTTGGAACTTAGGCAAGAATTAGGCGCAAAAGAACCAATTGTAGGGAATTGGGCGACGATGCCGCCCAATCACAGTTTATTGTTCGCTTGTATCGCCAATAGCGGTTTCGCGGCGCAGCTGGGATTCATAAACCGCGCTTTCCACGTACTCACGATTGACGATAGCGGCGTATTTGCCATCGAGTAGCTGGGGTGCACGATCAACGAAGCCTGATACTTCGGTCACGGTGCGCCTGTTGCGACGGTCTCGATCCGGCGTAGCCACGAGAGGTCGAGACTTACCGAATGAAACAACCGCCTCCAACCGCGAGCGAGAGATACCCTGCTGCGTAAGGAACGCAACAGCCGCATTCGCGCGCCGCTGGCCCAGGCTTTGGTTATATGCCGTTGATCCAACAGCATCCGTATGGCCATAGACCCGGAACCGTGCCTCGGGGAACTGTTTGATCCAGTTCGCCTGACGCAAGAGTACTCGCCGAGCTGTTTCGTCCAGTTGAGCGCTGTTGAAATCAAAGTTGATCTGGGTCGGCACTTCGGCTGCGAACCGTTGGCCCAGGATCTGGGCATATGTCAGTTCGCCATTCATTACTTGAATGTTGTTCAGTGTCGCATTCCCGAACGCGCCCTGATCGGCTTCGTATCCGGCCTCACGCGTACATGCGGCGACAGCGACCGAAAGACCCAGTGTGATGATCCACTTCTGCATTGGTCCTATCCTCCTAATCAATCCAGGACGTAGCCGTACGAGCTACCGAAGTCCTGATTCGCGACTTCCGAAGCTGCACCGGCACCCAGACGTTCAGTCCGACCGACTTTGCCATTGACGAACAGATCAAATTCGCTGGGCGGTTTGACCCGATCCGTAGGCAGAGCCAGTGCCTCGCCACGAGTCGGCGACACAAGGTGGGCTGTGATGATGATCACCAGTTCACTTTGCTGACGCTGATATTCCGCGCTGCGGAAGAGGGCGCCAAGAACCGGGACGTCACCCAACCAAGGAATCTGGCTGTTCAGGTCGGTGAAATCATCCTGGATCAAGCCAGCGATCGCAAAGCTTTCACCATCGCGCAGCTCAACCGTTGTGCTGGTCTGGCGTGTGATGAAAGATGGAACATTATCACCTTGAATGGTGAAGTTCGACGAACCATCGATAGCTGACACGGCAGCAGCCATTTCAAGGTTGATCAGATCACCATCCACAACGCGGGGGATAAAGTCGATTTCAACACCGAAGGCTTTGTATTCAATCGCAATTACGCCGTCGTCCTGCGGTACCGGAATAGGAACTTCACCACCTGCAAGGAACGTCGCTTCCTGACCCGAAAGTGCGGATAGGTTAGGCTCTGCAAGGCTGCGCGCCAGTCCTTTGGACTCGAGCGCCTCCAGCAGCAGACGAACCTGTGTGGAGCCTGCGCCAAAGCCGAACAGAATTGCGCCGGTATTCGTCTGTACCGCCGGAATGTTGTTGTTCAGGGCATTTGCCAAAGCACCAGCATTGTTCAGCGTGTTGATACCGCCAGTCACATCACTGCCGCCGAAACCAAGCGATGCAGTCAGGCTTTTAGCCACCGACCGATTCATCTCGGCAAAGCGCACTTTCAGCATGACCTGCTGAACGCCGCCAACCGACATCAGGTTCGATACGCGCTCCGGTGCATAGCGCTCTGCCAGCTCCAATGCCCGCGCCAACTTGGCAGCGCTAGAAATTGTGCCAGAAAGAACGATACCGTCATTGGCGGTGCGAACTTCGATAGGCTCGGTTGGCAAAATCTGGCGCAGACGTTCTTTAAACTCGGTAACATCCGGTGCCACACGGACCCGAACATTAGCAAGTAGATTACCTGCGCCGTCGAACAATGTCAGGGTCGTCAGGCCAGGAGCCTTACCCAAAACATAGATAGTACGATCCGAAAGCGACGAAATATCAGCGATGCCTGCATTGGCGATGCTGAGTTCGGCAAACGGTTGCTCACTTTCCACAACTATTGCGCGGTTCATTGGCACATCAAGCGTTTCCGCTGTACCCTTCTTTACCACGCGAAGTGTTTCAGCCCAGGCAGCATTGCCGACTGGGCCAACTACGAGCGCCAAGCCCAATAGGGCTGCGCTTATCCAGGAACTTCTTTTCATGTGACCTGCCTCTCCGATCACGCCTCGTTTTTTGCGGCTACTGCCTTATGTCTGATAACACTGCGCGAATTGAGAATTTATTGCAATAATCAATGGTTTCTGGAATTTTCCTTATGTGGACAATGCGCAACATGCGAACAAATTAGGGCCGCGCAATTCGCGCGGCCCCGGTCATGTAACGCACTGATTTTCTGTTAATTTGTGCAGGGTGTTACTATTCCCGTATCGACGATCTCGGCACCGCGGCGCGTCTTGACCGTACAGACCTCTTCCGCGATTTTGGGTGCCACGGGGACGACATCTTTAATGCCCAGAAGTTTTCTTTGGTCAACCTCGACCGCGCTTGCGATTGTGTCGTCTTGCACGCCAACCAGCGCCAAAGACAGGCGGCCGGTGTTCTGAGCCTGAGCCAGTGCCGCGATTTGTTCCGGAGTAGCAGCGACCGTAACGGTGCGCGCGATCGTGGCTCCGGTCAGATCGGACCCGGCGCTCTGGTCAACAGCGATCAACTCAATGCTGGTTTGAATCAGGCGGGTGATTTCGCCGCGCGACCCATCGATTCCGCCACCATACGAACCGGTCCAATAAACATCGATACTGTCACCAGGGCGAAGGAAGCCGGATACGCCCGAAGCAACGTCCACGCTGATTGCAAATGCGCGCTTACCTTTCGCGATTCGTGATGTCAGACCCGCTGCCTCGCCTGGTTTGGTTACTTTGACCTCCATCAGGGCTTCGTCTTTTTCCATGGTCCTCAGAACGAAGCGGTCGCCACTGGCGTCCTCTGGAAACAGGACGGCCATTTCAAGGAAGCTTCCTTCGGGAATTGCATCCTCAGGCCATTTCACGATCCGCACATCTTCGGCGACCAGACGCTCACCATATTTAAGAGCACGGTTCGAAACCAGAACGTCCACCGTCGGGACGGACTTAACATTTGCCAATGCTTCCTGAGCCGCCAAACGTTCTCTAGCCAATTCCGCCTGATACTGAGAAATATAGTCCCGCGCCATATAAACAGCTCCTCCTGCCAGAGCCACCCCAACAATCAGGACAAGTCCAAATACTGCACGCATGCGCGTTCCCTCATTTATTTGTATGCGATGTCAGTCGTCATAGGGAATACGACTTCAACTGACTATTGGTTACAGGAGAATTGTGTCGAAAAGGGGGACAATGAAGTATTTTTTTGACGCCCGTGTCCTTAGTGCCAGATTGATCAATCTGATTCCGATGCCTGTTCCTGATTCGCAGAATAGACCTCTATACCGCGAAGTGCGTTACCCGTCTCGGTATCGACGTGTTGTACCCCGCCCGTCAAATTGAATACGGTGACAAGTCCAAGGCCGACCAGCGCAGCAGTAAGCACCACCCAATCAACGGTGATTGCGCCATGTTCCCCGGATAAGAATTTTGAAATATCCTTCATCGCAGGACCTCGTCTTTTTTCTATAAAAAAGGGGGCCGCGATCTGACGAGCGCAGCCCCCTTCAAAATTCTATCTAAATAATTACGGGGTTGTTGGGCCCGCGTTAGGTGCAGTAACAACAACACCCGTCAGGGCGGTGTCAATGTCGCCAGCCAGATCGTCGACACCGTCGCTAACCTGTGTCCAAGCAACAGCGGCCAGGCCAACAACAGCTGCGGTCAGAACGACCCAGTCTACTGTTACGGCGCCGTCTTCGTCAGTGGTGAAGTTCTTGATGAACTTGATCATGTTACGTCCCTCCTAAAGGATCTAATAAGTCTAATGAACCTCGGCGTCTTCCAGAGCTTCGTCTCTCAGTCCGCTCCCGATCGTCTCGGTATGGCATTATGTTTGCCTGTTGGGCGTGGCAGGAATTGGGCCAAACCCCAAATTTTTGTGCCTCAGCTTAACTTTTTGGTAGCTTTCCGATTAACTAATTGAAATTAAATAAATAAAAATAATCCCTTCGTACGAGTACCGATAAAACCCGATGCAAAATGGCGCCAAATGAGGCGAAATTGCCCCAATTCACATTGTTTTTCTGGCCTTACAGACAGATTCGGGGTTCAAATCGACGCAAAAGAGAACATGAGGCAGGCAAATGAATCTCCGGAACGCAATAACTTGCGCCGGCTTGGCGCTGGCAGTGGTGTCCGCACCTGTGTCTGTCCCCGCCAACGAAGTCGAACCGCGTGGTGTATATAAACGGATCAAAGCAGCCAAGCCCGGTCAGCGCCCGCGCATTACCGTTCAGATATCGCCTACAGAACATGCCTCAGCACCTTCGGCGCCCAGCACAGGGGCTGAGATCGTAGTTCCTGAGATTATCGCGAGGACACGTGTTACGCCTCCGGGGCTTCCGGGAATTTCGCCGCAAAACAAACCCGTCGGGTCTTATAAAGCGTTCTGGGACAGGATCTCACCCGGGATAGATGAAGCCAGTTCGGGTCGTTTGCAGGATTCGATAAATGCGCTAGCCGCCATAAACGTAGCCTCGCCCCGATTGCAGACGCTTCAGAATATTGCTCAGCGGCAGGGGATCGACATTTTACGCTCGACCGTAGGGACAAATGTGTCGCCTGCGTTGGTGCTGGCCGTCATCTCGGTTGAATCGGCAGGCCGGGAGAAGGCGGAAAGTTCGGCCGGGGCGCAGGGGCTGATGCAGCTTATGCCCGCGACCGCGAAACGATTTGGGGTCGAGGACAGCCTTCACCCGGGGCAGAACATCTCGGGCGGAGTGAAATACCTGAACTGGCTGATGGAAGAGTTTGGAAACGACCCGATCCTGGTCCTGGCCGGATATAATGCGGGCGAGGGTGCGGTTCGCAAACATGGTGGTGTACCGCCTTATGCGGAAACACGGGACTATGTGCCCAAGGTTCTCGCGGCTTTTCAGGTGGCGCGAGCGCTGTGTTCGACACCGCCCGAGTTGATTTCTGACGGGTGCGTGTTTCAGGCTCTTAATTGACCAAGGCCCACACTGAAGTGGGCCTTGCCATTAGGTGAATTGATCAGTCGACAATCGTCGCCTGTGTCGCGGCGCGCATCTCATCTTCGCTGACACCATCTGCGAGCTCTACGATCTTCAGGCCGCCATCGACCACATCCAGAACCCCAAAATTGGTGATGATGCGATCCACAACACCCTTGCCGGTCAGCGGCAGGGTGCACTCTTTCAGCACTTTCGATTCACCGTGTTTGTTGGTGTGATCCATAACCACGATCACACGTCCGACACCTGCAACCAAATCCATCGCGCCGCCCATGCCTTTGACCAGCTTGCCGGGAATCATCCAGTTGGCCAGATCGCCTTTTTCATCCACTTCCATGGCACCCAGGATTGCCGCGGCGATTTTGCCGCCCCGGATCATGGCGAAAGACGTAGCGCTGTCGAAATAAGCAGTCCGAGACAGTTCGGTGATCGTCTGCTTGCCTGCGTTGATCAGGTCCGGGTCTTCGTCGCCCTCGAAAGGAAAGGGACCCATACCAAGCATTCCGTTTTCGGATTGCAGGGTGATATCCTTGTCGCCAACATAATTTGCCACCAGCGTCGGGATACCGATGCCGAGGTTTACATACATGCCGTCTTCCAGCTCTTGCGCCGCGCGGGCGGCCATCTGATTCCGGTCCCAGGGCATTATGCGTCCTCCTTCTTGCGGGTGGTGCGCTGTTCGATGCGCTTTTCGTGATTGCCCTGAATGATGCGATGCACGTAAATTCCAGGTAGGTGGATCATGTCAGGGTCCAGAGAGCCACGGGGCACGATCTCTTCAACTTCGACCACACAGATCTTACCGCAAGTGGCGGCGGGCACGTTGAAGTTTCGGGCGGTCTTGCGGAACACCAGATTGCCGGTGTCGTCGGCTTTCCACGCCTTGATAATCGCCAGATCTGCAAAAATACCTTCTTCGAGAATATAGGTCTCGTCGTTGAAGTCTTTGTGTTCTTTCCCATCGGCAATAACAGTGCCTACGCCCGTTTTTGTGTAGAAACCCGGGATCCCGGCACCACCTGCGCGCATCCGTTCGGCCAGGGTGCCTTGAGGGTTGAATTCCAGTTCAAGCTCACCGCTGAGGTACTGACGCATGAATTCGGCGTTTTCGCCCACATATGAACTGATCATCTTTTTGACCTGCTTCGTTTGCAGCAGGATACCGATACCGAAATCGTCCACGCCCGCATTGTTCGAGGCAAAGGTCAGGTCTTTGGCACCCGAGGTCTTGATTGCCTCAAGCAGCAGCTCGGGAATCCCGCACAGGCCAAACCCGCCAGCGGCGATCAACATGCCATCCGAAAGCACGCCATCGAGCGCTTCGTTGGCATTGGCATAGATTTTCTTCATGGAAAACTCCCCCAATGAGATGGTGTTGGGCAGGTTGTGCCGTCACGTCACGGGGAAGTCAATGAAACCGGGCGAAGGGTGGTATTTCTACCTAACCGGCCTTCTTGGTTGTCTTCTTGGCGGCTTTTTTCTTGGGCGCCGCCTTTTTCTTGGTCCCTTTGAGGGCCGCGCGCTCATTGACCAGTTCGATGGCCATTTCCTGCGTTACGTCCTCGGGTTTGATGTCCTTGGGAATGGTCGCGTTGACCTTTTCCCACTTCACATATGGACCATAGCGCCCATCCAGGACCTGCATTGCGCCACCATCGGGATGTTCCCCCAGTTCTTTCAGCGCTTTGGCCGCAGCCCGGCGTCCGCGTCCCGGATTGGAGCGCTTTTCAGCAAGCAATTCGACCGCGCGGTTCATGCCGATCTCGAACACGTCATTGGGGTCTTTGAGGTTTGCATAAACCGGTTTGGCCTCATCCGCCAGCTGGTGCATCAGATATGGTCCGAACCGCCCGAAATTCGAGCTGATCATACCGCCCTCGGGGTGCTCACCAATCTGGCGGGGCAGGGATAGCAATGTCAGCGCCTTGTCCAGATCCATATCATCCTTGCTCCAGCCACGTGGCAGCGAGGCGCGCGGAGGTTTCTTGTTCTCAGGCGTTGGCTCTCCACGTTGAACATAAGGTCCGAACCGACCGGTCTTCAGCCAGATATCATCACCTGAATCTTCACCCAGCAGGCGCTCTTCTCCCTCGGCACCTTCACCGGCGATAGGACGGGTATAGGTGCATTCGGGATAGTTGCCACAGCCGACGAACCCGCCAGTGCGTGAAGTTTTCAGGTGCAACTGGCCCGCGCCGCATTTCGGACAGACACGCGGGTCAGATCCATCCTCGCGTGGCGGATAGAGCTGCGGTGCCAGTGCTTCGTCCAGTTTGTCCAGCACTTCGGAAATGCGCAGTTCCGATGTCTCGCCAATCGCGGCCGAGAAGTCGCGCCAGAATTTGCTCAGCAGATCCTTATAGTCCCGATCACCTGCACTCACATCGTCCAGCTGTTCTTCCAGATTGGCGGTGAATTCATAACCGACATACTGACGGAAGAAGTTCAGCAGAAAAATCGTGACGATCCGCCCCTTTTCTTCGGGGATCAGCCGGTTCTTGTCCTTGCGTACATATTCCCGGTCCTGAATCGTTGTGACAATCGAGGCATAGGTCGACGGTCGCCCGATCCCCAACTCTTCCATCCGCTTGACCAGCGTCGCCTCGGTATAGCGCGGCGGCGGTTGAGTGTGATGTTGCAGCGCCAGAACTGATTCATTGTCTGACAGAATGGCCTCTTTCGCGGCCCGGTCCGTGCCATCGCTTGTCGCTTTGGTGAACTGATCCCGCAACGTGGTTTTAGAGAACCGTGCAGGGTCGCCCTGCATGATCTGGGGCAGGCGTTTGTCATCCTCATCGGCGACATCATCGCGGCCTTCTTCATAGACACGCATGAACCCGTCAAACATCACCACCTGACCGGTCGCGCGCAGGCCAACCTGCCCATCTTCGCTTCCGATTTCGACAGTTGTGCGTTCCAGCCGGGCAGCGGCCATCTGGCAGGCAATGGTGCGTTTCCAGATCAGGTCATAGAGCTTGCGCTGATCGTCGTCTGTTACCTTCAGCGCTTTGGCATCGCGGGTCATATCCGTAGGCCGGATGCATTCGTGGGCTTCCTGCGCGTTCTTTGCCTTGTTCTTATAGATGCGAGGGCTGTCCGGCACATATTCCGCGCCATAGCGGTCGGCGATGGTCTCGCGCGTAGCCGCCACGGCCTCGGGGGCCATGTCGATGCCATCGGTTCGCATATAGGTAATGTAGCCGGCCTCATACAAGCGCTGTGCCACTTGCATCGCGTGACGCGCACCCATGCCGAACTTGCGGCTGGCCTCTTGCTGCAGGGTCGAGGTCATGAAGGGTGCGCTGGGATTTCGAGCGGCGGGTTTCGCCTCGACCGAAGTGACAATGAGCGCGCGGCTGGTGATCGCCTGCACCGCCAGTTCGGCCTGGGTTGAGTTGGACAGATCGTGCTTGTCCAGCTTTTTACCGGCCAGTGTGACCAGGCGTGCCTCATAGGTCTGACCACGGGGTGTTTCGAACAGGGCGCGCACCGACCAGTATTCCACTGGTTTGAACGCCTCGATTTCCATCTCTCTCTCGACGATCAGGCGCAGGCAGACAGACTGCACGCGGCCTGCGGATTTTGCACCAGGCAGTTTGCGCCACAAGACGGGCGACAGGTTGAACCCCACAAGATAATCCAGCGCACGGCGGGCCAGATAGGCCTCGACAAGTGGCATGTCCACCTGACGGGGGTTTCGCATCGCCTCGGTCACTGCGTCCTTAGTGATGGCGTTGAAGGTCACCCGGCTGACAGGCGTATCCTTTTTGATCGACCGGCGTTTGGTCAGTGCTTCCTGCAAATGCCAACTGATCGCTTCACCCTCACGATCGGGGTCGGTGGCGAGGATCAGGGCGTTGTCTTCTTTCAGCGCGTCGGCGATGGCTTTGACATGTTTGCGGCTGTCGTTCCCGACCTCCCATTTCATCGCAAACTCATCCTCGGTATCGACCGAGCCATCTTTGGGCGGCAGATCTCGAACATGGCCGTAAGACGCCAGAACCGTGTAGTCCGGGCCAAGATATTTATTGATTGTTTTGGCCTTGGCAGGGGATTCTACAACAACTACAGGCATTTAAGGGGAAACCTCGCTCGACGGAATTGGCGCCTTCTATGAGTGTGCAAGATGTGTAGGGCAAGAGCGAATTGTCAATGCGTTCCTTTGAAAGCAAGGATTTATACGCGATTTCAATGGGATACATGTGTAAGATTGGATATCCAACACTCAGGCGGTCAATGACAGAAGACCCCCGGGTTGGCGTTGAATACGTCCGTCCAGTTCTAGATCGACCAAAACCGGGGCAATTTCACCCGCCGTTGCCTCAACATCGCGGATCAACTGGTCTTCGGCGATAGGAGAGGGGCCGAGCCGGGTCAGAATTAGGCGTTCCAGGTCATTGGTTGAGCATGGTGTGCGGGGTAAATTCTTTTGGAGCATTTGCTGGGGTTCGAATAGGTTCGCTTGCTGCGGTAGCGCTTCGATCACATCTTCTGCAGACCTTATCAAAGTAGCACCGTCGCGGATCAGCAGGTTGCAGCCGGCCGCACGCGCGTCAAAGGGGTGCCCGGGTACGACCAGAACATCGCGCCCCTGGTCCAAGGCGTCGCGCGCTGTAATCAGGCTGCCGGATTTGGCGGCGGCTTCGACCACAATAACGGCCTTTGCCAGGCCCGAGATGATCCGGTTGCGACGCGGGAAATGGCGCGCCTGTGGCGTGACGCCCATGGGTTGCTCCGAGACGCGCAGCCCGGAACCTGCGATTTCAGCGGCAAGATCGGTATTTTCAGCAGGGTAAACCACGTCGACCCCCCCCGCCATAACGGCGATGGTGCCTGTTTCAACCGTGGCTAGGTGCGCCGCGGTATCAATCCCGCGGGCCAGGCCAGAAACGATCACATAACCCTGTTTTCCCAGATCGGTCGCCAATCCGCGCGCCATTCGCGCGCCCAGAGATGAGCAGTTGCGGGCACCGACCATAGCGACCGAGGGGCGCTGTAAAAGAGAGGTGTCACCGATTGCCCACAACATTGGCGGAGCATCATTCAGATCATGTAAAGCGGATGGGAAATCGGCGGACCCTAGGCACAAAAGCCGCGCATTGGCAGCTTTTGCAGCCTTGAGTTCCGCCTCAATCACGCCGGGCGGGCAGATTTCATACCCTTCTATTCCGGCAGCGCGTGCCATTTCCGGCAGCGCGGCCAGCGCATTCTGCGCCGAGCCATGTTCGCGAAGCAGCCGCCGAAACGTCGCCGGGCCCACTTTGCGAGAACGCAACAGACGAAGCCAGGAAAACCGATCCTCTTCCGTGGTGGGTGGGAGTGTGGGGTGATTGGAAGAAAGCTGCTCTTCGGTCATCCGTTGCTCCGTCTGATTGCAGAACTGGTTTACGGCTGCCAGGGTTAACAGCGTGTGAATCCCGTCAAATTTTCCGGATATATTTCGAGGCTCGGGTGTCTCAGTTGCGTAGGTTGTTGAAAATCAACGGCAAAAAATACAGCCGAGTCGGAAGTCGGAAAACACCTCTCCGCAAAGTATCAATGCATATCCAAAGCGGGCGTTAACCCTGCGCTTTGGAAGCAGTGACCGATTCTAATTAGGCCGCCGATCCGCCAATCGTCAGCCCATCCATCAGGACCGTAGGTTGGCCAACGCCCACAGGCACCCATTGACCATCCTTGCCGCAAGTGCCCATTCCCGGATCCAAGGCCATGTCGTTGCCCAACCCGCGAACGCGTTTGAGGGCAGAGGGGCCATCGCCAATCAATGTTGCCCCTTTGACCGGCGCGCCGATTTTGCCGTTTTCAACCCGGTATGCCTCGGTACAGGAAAACACAAATTTGCCGTTGGTGATATCCACCTGACCGCCGCCAAAGCCTACGGCCCAGATGCCATCCTTTATATCGGCTACCAAAGCGGCGGGATCGGCATCGCCACCCAGCATGATTGTATTTGTCATCCGTGGCATTGGTTTATGGGCATAGCTTTGACGCCGCCCATTCCCGGTTGGCGCAACACCCATCAGACGGGCGTTCTGGCGATCCTGCATATATCCGGTCAGGATGCCGTCTTCGATCAGCACCGTGCGCGAACTGGGTGTGCCCTCATCATCGACGCTGATTGATCCGCGCCGGTCGGCGATTGTGCCGTCATCAACGACCGTGACGCCTTTGGAGGCGATCTGTTGACCCATCAGCCCGGCAAAGGCGGAACTGCCCTTGCGGTTGAAATCCCCTTCAAGGCCGTGGCCAATTGCTTCGTGCAGCAAGATGCCAGGCCAGCCAGGGCCCAGTGCTACCTCCATCACGCCCGCAGGGGCGGGAACAGCCTCGAGGTTGACCATGGCGATGCGAAGGGCCTCGCGGGCTTTATCCTGCCAGTCGGTTGGGTCGATCAGCCCGTCCAGGCCGATCCGGCCACCTCCACCGGTCGAGCCGCTCTCACGACGGCCGTTCTGTTCCACGATGACCGAGATATTCAACCGGGTCATGGGGCGGACATCGCGGACCAGAATGCCGTCAGGGCGCAGAATCTCAACTTCCTGCACCGCAGCAGCAATAGTGGCGCTGACCTGTACTACACGCGGATCAAGATCACGGGCAAAGGCGTCAATCTCGCGCAATGTTTCGATTTTGACGGGGAAACTGGCAGATTCGATAGGGTCTTCGTCTGTATAAAGGCGCTTGTTGGTGGCCCGGGGGGCATCAGCTAGCGTTCCGCCACCATCACCGACCGCCAGCCGCGCGGTCTCGGCGGCCCGTTTCAGGGCAGGAATCGAGACGTCCGTTGAATGCGCATAGCCTGCCACTTCGCCCTGTACGGCGCGCAGGCCGAAACCTTCGGACGCGTCATAAGAAGCGGTCCGCAAGCGCCCGTCATCAAAGACCAGAGACTCGGATTTCCGGCGTTCAACGTACAGTTCTCCGTCCTCGGCCCCGGCGGTGGCGGATTGCAGTACCGCAAGCGCTTCGTCATGTGGAAGAGCGCTTTCAAACGGGCGAAACGGGTCGTTGGGCATCTCTTGGGACCTTTCGAGTTTGATCCAGATCAAAAATAGCGTCTGTTTGACGCAAGCATTTTGCTTTATCTACCCGCAGGAATATGGTTTTTAACGCGGCCAAAGACAACGGGTGAGGTGTGGCCGATTCACACCTTTTCGCCAGGGACGCAAAGATCAAACGATCAGGACAGAAAATGAAGAACGCTTTGAAGCTTTCGGGGCTTATGACAGCCCTCTCCAGCCTTCCCGCCATGGCTCAGGAGCTTGAGATTATCGGTCAGCCGGTTGACGGCGGCATAGGATTCCAGCCTGCAGCCACAAGCCTTGCCGAGGGGATTCATCGCCTGGATAATATGATTCTGGTGATTATTACCGCGATCTGCATATTCGTTGCGGGCCTGCTGGTTTACTGCATCATGCGTTATAATCAACGCGTCAACCCGACCCCGGCGCGATTCTCGCACTATACTCCGGTCGAGATCGTCTGGACGTTGGGTCCGATTCTGATTCTAGTATTCATCGGTGCTTTCTCTCTGCCGGTTCTGTTCAAGCAGCAGGAAATTCCCGAAGGTGATGTCGTTATCAAGGTTGTCGGCAACCAGTGGTATTGGACATATGAGTATGTCGATCACGATTTTGCATTCGACAGCTATCTGCTCGGCCACCCAGCCACGTTGGACGAAGGTACTCGCCCCGCCGATGCGGACGTGACGGCATTTGTCCTGGATGACGCGATGCGGGCCAAGCTGGCAGACGCAGGGTATAGCGACGATGAGTGGCTGCTGGCCACCGACACAGCGGTTGTTGTCCCGGTTGGCAAGGTCATCGTGATGCAAGTTACTGCGTCCGACGTGATCCATTCCTGGACCATTCCGTCCTTCGGTGTGAAGCAGGACGGTGTACCCGGACGCCTGGCTGAGCTGTGGTTTGAGGCCGAAAAGGAAGGCATCTATTTCGGCCAGTGTTCGGAACTGTGCGGCAAGGACCATGCCTATATGCCGATCACTGTCAAAGTTGTCAGCCAAGAGGCGTATGACGCTTGGCTGAAAGGTGCGATCGACGAGTATGCGGGCCTGCCGCAGAACTATCAGGTCGCTTCGAACTGATTTCAGTAAGGGTGGGATGCGTCCCGCCTGCTACTAGATGCAGGCTGTGCGAGAGATCGCACAGCCTTCGCCCCAAAAGGACCCGAGATGAGCGACGCAAGCATCAATGCAAGCCAAACGACCGCCCAAGCGTATGCGAATGAGGCCAGCTTTGGCGATTACTTCGCCCTGCTGAAGCCGCGCGTGATGTCGCTGGTTGTATTCACGGCGCTTGTTGGTCTGCTGGCAGCGCCGGTACCGGTACATCCGTTCGTTGGGTTCTGCGCGATATTGTTCATTGCCATCGGAGGTGGCGCATCCGGCGCGCTGAACATGTGGTGGGATGCAGATATCGACCGCGTTATGAAGCGCACCAAAGGTCGCCCCATACCGTCGGGCAAGGTACAAGAGGGCGAAGCGATGGCCTTGGGCCTGGCACTGTCCGGCCTGTCGGTGATCATGTTGGGTCTTGCAACCAACTGGTTCGCCGGAGCCTTTCTGGGCTTCACCATCTTCTTCTATGTCGTTGTCTACACGATGTGGCTCAAGCGTTCGACGCCACAGAACATCGTGATTGGCGGCGCAGCTGGGGCTTTCCCGCCGGTCATCGGCTGGGTCGCTGCAACCGGATCCATGTCCGTCGAACCTTGGCTGATGTTTGCCCTCACCTTCATGTGGACGCCGCCGCATTTCTGGGCGCTGGCCCTGTTTATGCGGTCGGATTACGACGATGCGGGTGTGCCGATGTTGACGGTAACCCATGGTCGGCGGGCGACGCGCTGGCATATTCTGGTCTACACCGTTCTGCTGGCAGTGCTTGCGATTGGAACCGGCTTTTCGGCAATCGGCGGCCCGATCTATCTGACCGTCGCTATTGTACTGAACGCGTTGTTCCTGAGCGGAGCATGGGCAATCTCGCGTCGGACCGAGGATGACTCCGAGGCTGATAACTTCAAAGTTGAGCGTGGCTTTTTCAAGCTCTCGCTGCTGTATCTTTTCCTGCATTTCGGCGCGATCCTTGCCGAAGCACTGCTGAAGCCTTACGGGCTGGGAGGCTGGGCATGAGCCTGCGCAAAAGCCATGAGTTGCATCAACGTCGGTTCAGCCGAAATCTGGGCGTTGGCCTGACGCTTGCTGCATTCATCGTGCTGATCTTTGGGCTGACGATCGTCAAAGTCTCAGGGACCGATTTTAATAGGGCCATGCAAGAGGTGCAGAACTGATGGCGCTCACGGGGCCGCAAAAAACCGTCGTGCAAACCGTCGGCGTTGTTGTTCTGATGGGCAGCCTCGCCTGGGCTTCGGTACCGTTTTACGACTGGTTTTGCCGGGTCACCGGGTATGGCGGCACAACCGGAGTGGCTGAAGCCGCGCCAGAGGACATCCTTGAGCGCACTGTTACCGTTCGCTTTGACGCCTCAAAGGCGAAAGACATGGCCTGGGAATTTAAGCCGGTCGAGCGCCAGATGGAAATCCGCATCGGTGAAACGGGCCTGGCCTTCTATGAGGCATATAACCCCACGGACCGCCCGATTGCCGGTCAGGCGTCTTACAACGTTGCGCCTTATTCGGCCGGTGGGTATTTCCAGAAGATCGCCTGTTTCTGTTTTGAAGAACAGGTGTTGCAACCCGGAGAACGGGTTCAGATGCCGGTGAGCTTTTTCGTCGATCCCGAAATGGTCGAGGATCTGGAAGCCAAATATGTGCATACGATCACTCTGTCGTATACATTCTACGAAATTGACCTGCCCGAGGGCTATGCCGCCCTTGATGTTCAGGCTGATACAAACAAGAACTAACGCCTGTAGGTGAGGGACGCTGATGGCACACGCAAAAAATCATGATTACCACATTCTGACCCCTTCGATCTGGCCACTGATCGGCGCCGCGGGCGGCTTTGTAATGTTGTTCGGGGCCGTCCTCTGGATGCACGGCGTCACCTCCTACATGTTCTGGGCCGGTCTTGTTGCGGTACTTTACACCATGTTCGCCTGGTGGTCCGAAGTGGTGGCCGAAAGCCGTGTAGGCGATCACACGCCGGTCGTGCGCATTGGCCTGCGCTATGGGTTCATCCTGTTCGTGATGTCCGAGGTGATGTTCTTCTTCGCCTGGTTCTGGTCGTTCTTCAAACACCGTATGTACCCGATGTACGACTATGCGGGCACCGAGTACATCCAGCCGGATATCCACGCGGTTGACCCGTTCCACTTGCCGCTGATCAACACGCTGGTCTTGCTGCTTTCGGGCTGTGCCATCACCTGGGCACACCACGCGCTGGTGCATGACAATGACCGGAAGGCGCTGATCAACGGCCTCGCTATTGGTATCGTTTTGGGCATCGCATTTACCGCTCTGCAGGGCTTTGAGTACTACGAATTGCTGGCCCATGAGGGCTGGAAATTCGGTGGTGATCAGTTCTATTCGAACTTCTTCATGGCAACCGGCTTTCACGGCTTCCACGTGATTATCGGCACCATCTTCTTGTCGGTCTGTTTAATCCGGGCACTGAAGGGTGATTTCACACCGGAAAAGCACGTCGGTTTCGAGGCCGCGGCCTGGTACTGGCACTTTGTTGACGTTGTCTGGCTGTTCCTGTTCTTCGCAGTCTATATCTGGGGACAAGCCCCTTTGATCTGACGTCGGACCGGTAACAAAATTGCAAAAGCCGCCCCCAAGGGCGGCTTTTTCTCTATCAGGGTGCAAGATTGCACCCGATACAAATGGGTGGTTGCAATTCAGTTCACACCGCCCTTAACAAGACGCCGGTTTCTGCAACAAGGTTTGACCCCGCCATGCGCCGCATAACTTTCCTGCTGATCTTCGGGCTCGCCGGTCTGGGCGTACTTGTATCGCTGGGCGTCTGGCAGGTACAGCGGCTTGGGTGGAAACAAGACGTGTTGGCCGAGATTAACGACCGGATCTCTGCCGAGCCTGTTTCCCTGCCGCAGCAGCCTTCCGAGACACGGGACAAGTACCTACCGGTTTTCGTCCAGGGTGAGATGCAGCCGGGTGAAATCCATGTTCTGGTTTCGGTGAAACAAGTAGGCGCTGGCTATCGGGTTATCCAAGCTTTCGATACTGGCGACCGGACTATTCTGGTCGATCGCGGTTTTATCCCAGCCACTGCCAAACAGGTTGAAAGACAAACCGGGCAGATCGAACTGACGGGCAATCTGCACTGGCCGGATGAGATCGACGGCTATACGCCCGAGCCAGATGTGGATGCCAATATCTGGTTTGCCCGCGATGTTCCCAATCTTGCTGCAGCTCTGGGAACCGACCCGGTTCTGGTAATCGCACGATCCCGGACCGATCCGAATTTGACACCTTTGCCGGTGAATACAGCAGGCATCCCGAATGATCACCTGGGATACGCAATCACATGGTTTGGCCTGGCTTTGGTCTGGGCTGCGATGACTGGTTATTTCCTGTGGCGCGGTCGCGCCCCATCAGAAAGTGAAGCGCAATGAAATATGTCTCAACCCGCGGGCAGGCGCCCGAACTGAGTTTTGAAGAGGCGATGCTGACCGGGCTGGCCCGCGACGGAGGCCTGTATCTGCCCGCTGAAATCCCGGTCTTGAGCCACGATGAAATCGCCGCGTTGGCAGGACTGTCTTATGAGGACATCGCCTTTCGCGTGATGTGGCCCTATGTCAGCGGATCATTTGGGGAAGATGAGTTCAAACAGATCATTGCCCGCGCCTATAAAGGGTTCGGCCATGACGCCCGCGCACCGTTGAAGCAGTTGAACGAGAACCACTTCCTGCTGGAGTTGTTTCACGGCCCGACACTGGCCTTCAAAGACTTCGCCATGCAGCTAATCGGTCAGTTGTTCCAGGTGGCGCTGAAGCGTCGCGGGGATCGGGTGACTATCGTGGGCGCGACCAGCGGTGATACCGGTTCGGCCGCGATTGAGGCGTTCCGGGGGCTGGATGCGGTAGACGTGTTTATCCTGTATCCGCATGGCCGCGTTTCCGAGGTGCAGCGTCGTCAGATGACCACACCTGCGGACAGCAATGTGCATGCTCTGGCCGTCGACGGGGACTTTGACGACTGTCAGGCCGCGTTGAAGGATATGTTCAACGATTTCGACTTCCGTGACGGTGTGAAACTGGCGGGGGTGAACTCGATCAACTTTGCCCGCGTGCTGGCACAGATCGTCTATTACTTCTCAGCTGCGGTCAGCCTTGGCGCGCCACATCGCAAGGTCAGCTTTACCGTGCCTACGGGTAATTTCGGGGACATCTTTGCGGGCTACCTGGCCAAACGCATGGGCTTGCCGATTGACCGGTTGGTAGTGGCGACCAACCAGAATGACATTCTGCATCGGTGTCTGGCAGGTGAAGGGTATTTCAAGGGAGACACGATCCCTTCGATCAGCCCTTCGATGGATATTCAGGTCAGCTCGAACTTTGAACGGGCGCTGTATTATGCCTATGACGAGGATGGCAATTCTGTGGCTCAGCTGATGGACGAGCTGAAGACGGGCGGCTTCAATGTCGGCCAAGGCGCGATGGAAGCGTTGCGCGAAAGCTTCGACTCGGGCCGCGTGTCCGAAGAGGAAACACTGGCGACGATCACAGCCACGCTGGCCCACAGCACCGAACTGGTCTGCCCCCATACTGCCGTGGGTATCAAAGTTGCCGAGGAGCACCGCGACGCGAACGTCCCGATGATCACTTTGGCGACCGCACACCCGGCCAAGTTCCCGGCTGCGGTCGAGAAGGCGAGTGGCGTACATCCGCCTCTTCCCTCTCGCATGTCTGATCTGTATGAACGTCCGGAACGGGTGACCCGCATCGCCAATGATCTGGGCGCCCTTGAGGATCATATCAAAGGGCATATCGCCGAGTGACTGTCAGACAAGACCAACTGAAGAACGGCTTCCGTATCGTCAGTGAACATATGCCGGGGCTGCAATCTGCGGCCATAGGCATCTGGGTAACCGCCGGTGCGCGCAATGAGCGGATCGAACAGAATGGCATAGCCCATTTCCTTGAGCATATGGCGTTCAAGGGAACCAAACGGCGATCCGCGCTGCAAATTGCCGAAGCGATCGAGGATGTGGGCGGGTATATCAACGCCTATACTTCGCGCGAGGTGACGGCCTATTACGCGCGCGTTCTAAAAGACGATGTGGCGCTGGCGATGGATGTCATCGGTGACATCGTCCTGAACCCGATCTTCGATCCGCGCGAGATTGAGGTCGAACGCGGTGTGATCCTACAGGAAATCGGTCAGGCCTATGACACGCCCGACGATGTAATCTTTGACTGGCTGCAAGAGCAAAGCTATCACGATCAGCCCTTGGGCCGGACCATACTTGGCCCCACTGAACGCGTCAGCGCATTCTCGCGCGAGGATCTGTCGGGTTTCGTGGCCGAGCATTATGGCCCTGAACAGATGATCCTATCCGCTGCTGGTGCGGTGGATCACGATGCACTGATGAAAACGGCCGAAGAGATGTTTGGTCACCTGCAACCACGAAAGGGTTTGATCCCTGAAGTGGCCCGATTTACCGGTGGTGAGGCGCGGCAGGAGAAAGAACTGGAGCAAGCTCATTTCGCTTTGGCGCTGGAAAGCCCCGGCTATCGCGACGACGCGATCTATACCGCGCAGATTTATTCGACCGCGCTGGGCGGGGGTATGTCTTCGCGCTTGTTTCAGGAAGTGCGGGAAACACGCGGGCTTTGCTATACGATCTTTGCCCAGGCCGGCGCCTATGCCGACACCGGGACAACCACGATCTACGCGGGCACATCTGCGGATCAGATCGGTGAGTTGGCGACGATCACCATTGACGAAATGAAACGTGCCGCCGAGGATATGAGCCCCGAAGAGGTCGCCCGTGCTCGTGCGCAAATGAAGGCCGGAATGCTGATGGGGCTGGAAAGCCCCTCGAACCGAGCCGAGCGTCTGGCGCGTCTGGTGCAGATCTGGGGACGGGTGCCGTCGCTTGAGGATACAGTCGCCAAGATTGACGCGGTCAGCACCGAAGATGTCCGCAGCTTTGCTGAACAGATAGCAGCACAAGCGCCAGCGGCGCTGGCGCTGTATGGTCCGGTATCAGGTGCACCCACACTCGCGGACTTGCAGGAGAGGCGCGCGGCGTGATGCTTCTGGGCAGACGCAAGCTGAAACTTGAAACCGAGCGGCTCAGCTTGCGCCCGCCCGTGCACTCCGATTTTAACGACTGGGCGGCGCTGCGACGCTCGTCCAGAGACTTTCTGACCCAGTGGGAGCCGATCTGGGCCTCGGACCACTTGAGCCGGAAATCCTTTACTAACCGTGTCTACTGGGCGCAGCGCTCGGTTGCGAGTGGGACGGCGATTCCGTTATTTCTGTTCCGGCGATCTGATGACCTGCTGGTCGGTGCGATCACGCTGGACAATGTGCGCCGTGGCCCAGCACAGGCGGGGACCCTGGGCTATTGGACGGGCCAAGCCTTTGCTCGCAACGGGTATATGCGCGAGGCTATTGGCGCGGTGGTCCATCATGCCTTCACGCGTTTAGACCTGAGCCGGATCGAGGCGGCCTGCCTGCCCGAAAACAAACCCTCGCGCGGATTGCTGGAAAGCTCGGGCTTTAAATACGAAGGCGTGGCGCAGTCCTATCTGCAGATTGACGGGCGCTGGCGAACGCATGTGTTATATGCCTGCCTGCGGTCAGACCGGCGCGGGAAGACCGAAGCCGGGTAGGTGGCCTCGGTGAGGCCATTGGGGCTCTGCCCCAAACCCCGAGGTATTTTTGGCCAGATGAACTAGGGGCATGACTTGGCGGGCTCTTGCGCTACAATCACGTCATGCGCTGGGTGGTTTTTGCATTGATGGTGATCTCGGGCGGGGCTGTGGCACAGGAGCGGCGGCCAAGCCATTGCATCGCCATTGCGGATGCGGCACCAGGGATCGAATACCTGCATAAAGCGGGGTGGCAAGATCCGGTGCCGGAGTATTCCGTCCGGATCAGCTATGTCGCGCATGCGTCTTTTCTGATCCAGACACCGGGCGGGTTGAACGCCGTGACAGATTTCACCGGCTTCATCGGCGGGGCCAGTTTGATTCCCGATGTGGTGACGATGAACCACGCCCATGGCACGCATTGGACCGCGCATCCCGATCCTGCCATTCCGCATGTGCTGGAAGGGTGGGGCGTGTTCGGGGAGGGGATCGAACATCATCTGGATCTGGAAGAGATGTTGGTGCGCAATGTCTCGACCGATATCCGGTCCGTCTATGGCGGGGTCGAAGAACGTGGCAATTCGATCTTTGTGTTTGAGGTTGCCGGGTTGTGCATTGGGCATCTGGGTCATCTGCACCACATTCCGTCGGACGCGCAATTTGCGGCCCTTGGACGGTTGGATGTTGTCATGGCAGCGGTGGATGGTGGGACGACCATGCCGCTGCCCGAAATGATTACAGTTCTGAAACGGTTGAAGAGTTCGGTCATCATTCCGATGCATTGGTTTTCAGACTATTCGCTGGATCGGTTTCTGGCGGATGTCAGGGGCGATTTCCCGGTTGAGCGCGATGGCGTGTCGGAAATCACCGTATCCCTGCGCTCACTTCCGGACCGGCCAACGGTGGTTGTGTTAGAGCCGCAATACCTGATCGAGTTGGAATAGGGCTTGTCGGGACCTGTTGCCTTGGGCAAGGAATGGGCATGACCCTGAATCCCGCAGACGATCAATTCGCCCAATCAATTCGCGCCGCCTTGCCGGATGAAGTGCTGCGACCGGTCACCGCGCGATATCTCGAGGAGCCGCGCCGTCGGATTTCCGGGCAGGCGGGGGTGCTTGCGGTGCCCAGAACGGCCGAGGAGGTGGCGGTTCTGATCCGATTGGCTGCCGAGGCATCGGTCCCGGTGGTGCCATATGGGGGCGGCACCGGTGTGGTTGGCGGTCAGGTGACGTCAGACGGGCCTGCGCCTTTGCTGATCTCGCTAGAGCGGATGACAGCGATCCGGGCTGTCTATCCGACAGAGAATGTGATGATTGCAGAAGGTGGTGTGATCCTTGCAGATGTGCAGGCGGCTGCCGAAGGCGCGAACCGGTTATTTCCACTTTCCCTTGCCTCACAGGGGTCATGTAGGATCGGAGGGAACCTGTCGACAAATGCAGGGGGAGTTAACGTGTTGCGCTATGGAAACGCCCGTGACCTGTGTCTGGGCCTTGAGGCGGTTCTACCAAGCGGCGAAATTTGGCATGGGCTCAGCCGGTTGCGAAAGGACAATACCGGGTATGATCTGCGCAATCTTTTGATCGGAGCCGAAGGGACGCTAGGGATCATCACTGCGGCGGCACTCAAGCTGTTTCCCCGCCCTGAGGCGGTTGGAACGGCCATGGTTCAGGTCACCTCTGCCGAAGCGGCGGTTGATTTTCTGGCGCTGGCGCGGGACCTCATGGGGGACAGCGTCAGTGCATTTGAATTGCTTCACCAACAGGGTCTTTTGTTCCTGAGTGAGGTTCTGCCAGACACGCGGCAGGCCTTTGCCGAGCCGCCCGAATGGTCTGTACTGATCGAGATTGGCTTGTCGATGGGCCAATCACCTGAAACCGCGTTTGAGGTGCTGTACGAGGCCGCTGAGGCACGTGGGCTGGTCACCGATGCGGTGATTGCACAAAGCGAGGCGCAGCGGCAGGACATGTGGGCCGTGCGCGAGCGTATTCCGGATGCAAACCGGCTGATCGGGTCGGTCTCAAGCCACGATATCTCGGTGCCGATCTCGGCCATCCCAGAATTTATCCGGCGTGGTGCAGATGTTGTGGCCGCGCTTGGTCCGTATCGGGTGAACTGTTTCGGGCATCTGGGCGACGGCAACCTACATTACAATGTGTTTCCGCCAAACGGGCATTCCCGGTCAGAGTATGACGCCGAAAGTGCGAAGGTAAAAAGAGCCGTTCATGACCTTGTGCATGAGTTCCAGGGCTCTGTCAGCGCAGAGCACGGTATCGGGCGATTGAAGACCGAAGATCTGGAGCGATATGGCGATCCGGTCAAATTGAGCGCGATGCGGGCGATCAAATCGGCGTTGGACCCCAAAGGGATCATGAACCCCGGCGCGGTCCTGCGGCTGTAAGTGCGGGATCCGTCAGAGTCCTTCGAATTCGCACAGGACATGAACATCCATGCCCATCTCTTCCAGAACCTTGCGCCCGCCCAGTTCTGGCAGGTCAATGATGAAGGAACATGACACGATCTCGCCGCCCAGCCGTTCGATCAGTTTGATCCCGGCGGCGGCGGTGCCTCCGGTGGCCAGCAGGTCATCCACGACCAGAATTTTCTCACCCGGTTGGATGGCGTCATCGTGAATCTCGACGATAGCCTCGCCGTATTCCAGCGTGTAATCCTGGCTGATTGTTGTGCCGGGCAGCTTGCCCTTTTTGCGGATGGGGACGAAACCGACGCTCAGCTGATGAGCGATGGCGCCGCCCAATATGAAACCGCGCGCCTCAAGCCCCACAACCTTGTCGATCTGTTCGCCGGCATAGGGGTGCAACATCTGATCAATCGCCATACGAAACCCGCGCGGGTCTGCAAACAAGGTGGTGACATCCCGAAACATGATCCCTTCGTGCGGAAAATCGACGATGGTTCGGATGTAATCCTTGACCGACTTGTTTCTTGACATGACCAACCCCTTCTGGCGTCAAAACACGCTGGGTTGTTTGGCCCATCGGGGACGGTCATGCAAGAACAGAATGAACGTGCTGGCTTGCAATCTTCCTAGAACGTGCGATTGCCTATCTCACCGAAAAAACCAGATAGGTTTCCCAAGACGTCGTCTTTTTTAGCCAATGCGTTGGTTCCGAAAAAGAATTACCTGAATTGAACACAGGCTACTTGCAAAGATTCCGCAAGGTTGTTAGCTGCCCATCATATGTTTTATATATACTAAGTATATACGTTTTATTTCTTCTGAAGTCTTTTGGAGACAAAGTGCATGTCAGGGACAGATCGTAAGATTTCAGTCAAAAAGGACAGCCAGCTGGTTCTGCGGCTGGATCGTGGCGAGCGCGATGCTTTTGTAGAGCTGTGCAGGGAACTCGACACGTCGGCGGCGCGGGAAATCAGGCGGTTTATTCGCGGATTTATGAAGGATCACGCTGTAGATTAGGCCCTCAGGCCGGGCGACGCAGGATTGACGTGGCGATCCCCATACCGATCAGGGTCAGCCCCCCGAAACGCGTCAATGCGCGAATGGTGCTTGCGCGGCCGATCATATGGCGCAGCCGATCTGCCAAAAGGGCATAGGCCAATGCGTTCAACCAGGCCAGCCCGACGAAGGTGCCTATCAGGATCGCGAATTGAGGGCCCAAAGGTTCGGTAGGGCGCAGGAATTGCGGCACGAAGGCGATAAAGAACGCAATCGATTTGGGGTTCAGGGCGGTTACAGCGGCCGCGTGACCAAAGACGCCTCGCGCAGTGATATCTGCGCCGGGTTCAACCGCTTGCAGCCCCGCCGATGGGGCGCTGCGCAGTAACTTGATGCCCAGCCAGACCAGATAGGCCGCGCCGACCCACTTTAGGACAGAAAACAACGCGGCTGAGGCCAGCACCAACGCCCCCAATCCCAGCAATGAGGCCGTCATGGCCACCAAATCGCCAACCGCCACCCCGGTGGCGGAAGCTACGGCAACGCTGCGGCCTTTGGACAGCGCATAGCTGAGCACCAGCAGCACGGTGGGGCCGGGGATCAGCAGCAAAGCGGTGGATGCGGCTACAAAGGCCAGCCAGATGTCAAAGGGCATGTGATCTCCGATTAAGATACGCCAGTATCAAGCTTTGGTGATGGGCAAAGGTCAAGCCCCTGAGGGCCGGGTCACGCGGTGCATCAACGCCTCAAGTGGTCCGCGTCTGAAGCGCAGGAACCATAGCAGCGCAAATCCTGAGGACAGCACGCAGAAACCCAAGGCGTAGCCAACGATCTGTGGCGCGCTGAGCGATCCGTCCAGCAGGCCGGCCTCTTCCAGAATGCCCATCCCGATTACGATATGCGCAATATAAAGCGTCAGGCTTTGCCGTCCGGGCGCAGTCAGTGCCGGTGCGACGCCCAGCTCCTGAATCCGCGGCCAGAGCTTTAGCAACAGGCCGATCACCACGCAGGCGGTTCCAGCCCCGGCCAAAATGTAAAACGGCCCCGGAGGGATGGATTGAGTGCCCAGATAGGCGGCCAAGTCAGGATCGGTTGTCAGCTTTTGCGGAAATAGGGCCAGAACGGCTGCGCCAAATCCCCACATGATCAACCGGTGCTGAACACAGACCGTCTGTAGTTGCGATCGCCCAATCGCCATACCGATCAGCAAGAACGCTGCCCAAGGTAGAACGGGGTGCCAACCATTGAACAGCAAGTTTCGTACAAAGCCCGGTATCGTCCACAGGTCGGTATGGGTCAGGGAAACCCAGTGCCATCCCTGATCATAGTCAAAGATAAGATTGGCGAGAACCGCCAGGACAACGACACTGCATGCGCCAAGCCACAAACCGAAGATGGACGAGGACAGAAACGCCGCGCCGACAACAAAATACAATGCATAGAAATGCAGGATATCGGCCTCAAACATGGTCATGTTGATCAGGCCAAGTACGAACAGAAATGCAGCCCGTCGTAACAGAATTCCAGCAGAAGGGCTGGACAGGCCAATACCGATCCCGGCCAGAATGACAAACAATGCAGCAGCACGACCTTCCAGTGCATCGACAAGCGCCGATGCCCAGTCATCTGTCGGTTTGACCTGCGCCGCGATGCGAAAGTTCACCAGCACCATGCCGCAAAATGCCAGAAAGCGTGCGGCGTCCAGGGCCTCGAGCCGTTTCATTCCTATCCTCTTCGTTCCCTGCCGCCCGTACCGAACTTAAAAGGCTGCCTTTCGGTTAAGTACTGATGCGGCCGACCGGAATAGGTGCTGATACCAATCGCTAGAGCACCCGCCCCGCGACTGCGTCCAGTTTCGCCAGCAGCGCCGGATCACGTTTTTCTGGCGCGGTAAGGATCGCGTATTCCAGCGCCCGGTCACACCCGTGCGGGCAGGGCAGGCGCTCTGCCCCCAGCAACTCTGGCAAGCCCTTGACCAGCGCTCGGCCTTTTTCGGCGTTCCCGGTCAGGGTGGCGATAATGGCGGTCACGTCGACCTCGCCATGGTCCGGGTGCCAACTGTCATAGTCGGTGACCATGGCGATCGAGGCATAACAAAGCTCGGCCTCTCGGGCGAGTTTAGCCTCGGGCATGTTGGTCATTCCGATCACATCGCAGCCCCAATGCTCGCGGTACATTTTGGATTCCGCCAGTGTCGAGAACTGCGGCCCCTCCATCGCCAGATAGGTGCCGCCGCGATGAATGGTGATGCCGGCGGCCTTGCCAGCCGTCTCGCAAGCATCTGACAAACGTGGACAGGTCGGGTGTGCAACGCTGACATGGGCCACGCAGCCAGAGCCAAAAAAGCTTTTGTCCCGCGCAAAGGTGCGATCGATGAACTGGTCGACGACAACAAAATCTCCGGGCGCCATATGCTCGCGGAATGATCCGCAGGCCGAGATCGAGATCACATCCGTGATCCCCAGACGTTTCAGCGCGTCAATATTGGCGCGATAGGGCACGTCCGTCGGCGAATGAATGTGGCCACGCCCGTGGCGAGGCAGGAACGCCATCTCGATCCCGTTCAGCGCGCCGGTCAGTATTTGGTCCGAAGGTTTACCCCAAGGCGTTTCAACCGAGACCCATTGCGCATTCTCCAATCCGTCGATGTCGTAAATGCCTGATCCGCCGATGACGGCAATCTTGGTCTGGGTCACTGGTTTTCTCCGATTACGGTGCTTGTTCAATGATTTGTGCGCTGGGCTGCCTGGTTTGACAAGGGTGAACGCCCAGTGGTTCTATCACTTTTTCGCAGGGGTTCGGGTCGTTGCTATCCGAGCCAGGCAGAGCATCAAGCCAAGGTGTGACGGCAACGAACCGACATCAATTCACCTATTCGCGAGATATGTGCTATGCGTGCTGCGCATATCAGCCTCCCGCCTGATGCGGTGGCTCAAAAACCGGTTCACAGATAGAAGTCCCTTTTTCGCGCGAACCCATAAACCAACAGGACGCCCTATGCCCCGAGCTATGCTGGCAAGCTTTGCCAATCGTATCGCCAAACCTGATCTTCGTTGGGTTCCGGATGAGGGCCTGACCGTCTCGCGCCTTCGGATCGAGCTGCTGTCCGGCCTGACGGTTGCACTTGCTTTGGTCCCTGAGGCGGTGGCCTTTGCGTTTGTCGCGGGCGTGCATCCTCTGGTTGGTTTGTATGCTGCGTTCATGGTGGGGCTGATTACTGCACTGATCGGTGGGCGTCCGGGTATGATTTCGGGCGCAACCGGGGCCCTGGCCGTGGTGATGGTTGCCTTGGTGGCAGAACATGGGGTCGAATACCTCTTCGCTACAGTTGTTTTGATGGGAATACTGCAGCTGATCGCAGGGGCGATGCACTGGGGGCGTTTTATCAGGCTGGTACCACATCCAGTGATGCTGGGGTTTGTGAACGGATTGGCCATCGTGATTTTTCTGGCCCAGATGGGCCAGTTCAAAGTTCCCGGCAGCATGGAAAACACGGGCCATGGCATGAGCGGTGGCGAATGGCTTTCCGGTATTCAGCTTTTTACCATGTTGGGTCTGGTCGGCCTGACTATGGCGGTGATCCTTATCGTGCCGCGCATTACACGCATTGTCCCGGCGCCTTTGGCAGGGATCATGGTCGTCGCAGCATTGGTGATTGGTTTTGGACTGGACGTCCCACGGGTGGGCGATCTTGCCTCGATCGAAGGTGGCTTGCCGCCGTTCCACATCCCGATGGTGCCGCTGAACTGGGAGACGTTTGAGATCATCCTGCCATACGCCGTAATATTGGCAGCGATTGGCCTGATCGAGTCGCTTCTGACCCTGAACCTTGTTGGCGAAATCACCGGCAAACGTGGCGGTGCCTCGCAAGAATGTATCGCCCAAGGGTTTGCCAATGTGGCCACTGGCTTTTTCGGAGGCATGGGCGGCTGTGCCATGATAGGTCAGTCCATGATCAACGTGAAATCAGGTGGGCGTACGCGCATTGCCGGTATCGCAGCGGCGCTGTTCCTGTTGGTATTCATCCTGTTCGCCTCCCCTCTGATTGAGCAGATTCCATTGGCCGCTTTGGTCGGGGTCATGTTCATGGTGGTGATCGGGACCTTCGCCTGGAATTCGTTCAAGATCATGCGCAAAGTGCCTTTGATGGACGCGTTTGTCATCGTGCTGGTGACAGTCGTGACTGTGATGGAGGACCTGGCGGTAGCGGTTGTTGTTGGTGTGATCGTCTCGGCCCTGGCTTATGCTTGGAATAACGCCAAGCGTATCCATGCAATCACCCGCGATTCACTGACGGAAAAAGGCGCAAAGGTCTACGAGATTCAAGGGCCGCTGTTCTTTGGTTCGTCCGAGGGATTTGTTGAGATATTCGACGTTTCAAACGACCCGGAAACCGTGATTGTCGATTTTGCCGAAAGCCGTGTGGTGGATCAGTCGGCATTGCAGGCCATCGAGAACATCGCTTCGAAATATGAAGCCGCAGGAAAGCGCGTCATGCTCCGCCACCTCAGCCGTGACTGTCACAAACTGCTGAACAAGGCAGGCCATTTGATGGTCGACAGCGACGATGACCCCGATTACGCGCTGGCGGTCGATTATTCTGTTCGCACCGGCATTCTGGGTGGGCACTGATTGTGAAAGGCGGCCAAATGGGCCGCCTTTTTAGGGGGCTAAACGCTCCAGCATATCGACGTTTCCGGACAGCAGAGCACTTTCGGCTTCGGTAATCAGATCAGTTGGCCAATCCCACCACTTCAAAGCAAGCAGCCGGCCGATTGTACCGGCCTCAAACCGATACCGTCGTACTTCTGCAGGATTGCCTGTCACGATTGCATAAGGCGGTACTGTTCCGCGCACGACGGATCCTGCACCGATAATGGCGCCATCTCCGATTTTAGCGCCAGGCATGATCAAGGCACCGTATGCGATCCAAACGTCATTTCCGATCACGGTATCGCGCCTGTCAGGTTGATATTCCAACAGCTTTTCGGGATCGAAAACGGGAAAAGGATAGCATGTCGCCCCGCTCATGGCGTGATTGGCCGATGAAGTGATGAACCGGACGCCGTGGGCGATTTGACAGAATCTACCCAAGACAAGTTTTTCGCGGGAAAACGGGAACAAATAAGGGGCAAGGCGTTGCGCCCAATCCTCTGGTGCGTCGAAATCCGACGCATAGCTGTATTCACCGGCTTCTATTCTGGGGTGGTCGATAGCCTGAGACAGGAAGACCGTACCCGGGTGGTCCGAGCCGTCAGGCAATGTGATTGGGTATCGGCGCGATGCGTCAGGTAAAGGCATTAGTCATCCGGTCTTGAAAGACTGAACAGCTCGGACGCAACCGAATAATCCCGGTAGCCAAGCCGTGCCAGTGGTTTGAAAGACGTCACATCGAATTTGCCATCCCGCATATGGTCGTCGTTCAGATGCACTCCTGTCACTTCGCCAAACACAACCCGGTTCGCCTGTCCGGGCAGGGTCACGATCTGCGTGAGCTTGCATTCCAATGCGGCTGGGGCACCTTCGACACGGGCGCAGGGGATGGTCTCGCATTCGATTGCGGTAAGGCCGGCGTGTTTGAACTCGTCGACATGTTTGGGCAGCGCGGCTGAACTGGCGTTCATTGCGTCGCGGTGGGCGTGGGCGACAACGTTCACGCAGAATACGCCTGTTGCCTCGATATTGGCGATGCTGTCTTTTCCACCGTCCTGATCGGCCTTGGTTCCGGTCGAGGCAAACATGACCTGCGGGGGTGTGTAGGCCACACCATTAAAGAACGAATAGGGCGCGAGGTTGTTGGTCCCATCCGCGCCACGGGTTGATATCCAGCCGATCGGGCGCGGGGTGATAATGGCGTTGAACGGATTGTGTGGCAGGCCGTGGCCGTCTTCTGGGCGATAGAACATAAGGTCTCCAAGCGTTTGCCCAAGGCGTAACGAAGTGCTAGGGCGAATTCCAGCTAGGAAAAGAGGGCAGAGTGCAGCAATTCGTGATCAGGCCGGAGGAGCCGGACGATTGGTGGGAGGTCGAGGCTTTGTACGATCTGTGCTTTGCGCCCGGGCGCGAGGCGCTGTCTTCGTACCGCCTGCGCGATGATGTTCCGCCAATGTCAGGCTTGTCACAAGTGGTGCGGGACGGGCAGGATATCCTGGCAGGTGCAATAAGATTCTGGCCCGTGCATGTTGGCGATCAGGACGCGCTGCTTTTGGGCCCTGTGGCCGTCCACCCGACCCATCAAGGTGAAGGACTGGGTGGATTTTTGATCCATGAAGGATTGCGGGCCGGGCGAACCAAGGGTTGGGACAGGGTCATGTTGGTCGGGGATGCACCCTATTATGCTCGGTTTGGATTCACCCGTCTGACCGGGGTCGAGATGCCCCCGCCAACCAACCCGGATCGGGTTCTGGGCGTGGACCTGATACCCGGCGGATGGGACGGAATAACTGGTCCGGTAACCCGCTGGAGCCGCTGAGCTATTGAAACCGTTGCGGTAAGTGCCGATGTTCTAGGGGCAGGAGGGTACTTATGCAGGACATGGTTCTTGTCGGAAAACTCAATGCCGAAGCGGAACTGGACCGTTTGGCCGGATTTTACCAATCCGCCGGAGGGCCGGGCGTTAAGCTGTTGAACAGTGTCGGTGGCTCGGCAGAGTCGTTGCTTGAACAGCTGCCGCCATCTGTGCGCGAAGCCCTAACTGGGGCGACAGAAAAGGCGCTTTGGATTGCGATGAACGCGGCTGAAGGGTCGCGTAGGGCGGTGCCCGATCAGTTGCCATGGGTCAATACGGCCCTGACGACAGCCATGGGAGCTGCAGGCGGTATCGGTGGCGTTCCGACCGCAATGATGGAGTTACCGGCAACCACGACCATGCTGCTGCGTTCAATTCAGGGCGCTGCGGCGCGCGAAGGGTTTGACCCTTCTGAGGATGGTGTCAAATTCGACTGTGTCCGGGTATTGTCAGCCGCTGGTCCGATGTCTTTCGATGACGGTGCGGATCTGGGTTTCTTTTCGGCGCGCCTGACCCTGACAGGCCCAGCTTTGCAAAAGCTGATATCTGCCGTTGCCCCGAAACTGGCGGTGGTTTTGGGGCAAAAACTGGCTGCGCAATCTGTGCCTGTGTTGGGCGCCATAGCCGGCGGCGGTACGAATTATGTCTATACACGCTATTACCAACAGATCGCCCGCGTCCATTTTGGCCTGAGGCGGCTGTCAGTAGATGCCGATATTCCGCATGAGGTTCTGATCCGCAAACTTGAGGCGCGGATGCAAGGGATTGAAAAATAACGCTTCACATGGCATTCTTCAGGCGCAGGTCCGATAAATAAGCGCAAAAGCGCACCGGGCAGGCGGATAAAACGTTCCCTGGAGAGGCAGCAGGACGTGATCGAGCAAAGGCAACTCAACCTGCATCAAGCGGGCACTGTACGAGTCGTACGGCAATCGGCAGCTCTGTGCTATCGTGTCCAACGCGGCACGCCTCAAGTGTTGCTCATTACAACGCGTGGTTCCGGTCGTTGGATAATACCCAAGGGGAATTTGATCGAAGGCCTCTCACCCTCCGGGACAGCCAGTCAAGAAGCCTGGGAAGAGGCGGGTGTGATCGGTACTTGCACTCCAAATGCCTTTGGGCAGTTCCTGCATTACAAGCGGAGGTACAAGAAAGGATCAGCGGTTTATCTGGTCGATGTCTATCCGCTGGTGGTCAAATCCCTGGCCGCGCGATACCCTGAATGGCAAGAGCGCAAGCGCAGGTGGTTTTCGCTGGGACATGCCGCCTCTCGGGTTAATTCGCCCGATCTTGCATCATTGTTACGCAATGTAGAGCATTTGTATCACTGATGTCCCCCTCAGGGGCTTGCCATTGCAATAGTGGTTGGTATCTATTTGGCATCCGACATCTGGACAGAACATGATTCAATATGCGTTGAAATGTAATAGCGGTCACAGCTTTGACAGTTGGTTTCAATCAGCCGCCGCTTACGACAAACTTGCCGCCGCGGGCATGGTGACATGCGCTGTGTGCGGTGATCCGCAAGTTGAAAAAGCAATCATGACCCCGCGTGTCCGCCCCGGACGTACGGTCGAATCTCGTACCACGGTTCCGGCATCTCGGGATGAGGTCGTCAACATGGCAACGCCAAGCGTTGATGTCGAGAAAGCCCTTTCTGAGCTGCGGCGCAAAGTCGAGGACAACTCGGATTATGTTGGCAAAGATTTTGCCAAAGAGGCCCGTAAGATACATTTGGGCGACGCGCCGGAACGTGCGATCTATGGCGAGGCCAAGCCAGAAGAAGCCAGGGCATTGATCGATGACGGCGTTCCTGTTGCGCCGCTGCCTTTCGTACCTTCGCGCAAGACGAACTAGCCCATGCATGTTGTTATCACCGGTGCTGGGCGGGGGATCGGAAAGGTTCTGGCGGACAGGTATCGGGCGCAAGGATGCGATGTAACGGGCACGGCTCGGGATGGCAGCGCGGAGGTGGCGCTGGATGTAACAGACCCAAAACAACATAAAGCGATGGCGGAAAAACTGGCAATGCGCCCTGTTGATCTGCTGGTCTGCAATGCCGGTGTATATCTGGATAAATCCCAAACCATCGATGGCTACCCCGCCGAAATGTGGGCGCAGAGTTTCGCTGCCAATGTGACGGGGGTCTTTCTGACAGTTCAGGCCTTGTTGCCCAATCTGCGCGCGGCACAGGGAAAGATTGCGATTTTATCCTCGCAGATGGCCTCGCACACGCGGGCGCCTGGTGGCAGCTATATCTACCGCTCGTCCAAGGCGGCGGTTCTGAACCTGGGGCGCAATCTTGCTGTGGACCTGCGCGGCGACGGCATTTCAGTAGGCATTTACCATCCCGGCTGGGTTCAGACGGATATGGGTGGGACCGGGGCTGATATCACGGTTGATAAGGCTGTTCAGGGCCTAATCAACCGTTTCGATACTCTGTCACTTGAAAGTACTGGGTGCTTTGAAACCTATGAAGGCCAGTCGCACCCTTACTGACGGGCAAGAGCGACTTTAGGGATCTCATATACCTCACCGGGATCAACGAAAATCACCATAATATCGCCTCGGTTTTCATAGGTGATCTTAGCTGCCGAATTTGTTGAATCCGGGATACCATCGGAGAAATAGATGTTGCGGACTTCGCCATTTCCCATCGCAACCGCAAGCGTAGAGCTGCCGTCGTCACGGCGCCGCATTTCGGCGTTGCAAGTGCGCATCGCCTCGCCTGGGCTGGTCGCACAGGGCACTTTCCCCAAGGCGTTTTGACCGTCGGTGCCGGTCAGCGAGGCGACTTGCGCCGCCGCAGGTGTGGAAAATAGGGCAAGGACAAGGGCAAGACGGTGCATTGAATACCTCGTAGTGAATTTGATGCGTCAGGCTTACACCGTCATACGCGGTTGTAAAGCGATGCTAGGCCCCGACTGATGCGGTATTGCACTCTTGCTCTTGCGGCCCCCCTCGCATAAGACGCACGGGATCTGAATTCCAAGGCGCGGAGACATCAGCCCCCATGCCCGTACTCGTGATGAAATTCGGCGGCACATCCGTCGCAAATCTGGACCGTATCCGCCGTGCTGCAAAGCGCATCGGCGTTGAGGTGGCCAAGGGTTATGACGTGATCGTCATCGTCTCGGCCATGTCGGGCAAGACCAACGAGCTGGTGGGCTGGGTCAACGAAACCTCGCCACTGTTTGATGCGCGCGAATATGACGCCGTGGTGTCTTCGGGGGAAAACGTCACCGCCGGCCTTATGGCGCTGACATTGCAAGAGATGGACGTACCAGCCCGCAGTTGGCAGGGCTGGCAGGTGCCGTTGCTGACCACCAGCGCCCACAGCCAGGCCCGGATCGAGGATATCCCGACCGACAACCTGAACCAGAAATTCGGCGAGGGCATGAAAGTGGCCGTTGTCGCGGGTTTCCAGGGTCTCAGCCCTGAAGGCCGTATCACGACACTGGGCCGTGGCGGGTCGGATACCACTGCGGTGGCCTTTGCTGCCGCATTCGGGGCCGAGCGCTGCGACATCTATACCGATGTAGACGGCGTTTACACGACCGACCCGCGCATCTGCCAAAAAGCGCGTAAGCTGGATCGGATCTCATTCGAAGAAATGCTGGAACTGGCCTCGCTTGGGGCTAAGGTGCTGCAAACCCGCTCGGTTGAGCTGGCGATGCGATATAAAGTGAAATTGCGCGTTCTCTCAAGTTTTGAAGAACAATCCGACGAGGCTGGTACGCTGGTCTGCGACGAGGAGGATATCATGGAATCCAATGTTGTGGCCGGTGTGGCCTATTCTCGTGACGAGGCCAAGATGACCGTCGTTTCCGTGGCGGACCGCCCCGGTATCGCCTCGATCATCTTTACGGCGCTTAGCGACGCGGGCGTGAATGTGGATATGATCGTTCAGAACATCTCGGACGAAGGGCGCACGGATATGACCTTTTCCTGCCCCACGGATCAGGTGACGCGCGCCGAAAAGGCGCTGTTGGCTGTGAAAGACCGGGGAGAGCTGAACTATGCCGACCTGGTCGCAGATAATGATGTCTGCAAGGTTTCTGTGGTCGGGATTGGAATGCGTTCGCAATCGGGTGTTGCGGCCAAAATGTTCAAGATACTCTCGGATGAGGGTATCAACATCAAGGTCATTACAACCTCTGAGATAAAAATTTCCGTCTTGGTAGACAGGAAATACATGGAACTTGCGGTTCAGGCACTGCATGATGCCTTTGAATTGGACAAGGCGGCCTGAGCAATTCAGCCAAGGGTCACGCCTGAAACCTTAGACTGGTTGGGCTATGGCAGACGGCACTGAAACAGAATCCCGTAAGCTGCTGGGGCGGCTGCGTGAAGAGATGGCGAGCGAAGCTGCCGGTCAGGAACGTCTTGACCGGATCACTCACCTGATCGCAGACAGTATCCGGGCCGAAGTCTGCTCGATCTATCTGTTCCGCGACGAAGAAACCCTGGAACTTTGTGCGACCGAAGGCCTGTCGCCCGAGGCTGTTCATAAGACCCGTATGCGCATGGGCGAAGGACTGGTGGGGCGCGTCGCGAAATCCGGCAAAATCGTGAATACGCCCGATGCGCCGTCAGCCAAGGGCTTTCGCTATATGCCGGAAACGGGCGAGGAGCGTTTCTCGTCTTTTCTGGGTGTGCCGATTCAGCGGCTGGGTGAAAAGCTTGGCGTTCTGGTTGTTCAGTCCCGAAACGCGCGCGAATATTCTGCGGATGAAGTTTATGCGCTGGAAGTGGTTGCAATGGTTCTGGCCGAAATGGCTGAACTGGGAGCATTCGTTGGCGAGGGCGCGGCCCTGTCGCCACGCCACCAGCAACCGGTTCAGTTTACAGGCGGCCCTGCACAAGAGGGCTCCGCCGAAGGCCATGTCTGGCTGCACGAACCGCGCGTTGTTGTTACCAACCCGATTGCCGATGACCCGCATCGCGAACAAGAACGTCTGACCGAGGCGGTTGAAGAATTGCGCGTCGGTGTCGACAAGATGCTCGAGATATCCAAGAACGGCGACAAGGAACAGCTGCAGGTTCTGGAAGCCTATCGCATGTTCGCCAACTCCAAAGGTTGGATGCGCCGGATGGAAGAGGACATTGCACTTGGGCTTAGCGCCGAAGCTGCGGTGGAAAAGGAACAATCCCAGGCGCGCGCGCGCATGAGCCAAGTCTCCGACCCCTATCTGCGCGAGCGATTGGCGGATTTGGACGATCTCAGCAACCGTCTGCTGCGCATTTTGACCGGGCAAGGACAGACAAACAGTGCCGACCTGCCACCGGACCCAATCCTGGTTGCCCGGAATATCGGTCCAGGTGACCTGCTGGAATATGGCCGGTCCTTGAAAGGCATCGTGCTCGAAGAGGGCTCGGTCGGAAGCCATGCCACCATTGTTGCCCGTGCTTTGGCCATACCACTGGTGGTCCATGTTGGGCGCATTACGACCGAGGCCCTGAACGGAGACCATATCCTGGTTGATGGCGATCAGGGCACTGTGCAGCTCAGACCAGAAGATACCGTGGTCAGCGCGTTCCGCGATAAGGTCGCGATGCAGGCCAAGGCGCAGGAACGCTATGCCTCAATCCGCGAAACGCCAACGGTGACGCGGGATGGAGAGCGGATCAATCTGGTGATGAACGCGGGTCTGATGGCGGACCTGCCTTCGCTGAACAATTCCGGTGCCGAAGGAGTGGGCCTGTTTCGTACCGAGCTGCAGTTCCTGATCCGCAATAAGATGCCCAAGCGTTCCGAGCTTGTGACGCAATATCAGCGGGTTCTGGATGCGGCCGATAAAAAGCGTGTGGTATTTCGCACGCTGGATATCGGGTCCGACAAAGTTCTGCCCTACATGAAACACATCGAGGAGCCGAACCCGGCCTTAGGCTGGCGCGCAATTCGGGTTGGCCTGGATAAACGCGGCGTGATGAGGATGCAGCTGCAGGCTCTGATCCGGGCCGCCAATGGTCGTCCGTTGACGGTCATGTTCCCATTCGTGGCACAAGCGGAAGAGTATTATGAAGCGCGATGGGAAGTGAATAAGACCATCGACCGCGAGAAACGTCTGGGCCATGCCCTGCCTGAAAGTATTGAAGTCGGAGCGATGTTGGAAACACCCTCACTCGCTTTTGCACCGCAGAAGTTTTTTGACGAAGTCGATTTCATTTCGATTGGTGGCAATGATCTGAAACAGTTCTTCTTTGCTGCCGACCGTGAAAACGAGTTGGTCCGCCGCCGCTATGACTCGCTGAATGTCAGTTTCCTGACTTTTATCGAACGGATCGTAGAACGCTGCAACATCTCGGATACGCCACTCAGCTTCTGCGGTGAAGACGCAGGACGCCCGGTCGAGGCACTGTGTCTGGCCGCGATGGGAATCCGGACGTTGTCGATGCGCCCGGCGTCGATTGGGCCGGTCAAAAGCGTATTGTTGCGGGCAGATCTGCAAGCAGTGCGCAAGATCATATCGGACGCTCGTCATCGCGGAGAGCAATCCGTGCGGCCGGCTGTGATGGAATGGTTACGCAGCCAGGGGTAGTGCGTCAAATCCACCCTTGCTTTCTTTTCTCGCTTTGCCTAAGGAAATGGTGAATGTTAGCGATAACATTTTCTATTCACCGGCGCTGTTAGCTTTAAGTGCTATTGTGGTTCAGCAGAGGATTGAAGGAGCCCGACGATGGTTTCACGCGTAATTCCCGTTAACCCGTTCGATCTGGTGCTGTTTGGCGCGACCGGTGATCTGGCGCAGCGAAAAATCCTGCCGGGTTTGTGTCATCGTTTCGAAGTCGGCCAGATGCCAGACGAAGCCCGGATTATCGGGTCTGCCCGATCCGCCATTGATAGCGACGCGTTTCGGGATCAGATACGCGCCTCGATGAAAGAGTTCGCGCCGGAATTCAAAAAAGACGTTCTGGACCGCTTTCTGTCACGCGTGGAATATGTACAGGTTGATGCCTTGGGTGATGCAGGCTGGGACAATCTGGCCAAGTCATTGCGCCCAGACGTTGTGCGAGCGTTTTACCTTTCTGTCGGCCCAAGCTTGTTCTCGGGCATTGCGAAACGGCTGAACGATCACGATCTTGCAACGCCTGACAGTCGTATCGTTGTGGAAAAGCCGTTTGGTCATGATCTGGCCTCGGCCAAGGCGCTGAACGAAGGGCTGCGCGCCTGTTTCGAAGAACATCAGATCTATAGGATCGATCACTATTTGGGCAAAGAGACCGTGCAGAACCTGATGGCCCTGCGCTTTGCCAATTCCCTGTTCGAGCCGTTGTGGAACGCAACACATGTCGACCACGTCCAGATCACAGTGGCTGAAACCGTCGGCGTCGAGGGGCGCGGGGCCTATTACGATCAGTCGGGTGCAATGCGGGATATGATCCAGAACCACTTGGTACAGCTGCTGTGCCTGACAGCGATGGAGCCGCCGTCCAAGTTCTCTCCCAACGCGGTTCGCGATGAAAAGGTCAAAGTGATCGAGGCGCTTGAGCCGGTGATGCCTGCGGATATCGCCCGCGGTCAATACCGCACGGGCGAGGGCGGTGACGGGTATCTGGACCATGTCGGCAACCCTGCAAGCCGGACAGAAAGCTATATTGCGCTAAAGGTTCATTTGGGTAACTGGCGTTGGGCTGGGGTGCCTTTTTATCTGCGCACCGGAAAACGTTTGCGTGCGCGCGAGTCGGAAATCGCCGTCTACTTCAAGGATCCTCCACACACTATCTTCCCCAATGTAGGACCATTGCATGGAAATGTGCTGGTGATCCGTCTGCAACCGGACGAAGGGATCACCCTGCGCACCACCATCAAAGATCCCGGTCCGGGCGGGTTCCGCCTGTCGGATGTGTCGCTGGATATGAGTTTTGCCGAGGCGCTGGGCGCAGATGCGCGGGCTCAGGACGCTTATGAACGGCTGGTGATGGATGTGATCCGCGGTGACCAGACCCTGTTCATGCGTGGCGACGAGGCCGAAGCCGCCTGGGCTTGGGTTGACCCTATTATTCAGGGTTGGGAAAACCGGGGTGACCGGCCATCGAAATATGATCAAGGCAGTTCCGGGCCTGAAGAAGCTCTGATGCTGATGCATCGCGACGGGCGCCGCTGGCGTCAGATCGGAGGTTAGACATGGTTAATTCAGTTATCACCGACGTCACGCAACGGATTATAGCGCGCAGCGCCGATTTGCGTGGCCCGCATCTTGAGCGGATGGAACAGGCCCGGGCCAAAGGCCCGGCGCGGGCGCATCTGTCCTGCAGCGGTCAGGCCCACGCCTATGCCGGCGCAGGCGATGACCAACAATCGATGGCCACTGGTACGGCGGGCAATTTGGGCATTGTTACTGCCTATAACGACATGCTGTCGGCCCATCAGCCGTTCGAGCGCTATCCCGGCCTGATCCGCGATGCGATCCGCGCCGCAGGTGGAACCGCACAGGTGGCAGGTGGCGTACCGGCAATGTGTGACGGCGTCACGCAGGGCGAGGCGGGAATGGAATTGTCGCTGTTCTCGCGTGATGTGATCGCGCTGGCCACAGGGGTGGCGCTGAGCCACAACACTTATGACGCTGCCGTGTTTCTGGGGGTCTGCGACAAGATCGTGCCCGGCCTTGTGATCGGCGCGCAGGCGTTCGGCCATCTGCCTGCTGTATTCCTGCCCGCAGGCCCGATGATCAGCGGTTTGCCAAATGACGAAAAGGCCAAGATCCGCCAGAAATTCGCCGCCGGAGAGATCAACCGCGCCGAACTCATGGCCGCCGAGATGGCCGCCTATCATGGCCCCGGCACCTGCACCTTTTATGGCACCGCCAATACCAACCAGATGCTGATGGAGTTCATGGGCCTGCACCTTCCGGGATCCAGCTTTGTTAATCCAAACACACCGCTGCGCGATGCGCTGACTGAAGAAGGTGCGCGCCGTGCTCTGTCGCTCAGTGCGCTGGGCAACAACTATGCGCCGGTCTGCCAGATACTTGACGAACGTGCCTTTGTGAACGGCATCGTCGGTCTGATGGCCACGGGCGGGTCGACAAACCTGCTGATCCACCTGATCGCGATGGCGCGCGCGGGCGGCATCGTGCTGGATTGGCAGGATTTTTCCGAAATCTCCGCCGTGGTGCCTTTGGTTGCGCGGGTCTACCCCAACGGACTGGCTGATGTGAACCATTTCCACGCCGCGGGCGGGCTGGGCTATTGCATTGGCACGCTGCTCGAAGACGGGTTGCTGCACCCCGACACGCTGACCGTCGCGGGGCAGGGGCTGCACAATTATACCAAAGAACCCAAGCTGAAAGACGGCGATCTGACCTGGGAGGACGGCGCAGGCCACAGCCTGAATGACAAGATATTGCGCCCCGCTAATGACCCGTTCCAACCTACAGGAGGTCTCTCGCGGCTCAGCGGCAATCTGGGTACCGGAGTGATGAAGGTTTCGGCGGTTGCCCCCGAGCATCAGGTGGTCGAGGCCCCGGTACGGGTGTTCCAAACTCAGGATGCGGTCAAGGCGGCGTTCAAAGCCGGAGAGTTCACGGATGACGTCATCGTCGTTGTGCGCTTTCAGGGACCCAAAGCGAATGGCATGCCCGAATTGCATTCATTGACGCCGATGCTGTCGATCCTTCAGGGCCGGGGGCAAAAGGTGGCGCTGGTGACCGATGGCCGTATGTCCGGCGCCTCCGGCAAGGTTCCCGCTGCCATTCATATCTGCCCCGAGGCTCTGGATGGCGGCGCGATCGCCTATTTGCAGGACGGCGACATTCTGCGCGTGGATGCCGTAAACGGCGCGCTCGAAATCCTCACCCCAGGTGTGCTTGACCGCACTCCGGCCACGGCTGACCTTTCTGCCAACCAACATGGTGTCGGGCGCGATCTGTTCGGCGCGTTTCGCAACGCTGTAGGCACCGCGGATACCGGCGCCAGCATCTTCGGAGTGTAAGACCTATGTCCAAGACACAACGCACCCGTGAAATCTGTGCCCTTGCCCCGATTGTCCCGGTTCTTGTAATTGACGACGCCGCCAGCGCACGACCTCTGGCCGAAGCTCTGGTCGCGGGCGGTCTTCCTGCGCTCGAAGTGACCTTGCGCACCCCGGCTGCGCTCGATGCGATCCGGGCGATGGCGCAGGTTCCCGGTGGCGTCGTCGGGGCGGGTACATTGATCACGCCGGATGACGTGCGCGCCGCGAAAGAGGCTGGCGCGCAGTTTGGCGTCTCGCCCGGTGCCACCGACGCCCTGATCGCCGCATGTGAAGCCCAAGACCTGCCCCTGCTGCCCGGCGCCGCAACCGCCACCGAGGCGATGGCCCTGCTGGAAAAAGGCTATGACATGCTGAAATTCTTCCCGGCCGAGGCCTCGGGCGGGGCGCCTGCGCTCAAGGCTATCGGCGCGCCCTTGCCGCAAATCACCTTCTGCCCAACGGGCGGTGTATCGCCTTCAAATGCCCGAGATTACCTGTCTTTGTCCAACGTGATCTGTGCGGGCGGCAGCTGGGTAGCACCCAAACAGATGGTCGCAGAAGGCAACTGGTCCGGGATCGAAACGCTTGCCCGGGATGCCGCCAAGCTGATGGATTGACGCCGAAATTGGCCACGTTAGGGTAGGGCCAATTCAAACAGGTTGATCCCATGACACATCCAATCTCCCTCGCGCGTGGGCGCGAGTATCTGGCCATTCCAGGCCCCTCGGTCATGCCTGACGCTGTGCTGCAGGCGATGCACCGACCGTCACCTAATATCTACGATGGCGAATTGATCGAGATGATGCCCGATCTGATCCGCGATCTGCGTCGCGTTGCCCGCACGGTCCATAACGTGGCCATCTACATTGCCAACGGCCATGGCACGTGGGAGGCGGCACTGTCGAACACCATCGCGCCCGGTGAGACAGTGCTTGCCCCCGCATCGGGGCGGTTTACCCATGGATGGGCCGAAATGGCCGAAGGGATCGGCGCCAAAGTGGATGTGATTGATTTCGGAACCAGCTCGGTCTGGGGTTTCGATCGCATTGCCGAGGTGCTACGCGCTGATTCATCGTATGATATCAAGGCTATACTTGCAGTTCACGTGGATACCTCGAGCTCAATTCGCAACAACCTCCCGGCGCTGCGCGCGTTGCTGGATGATCTGGGTCACCCGGCGCTGGTGATGGCGGACTGCATCGCCTCGCTGGGATGTGAGCAATTCGAGATGGATGCCTGGGGTGTCGACGTGACTGTTACCGCCTGTCAAAAAGGGCTGATGACCCCACCGGGCGTGGGGTTTGTATTCTTCAACGACAAGGCGCAGGCAAAACGGGCCGCAATGCCGCGTGTTTCCCGGTATTGGGACTGGCAGCCACGAGCCAATCCCGAGCTATTCTACCAATACTTCGATGGTACCGCGCCGACCCATCATCTCTATGGGCTGCGGGCCGCGCTCGACCTGATCCACGCGGAAGGGATCGAAAATGTCTGGGCGCGCCATCAACGCCTCGCTCAGGCAATCTGGACCGCCTGCGAAATCTGGGCACAGGGCGGTGCGCTGTCGTTGAATGTAGCTGACCGCGCAGACCGAAGTCATGCGGTCACCGCGCTGTGCCTGAGTGGAGGGCTCGGAACCCCATTGCGGTCCTATACCGAACAATCGCTGGGCCTGACTTTGGGAATAGGCCTCGGGATGGAAGATTGGGACGGCTGTTTTCGCCTGGGCCATATGGGACACATCAATGCACAGATGGTCATGGCGATGCTTGGCGGCGTGGAAACTGCCATGGCCGCCCTTGATATTCCGCGCGGCACGGGTGCGTTAGAAGCCGCCGCCACCGCGCTTGTGACCTGAGACCAGCCCCCGATCTCAGTGCTAATCTGTATCTTCATCTGACTCAAAATACTTTCGGGGGGAATCGCGCAAACGGCGCGATGGGGGCAGACAGCCCCCCCGTCCCGATGGCCATAAGCGAGAGCTTCAGACGTTCAGCGCCCGGGCGTCAGCAAGCGCTTTTGGCAAAGAGGCGGCAAAAGCCCCTAGATTGGAGGCATCGCCGCAGCTCACTCGAATGCACCTGTTCTGAGGCGCGGCAAAGGGCATCCGAACGAAAACCCCCTGCGCCACCAGCGACTCCAGAACAGCCTTGGCAAACACCCCATCCTGACCGCAATCAATGGCCACGAAATTGGTGGCTGAGGGTAAAGGGTGCAGCCCGTTCTCCAACGCTATCGCGTTGATCCTCTCGCGCGCATCTGAGATGCGGGCACGGATTTGTAACAGCCAAACCTCATCCTGCAGCGCAGCCAACGCGCCTACTTGTGCAGCCTTGTTCATACCGAAATGGTTGCGCACCTTGTTGAACGCCGAGATCAGGTCTGACGCCCCAATGGCATAGCCGACACGCGCGCCGGCCATTCCGTATACTTTGGAAAACGTGCGCATCCGGATCACACGCGGGTCATCTGCGGCAACTGGCGCTGCAGTCCCGTCGGGGGCGCATTCCACATATGCCTCGTCCAGAACCAGCAGACAGCCATCGGGCAGCGCATCCAATACAGCCACGATATCAGTGCCCGAATGCCAGCTGCCCATAGGGTTGTCAGGATTGGCCAGATAGACCAGCTTAGCCTCGACCTCAGCGGCCTTGGTAAAGAGTGCTTGAGGGTCTTCGTGGTCGTCGCGATAGGGAACCGTGTGTATCACCCCGCCAAACCCGGCGACGTGATAGTTGAAGGTCGGGTAGGCCCCGTCCGAGGTCACAACCGTATCTCCTTGCCCAACCAGCAAGCGCACCAGATAGCCCAGCAACCCATCAATGCCTTCGCCAACCACGATATTTTCGGGTGAGACGGAGTGGTACTCAGCCAGGGCGTGGCGCAGGTTGTGGTTTTCCGGATCGCCATACATCCAGATATCGCCAGTTGCCCCCCGCATGGCCTCGATAGCGCGTGGCGAAGGGCCAAAGACATTCTCATTCGCACCCAGCCGGGCCACAAATGGTGCACCGCGCTGTCGTTCCTGTGTTTCAGGGCCGACAAAAGGCACAGAAGCAGGAAGAGATTGGGCAAGCGGGGTATAGCGTGGATTGGTCATGCAACCAGATAAACGCAAGGTCATCCGACAGGCAACCTTGCTTTGCCTGCACAGTGCCCACAGTCTGGCACCAACAAAAACAAAGGAGTGTCCATGCGCATCGCGATTGGTTTGGCTTTAGTGGGGCTTGCCTATTTGATATTTTGGCCTGTTGACGTGGACCCAGTGGCCTGGGAGCCGCCCGAAGCTCCGGGCTTTACCGGCGTGTTTGCCGAGAACAACGCTTTGGACAGCCTCGAACTAGTCTCTTTGCCGGATGGCGAGGAAGGCCCGGAAGACATCGCGATCATGCCGGATGGCACGATCTACACGACATCCATGTCCGGCGCGCTTTATCGGATCGACGGCGACAGCCCGGTCAAGATCGACGACCTGGGTGGGCGCCCTTTGGGTCTGCAAGCTGGGCCGGACGGCGCGCTATATATCGCAGATAGCTACCGGGGGCTGATGCGCTGGACCGGGCCTGGCACGCTGGTATCCCTTGTGTCCGAGATTGGCGGGTCTCCGGTGGTCTATGCCAATCAGTTGGACGTGGCTCCGGACGGTACGGTCTATTTCTCGAACTCGTCTGATCGGTTTGATCCCGAAACCATGGGCGGCACCAAAGCCACCTCGGTCCTGACCATCTGGGAGCAGTCGGATACGGGATACGTGGCCCGCTATTCCCCTGATGGCACAACAAAAAAGGTGGCCGAGGGCTTTGTCTATACCAATGGTGTAGCGCTTTCCCCGCAGACGGATTTTCTGCTGATCGCCGAAACTGGCCGTGCGCGGGTGCACAAGCTCTGGCTAACTGGGCCGAGTGCTGGGCGGCGCGAGGTGTTGATGGAAAACCTGCCGGGATACCCCGATAACCTCACGGCGCTGGGCGACGGCACTTATTGGATGGCCTTCGCCAGCCCGCGGGTGCCGAGTGAAGCTTTGATGCCCTATCCCTTTTTGCGCAAGGTGATCTGGCGGCTGGGTCCTTTGGTGCGACCGGCGCCGATTCATCGCGGCATGATCGTCCAATTCGACGGGGATGGCACAATCCTGCAAACCTTGCAGGACCCCGGCGGGCGGCTGGGCATCACCACGGCGGGTCAGGTCGTTGGTGACCTGTTCTATGTCATGACGCTGGATTCGCCGTGGTATGGCCGGATGCCCGTCGCTGATTTGCCCTGACGTCGTGGTGGCACTGTCCTCGTCTTGCTGGCATGGTTGACGCAACACTGATTTCCGGAGGGACCAATGTCTCGCGTTTCCATCGAATACAAAGACCATATCGCCCATGTCACGCTAACCCGTGGCGACAAGATGAACGCGCTGGACGAAGCCATGATCAAGGCGATCCTGTCTGCCGGGCAAGAGGTGGCGGTTTCCGACGCCCGCGCCGTGGTGCTGTCGGGTGAGGGTAAAAGCTTCTGCGCCGGTCTCGACATGGCCAGTTTCGCCAGCATGGCCCACAAGGACCCAACCGAATGGCTGATGAACCGCAGCTATGACGACGCCAACGAAATGCAGGAGCTTGCCTTGATCTGGCGCCGTGTCCCCGTTCCAGTCATCTGTGCCATTCAGGGTGTGGCCTATGGTGGTGGTCTGCAAATCGCACTGGGCGCGGATATCCGCATTGCCCACCCCGAGGCGAAATTGGCGGTGATGGAGATGAAATGGGGTATCATTCCCGACATGGGCGGCATGGTTCTGCTGCCCGAGCTTGTGCGCTCGGACGTGCTGCGCTTGCTGACGTATACTGCGCGCCCAATAGGCGCGCCGCAGGCGGCTGATTGGGGGCTGGTCACGAAACTCTCGGACGATCCTCTGACCGAGGCGCTGGCTCTGGCTGAAGACATCGCAGGCCAAAGCCCTTCAGCCATCCGTGCCGCCAAGCGCCTGATCGACGCGGCCGAAACCCGTTCGCGAGCCGACGTTCTGCTGGCCGAATCTGCCGAACAGGTGGAGCTGATCGGCAAACCCGATCAGATGGAGGTTGTCATGGCGCAGATGCAGGGCCGTAAGCCCAAGTTCAAGTAGTCACCACATGAATCCCGATGCGCATCGCGGACCTGCACGTCAGGCAGTGGGGTGTAGGCTTTGCGCATCTGATCCAGCGTTACTTGAAATGAATTCTCTGGGTTGGACCTAGGTCTGCGCTTTCTTGATCCGGCGTACCACCAGAGTTCCCAATGATCCAAATTTTGGCCGGTTTTACTTTGGCTGTGGCCTCAAGGCAAAGCGGCTATCGCAGCCAGTTAGTCACCAGATAGGCAATGCCACCAGCCAGCAAACCCCAGACCGCGGCCCCCAGCCCGAAGACTGTGATACCGGACGCAGTGATAGCAAAAGTCAGGATCGCCGCCTCACGCTCGGCCACAACCTCCAGCGCAGCGTGGATCGCATTTGCCAGCACACCGATCAGTGCGACCCCGGCCAGCGTCCCCATCAGCAACGGATCGGCATGGGTGGCAAATCCGGTGATGGCCACGGCAAAAACACCAAACAGGCAATAGAATACGCCACCCATGATGGCCGACCAATAGCGCAGCGCAGGATCGGGATGACTGTCCTGATTTGAGCACATCGCGGCGGTGATGGCGGCAAGGCAGGTGGCGGGGGCTCCGAACGGGGCGGACAACAGGCTGGCCCCTCCGACGGCCGAGAACAGTTTGCCCGGCACGGGCGTAAAGCCAAAGCTGCGCATCACCGCGATGCCGGGGATGTTCTGTGTCGCCATGGTGACGATGAACAGCGGCATTCCGATCCCTATGGCCGAGGCCAGCGAGAATGTAGGCATGGCCCAGATCGGTGCCGCAATCAGACGCTCGGGCATGATCGTTGTATCTCCGGCGTTCAGGATGACTATAATGGCTGCTGCGATCACTGCCGCGGGAACCGCAAACAGCCGGTTGAACCGCCCCGCGATGAACCATGTCAGGATTACGGGTAGCGCCTGCCACGGAATCTCGACGGCCGCCTTGAACGGGAGGATACATAGAGGCATCAGAACCCCGGCAAGCATTGCCTGCGCTAACGTGGTCGGGATTGCAGCTGCCAACCTTCCCAGCGGATTCCACAACCCAGCCACAACCGTCAAAGCGCCAGCGCACAGGAACGCACCGATAGCTCCTGAGAATCCCTCGACAGGTGTGGCGGATACAGCCAACAGCGCGACACCCGGCGTGGACCAGGCGACACTGATCGGCAACTTGTAGCGCAAGCTCAGCACGATGGCGGCCAGCCCCATGGCGATGGCGGCGGTCATCAGGCCCGATGCGGCCTCCTCCGGTGACGCACCCATCGCATCCAGCCCCTGCAATACAATGGGGAATGAGCTGAAAAAGCCGACGATGGCCACAACCAATCCGGTTGAGATGGTCTGCATTGGTGGAAATGCGCGTGTCATCCTGCCCTCAGCGTTATCAACCCGCACTTGCTAGCAATCGTAAGCGGAGGTGAACAGGGCGAAATCCGGGCCGGGGAACGAAAACCCCGCCAGCGCGGGCGTGGCGGGGTCTGGTATCTTGAACGGCTTGGAGCAGACGAAGATCAGGCGATTTCGGCCAGACGTGCCAGCGCCTCGTTCAGTTTTACCTCTTCCTCTTCACGGGCGGTGAGGTTGGCTTTGGCTTCGGCGACAACCTCTTCCGGGGCCGAGGCCACAAATTTCGGATTGTTCAGACGACCGCGCAAACCACCCAATTCCTTGGCAAGTTTGCCCTTGGCCTTCTCTAGTCGTTCCTTTTCGGCGCCGATATCGATGATATCTGCCAGCGGCAAGCCGAACGTCGCACCCGGCGCGGCAATCGAGATCGTCCCCTTGGGAAATGCATCCACTTTGGTCAGGCTGTCGATCCGCGCCAGCCGCTTGATCAGCGCCTCGTTACGGTCCCATGCAGCTTGGCCATGCGCGTCAATCTCTGTCACCAGCATCGGCACATACAGCCCCGCTGGTACCCGCATCTGCGAACGCGCCGAGCGTGTGTTCTCGATCACCGAAATCACCCAGTTCATTTCGCGGTCCGCCTCTGGGTCGACCAGTTCGGTGCCGTAAGTCGGCCAGTCGGCGTGCACGACCATCTTGGCGCGCGTGCCTGTCAGGCCCCACAGTTCCTCGGTAACGAAGGGCATGATTGGGTGCAGCAAGACCATGCACTGGTCCAGAACCCAGCGCATGGTAGCGCGGGTCTCGGCCTGTGCTTCGGCATCGTCACCCTGTAGCAGCGGTTTGGAGAGTTCAACGTACCAGTCGCAGACCTTACCCCATACAAAGGCGTAAAGCCCGTTGGCCGCATCGTTGAAACGATAGCTTTCCAGTGCGGCGTCGACCTCGGCCCGTACGCGGGCAGTTTCGCCTATGATCCAACGGTTTACGGCGGCCTTGGGTTTCAGATCGGCGACGTCTAGTTGCGGTACGGCGTCGGTGAAGACCTCGTTCATCTCGGCAAAGCGAACAGCGTTCCAAAGTTTTGTACCAAAGTTGCGATAGCCGGTGATGCGTTCGCGAGACAGTTTCAACACGCCGCCAATCGCCGCCATCGAGGCATTGGTAAAGCGCAGCGCGTCGGCGCCGAATTCGTCCACGATCTCCAGCGGGTCGATGACATTGCCGGTGGTCTTGGACATCTTCTTGCCCTTCTCGTCGCGGACGAGCTGGTGCAGGTAGACGGTGTGGAACGGGATCTGATCGACCACCGCCAGTTGCATCATCATCATCCGGGCGACCCAGAAGAACAGGATGTCAAAGCCGGTGATCAGAACGTCCGTGGGGAAGTAGCGTTCCAGCTCCTCGGTCTGCTCGGGCCAGCCCAGCGTGCCGATGGGCCAGAGGCCGGAGGAGAACCAGGTGTCGAGAACGTCGGGGTCACGCCAAACCGGATAAACCAGCTTCGTCGGGTCTTGTTCAACTGCATACTGAGCAAGACTTTCGGCGAATTGATGGATCGCTTCTTGCTTATCGGCAACTTCGATTACAGTTGCGTGGCTTAGCGGGCTGGGAATGTTTGCATTATCGTCCAGGAATTTTTCAGTCACTGCCTCCAGACTCGACGCGCATTCCATGACATTGCCACGGTGCAACATACCGCCTTCGTTCAGCAAACGACCCAATTCGACCAGATCAAGGTTGCCGTCGTTCTCGTCATCTTTGAAGTTTTCGGCCGACAGGTCGAGGCCATACCAAACCGGAATCTGATGCCCCCACCACAACTGGCGCGAGATACACCAGGGCTCGATGTTTTCCAGCCAGTGGTAATAGGTCTTCTCGCCCGACTCGGGGATGATCTTGACCGTGCCGTCCTTGACCGCGTCCAGCGCGGGGCCGACGACTTTTTCGGCATCCACGAACCACTGGTCGGTGAACATCGGTTCGATCACGACCTTCGAGCGGTCGCCAAAGGGTTGCATGATCGGTTTGCTCTCGACCAGCGGGACGAGTGCAGCCGGGTCGTCGTCCTCACCCAGCTTTGTGCCCAGAACCGGGTTGTCGGCACGGGTCATGACGGCCAGACCGTCGTTGGTGATCTCTTCGACCACCTTGGCGCGCGCCTCGAACCGGTCAAGCCCGCGCAGGTGATCGGGGATCAGGTTGATTGCGTCGATCTCATTCTCGGTGAACTCCTTGCCGCGCGCGTATTCCTGCGCCTTGCCGGCCTCTTCGGCATAGGGCGCGCCATCGGCTCGCAATGCGCCACGCGTGTCCATCAGACGGTACATCGGAATACCGCCACGCTTGGCGACCATGTTGTCGTTGAAATCATGCGCGCCGGTGATCTTCACCGCGCCCGAGCCGAAATCGGGATCGGGATAGTCATCAGTAATGATCGGAATCTGCCGACGATGCTCTTTCGGTCCAACAGGAATTTCACATAGTTTTCCTATGATTGGCGCGTAGCGCTCATCTGACGGATGAACCGCAACCGCGCCGTCGCCCAGCATTGTTTCGGGCCGTGTCGTGGCGATTGAGATATAGTCGCGCTGTTCCTCAAGCACGATATTCCCGTCCTCATCCTTTTCGACATACGTATAGGTCTCACCACCCGCCAGCGGGTACTTGAAGTGCCACATATGGCCCGCGACCTCGATATTCTCGACCTCAAGATCCGAGATTGCGGTCTCAAAATGCGGGTCCCAGTTGACCAGACGCTTGCCGCGATAGATCAGGCCCTTTTCGTACATTTCTACGAAGACCTTGATGACGGCATCGTGGAAATTTGCAGAATTCTCATGCCCTGTGCGCGGGTCACCCGGTGCACCTGCCATGGTAAACGCGTTGCGGGACCAATCGCAGCTGGCGCCAAGACGCTTGAGCTGTTCAATGATCGTGCCGCCGTATTCACCCTTCCATTCCCAGACTTTCTCAAGGAACTTCTCGCGCCCGAGTTCACGCCGCCCTTCGTTGCCCTGCGCCGCCAACATCTTTTCAACCTGCATTTGCGTGGCGATGCCCGCGTGGTCCTGACCGGGTTGCCAAAGCGTGTCGAAGCCGCGCATCCGGTGCCAGCGGGTCAGGATATCCTGCAGCGTGTTATTGAACGCGTGTCCCACATGCAGCGCCCCCGTCACGTTGGGTGGCGGGATCACGATGGTAAAGCTTTCATCGCGCGATCTGTTCGCGCCCGCCTTGAAGGCTCCGGCCTGTTCCCAGGCCTCGTAAATGCGGGCCTCGGCCTCGGCCGCGTTGAATGTCTTTTCCATCGCCATTGGATGCGTCCTGCGTCAACAAATTCGGGTTAGCGCTTGCAATATCGAAAGGATAGCAAAAGGGAAAGGGCCAAGCGCCGGGGCTATGGACAATGATGCATCGCAGCCTAATGTCGCCTAGAGGCAGAGACAGGAGCGCGCGGTGGAAAAGTTTGGCAAAAGCCAGCCCGTCAAACGGATCGAGGACCAGCGGTTTCTGACCGGGCAGGGGCAATATATGGACGATGTCCTGCCGCACGGGGCTTTGCATGCGGTATTCGTGCGATCCCAGGTGGCGCATGGGGTGATTGGGGCGCTGGATCTGGATGACGCGCGCGCGGCCCAAGGGGTGCGGCTCATCATGACGCTGGACGACCTGAAGGCCGCCGGGATCGACACGTGTATGAATGCGGCCATCCTGAATAACCGAGACGGTTCGAAAGCCGCTGCGCCGGACCGGCATATGCTGGCCGCGGATCGCATACGGTTTGTCGGAGAACCCGTCGCTGTAGTCATTGCCGACACCGCCTTACAGGCCCGCGATGCGGCCGAGCTGATCTGGGTCGAAACCTCTGACTTGCCCGTAAAACTGGACGTGTGTGTGGGCGGAGAAACGCTGCACGCGGAAACTCCGGATAATCGGGCATTTGACTGGGCGCTGGGCGATGAGGCGGCAACTATTGCTGCGTTTCAGCAGGCGGCTCATACCGTTGCACTGAATGTGGACGACAATCGAGTTATCATCACGTCGATTGAACCGCGGGGCTGTCAGGCGCATTGGGTTGATGGGCGGTTGCACTTTTCCTATGGCGGGCAGGGGGTTTGGGCCATGCGTGTTCAGCTGGCGCAAAAGCTAATGCTCAACCCCGAGGATATCCGCGTCACGACCCCGGATGTCGGCGGCGGGTTTGGCATGAAGGTCATGCCCTATCCCGAATATTTCTGTGTGGCCGTAGCTGCGATGAAGTTGGGCCAGCCTGTTCACTGGATGTCTGACCGTTCTGAGGCAATGTTGTCCGATCACCATGGCCGCGACCTGTCTTCGCTGGCCGAGCTGGCATTTGACAGCGATCACCGGATCATCGCCTATCGGGTGCACAGCAGGGTGAATCTCGGCGCCTATAACAGCCATTTCGGGCAGGCGATACAGACCAACCTTTTCAGCAAAGTGCTGATGGGCGCCTATGATGTGCAAACCACCTATCTGCGGGTCGAAGGGTTCTTTACCAATACCACGCAAGTTGACGCCTATCGCGGGGCAGGACGGCCCGAGGCGATATATGTCCTGGAACGCGCCATCGACCGCGCGGCCCGAGAGCTGGGCGTCGATCCCTGGGATCTGAGGCGCAAGAACTTCATCCGGCCCGAGGCCTTTCCTTACAAGACCGCGACCGGCGAAACATATGATGTCGGTGATTTCGACATGGTTCTGTCCCAAGGCCAAAGGCAATCCGGCGGCTTTGCTGCCCGCAAGAGCGCCGATGCCGAACGCGGTTTGTTCAGGGGGCAGGGGATTTGTTACTATATCGAAAGCATTTTGGGCGACCCTTCCGAGAACGCAAAGATAGAGTTCGTTGAGGATGGCACCTTGAAACTTTTTGTGGGAACCCAATCCAACGGGCAGGGGCACGAAACGGTCTATGCTCAGTTCCTGTCTGACCAAACCGGGGTTCCCCTGGATTGCATCACCGTAGTTCAAGGTGACAGCGACCAGCTTCCGAATGGTGGGGGAACCGGGGGATCGCGATCAGTTACGGTGCAAAGCACAGCGACGCTTGCCACGATCGACGTCATGGTTGCCGCATTCACGCCCTATCTCGCAGATAAGATGGGGGTGGAGGAAAGCGACGTGCGCTTTGATTTTGAAACCTTCCGCGCGCCGGGATCAAACCTGACGCCCACTTTGACCGAGGCCGCGGATATGGCCCGTGCCGACGGGCGCGTTGATTTGTTGCAGCATCAGTCAAGCATCACGCTGGACGACCGTAGCTATCCCAACGGGGCACATGTTGCCGAAATCGTGATTGACCCTTGTACCGGCGAAACATGGGTAGACCGCTATACTGTGGTCGATGATTTCGGTAATCTTATCAATCCGATGCTGGCCGAGGGGCAAGTTCATGGCGGTGTCGCACAAGGCATCGGTCAGGCGCTGTCCGAACATGTTGTCCATGATGCGCAGGGGCAACTGCTCACGGCATCGTTGATGGATTACGCCTTGCCCCGCGCAGCCGAGATACCCATGATTAAGTTTACCTCGGCGCCGGTACCGTCAACCTCTAACCCGTTGGGAATGAAAGGATGCGGAGAGGCCGGCACCGTGGGCGCGCTGGCTGCAGTGGCAAATGCGGTTCAAGATGCGCTCTGGGATCACGGGGTGCGGCAGGCCGATATGCCTTTTACGCCGCACAAAGTATGGGAACTGCTGAACGATGCAACTGTCGCGGCTGAGTAGAAAGGTACTGGGGTGGCTTGGACGGCCGCTGCGATCCGAGCATTCGGCCGAAACGCGCCATCGTGAACCTGTCAGCCATGTCATCATTCTAGACGGCACCATGTCGACGCTTGAGCCCGGATATGAAACTCATGCGGGGCAGGCGCTGCGGCTGTGCTGCGAGATGGGAAGCAAGGTATCCGTCTTCTATGAGGCCGGCGTGCAATGGGAAAGCTGGAAGTCCTCGTTGGATGTGATGATGGGGCGGGGGATCAATCGCCAGATACGCCGGGCCTATGGCTATCTGGCCTCGCGGTATAAGCCCGGCGACCGTATCTATTTCATCGGCTACTCACGTGGGGCCTACGGTGTGCGCAGCCTTGCGGGTGTGATCGATATGATTGGCCTGCTCAAGGCCGAGCATGCGACCGTAAGGAATATCAAACAGGCCTACCGCCACTATGAATGCAATGCCAATGGTAGCGCTGCTGCTGCGTTTCGCCGGCAGTTCTGCCATGAAGATGTTGCAATCGAAATGATCGGCGTGTGGGATACAGTAAAAGCGCTGGGCTTGCGTCTACCGCTGCTTTGGCGTTGGGCCGAGGATCGCCACGCCTTCCACAACCATCAGCTTGGTCCCGCTACGCGCCACGGCTACCACGCGATGGCGCTGGATGAAACGCGCGAGGTATTCGAGCCGGTCCTGTGGAAATGTACTCCCGATTTTAAAGGCCATATCGAGCAAGTCTGGTTCCGAGGCACCCATGGCGATGTGGGTGGCCAGTTGAACGGGTTTGAAGAAGCCCGCCCTCTTAGCAACATCTCGCTGGTTTGGATGCTGGATAAGGCAGAGCTGCACGGCCTGCCATTGCCGGAGGGATGGAGAGACCGCTTTGTGATCGACCCTCATGCGCGTTCGGTCGGCACATGGCGCGGTTGGGGTAAGATTTTCCTTCTGCGCAAGCACCGCAAAGTAGGCCGCGACCGATCCGAGCGGTTGCATGTCTCGGTTTCGCCAAACGAACTGCCCGGTTGGGTGCCAATGCTGGATTTGCCATCGCATCCAGCGCAGTAATTCGGTTCCAGCTGCGAACAAAAATCACTGGGAACATTTACTGGTTAGTGAGACCCTAATACTCATATATTGAAACAAGTATCGGATCATCATACTCACGCCGAACACAAAGGCGAATTGACATATGGCAGACCCATATTTTTCCGAACTCAAGTACCTAGGAGGCCCACCACAGGACTTTATCGAGGTCGCTGTTGACGCGGGTGCGGATGTTTCTGGGCTTGTTGTTACGATCTACAACTCTGACGGATCTATCCGCAGCACTAACACGCTTGATGGGATCACCCCAACGACAGTCGCAGGCCGGGACGTCTATGTAATTGACTCAGCCAGTTCCGCCACCTTTACCGGGCTCGGTAAAACCAATGGTATCTCTTTATCCGACGGGTCAACGGTTTATCAGTTCAGCTCTTTCAGCGATCCCCCCAGCCCCGGCCCGATAACGGCGACAGCTGGCCCCGCCAATGGGATGAGCTCGACGGTTATCGGCGAGGCCGGGGCGGGAGATTCACTTATTTCCACCGACAATGGTGGAACCTATACGGTGAACACCACTCCGACACCGGGCACCATACCGTGCCTTACGGCAGGAACGTTGATTGCGACCGATCAGGGCCCTGTCCTGATCGAGAGTTTGAAGCAAGGTGATCGTGTCTTGACGGATCATGGTTGCACGCAGCCTTTGTCACAAATCATTCGGCGACATGTCAGCGCGCGGGATTTGCGCCGCAATCCCAAGCTTTACCCAGTACGCATTTGCGCTGGCGCGCTAGGGCAGGGCCTGCCCAGACGCGACCTGCTCGTGTCCCGTCAGCACCGGATGCTGATATCCTCGGCGATCGTTAAGCGCATGTTTGAGCGCCCCGAGGTTCTGGTCTCAGCTATAAAGTTGGTCGAGCTTCCGGGGATATACGTCGACGACAGAATTACAGAAGTTACTTATTTCCACCTGGTGTTTTCTGAACATGAGGTAATTTATGCAGATGGCGCCCCGACCGAGAGCCTTTTGCTTGGCGATGAAGCACTGAAATCTCTACCGGCAGCAGCCATGGAAGAGCTTTTTACGCTGTTCCCCGATCTTGTCGAAACCCCGATGCAAAAGACCAACTACAAAATCCCAGAGGGGGGCGGCAAAAGCGATTGATCGCTCGGCATGCACGGAACCGGCGGCCGCTTTTGGCAGATTACGACTCTTCTTCGATTCCAGTGTGATCGCTCTTAGATGACGCAGAGCCAAAACAGGTGTATTGCCTACATTCCGGCCTGCTGCGGGCACCGCGTTCTGTTGCTAGGTGCCTGCCGTCGTCAAAGCCTTACCGCCGCCGGTCGCGACGTGAGCTCATAGGCTGGAACGCCACACCCACATGCGCTTCGCAATAAGGTTTGCCTGCCTCAACGGGCAGACCGCAAAACCAGAAATCCTCGGTCGCGGGGTCGCCGACGGGCCATTTGCAGGTCTTCTCGGTCAGTTCCATCAGCGTCAGCTTTTTGGCTTTCTTCTCAACCTCGTTGACCTTGGCCAGCGCCTCGGGGCTGATCTCGTTCGCTGAAGGTTGCGGCGGCAGCGGTTGACCGGCCGGGATGATCTGACGGCGGGCCGGAACAGCGGGCTTGGCCTCGGCTGCCGGCGCTGCGGCTGGACGTGCCGGTTCCGTCTTGGGCGTGGGTTTGGGCTTGGCCTCGGCCTTGGGCGCGGGCGATGGTTTTTCCTTTGGCTCAGCCTTGGCGGGGGTCGCGCCGGTTGCGCGATTCGACAGGCCCAGCCGGTGGACTTTGCCGATAACCGCATTGCGGGTCACACCGCCCAGTTCCTTGGCGATCTGGCTGGCCGACTGGCCCTCGCCCCACATCTTTTTAAGCAGCTCTACACGCTCGTCAGTCCAGGACATCATTTGCCTTTCAAAAGCGGAAAGCGGCCCCGGATTCGGGCCGCCTTGGGAATTCGTCTCAGCCCCCTATTTTAAACACTGCGGTCCGAGTTACAAGCGGTCTTCGAATCAGGTAGAGGGCAGATCATGCAGAATCTCATGGATCAGGAGGCACGCCGCTTTGGTGCGGTGAACTGGATGGGTCTCTATACGCTGGCCCGGCGGGAAACTTTGCGGTTTATGGCGGTGTGGACGCAGACACTTTTGGCACCGCTGGTGACTGCGGGGCTGTTTCTGCTGATCTTCAACATCGCTATCGGGCCCAGCCGGTCTGATGTGATGGGCGTGCCATTTTTGACCTTTCTGGCGCCGGGCATCATGATGATGACGGTGATCCAGAATGCGTTTGCCAATACTTCGTCCTCGATGGTGATCTCGAAAGTACAGGGCAACATCGTCGATACCCTTATGCCGCCGCTTTCGCCGTTAGAGATTCTGCTGGGATACCTTGCGGGCGGCATTGCCCGTGGCTTTCTGATCGCTGTTGTCGTTGCAACCGCGCTGGCGCTGGTGCTGGGTATTGTCCCGCAGAACCCACTGATCGCCATGATCTTTGTAGTGCTGGGAGGGGCCTTTATGGGCGCGCTGGGCCTTTTTGCCGGGATATTCGCCAATAAGTTCGACCAGATGGCTGCGATTACCAACTTCATCGTCACGCCTTTGGCGTTTCTTTCTGGCACCTTTTACTCGGTCGAGGCATTGCCGCCGGTTTTGTACCGGCTAAGCCACGCCAACCCGGTTTTCTATCTGATCGACGGGCTGCGCTACGGTATGATTGGGGTTTCGGACAGCTCGCCCTACCTTGGGATGTTGATCTGCACGGCTGCAACACTGGTGGTCGGTGCACTGACCTGGCAGATGCTGCGAACGGGCTATCGGCTCAAGGCCTGACGGTGCCGCGCCTCGCGCCACACAAGAATCAGCCCTCCGGCCAAGATGATGGCAGATCCAATCAGGCTGACCGCGTCGGGGACCACATCGAATATCGCAAAATCATATAGCGCAGCGAACAGCAGTGTCGCATAGCTTATCGGCGCTACGAAAGACGCATCTGCCCGCGCCATGCCGTTAACGAAACAGGCCTGTGCGCAAGCCATCAATGCGCCGATCCCCGCAAGGGCCGCCCATTGCGCCGGGCTGGGCATCTGAAACACGAAACTCACCGCGACCGACGCGATAGTCAGGCCCATAGCGTTGTTCACCAATAGAATTTGGATCGGGCTCTCTCGCCCTGACAGCTTTTTGATAAAGATCAGCTCCATCCCGATGACGACCGCCGCCGCCAGCGCCAGTAACGCCGCAGGTTGGAAGCTCGCAGGTGTCGGGCGCAGCAGAACCATAGCCCCGATCAGGGCCACCGCCGCCGCCAGCCAGCGCCAGGGGCCGACGCCTTCTTTCAGCAAGGGAATGGCCAGAACCATCGCAAAGACCGGGTTCAAGAACGAAATCGCCGTCGCATCCGCCATCGGTATGAACGCGACCGATGCAAACATCAGCGTGATTCCCAGCCAGCCAAAGCTTGTCCTACCGATATGCAGCCCCCAATGGGGCCGCCGCAGGGTAGGGCGCATGATGCCCACTGCCGAAACGATGACCAGGAAGGCGAATAGAAACCGCCCGTGGCTGATCTGCATTGGGTGCAAAGGAGCACCTAGCGTATCTGTCCCCAAAGCTTTGGCCAGCAGGGTGGTTGCCGCAAGGAATGCACTGGCGACAAAAATCAACAGTGCCGCAAGGGGCGGGTTATGCGCTTTGGGAACGAACATGCGTAAGCGGTGATGTACGGGTGGACGAAAGGCAAGGGGTAAAACGGTCAGGGCTGTCCCGACGGTGTTGCAAGAGCCTGTTTGGCCTGTCGCAAGCTGTCCAGAAAACGATTTGCGCGCCCGATCCGCGCCTCAACCTCTTCGATCCGTTCCTGAAGAAATGCTACGCCGTCAAAGGTTTCGGGATCAGCCGCACCAAGTTGCCCCAGCAGAGTTGCAAGTTGGGCGATACTGATCCCCGCCGCCTGTGCATCGCCGATCTGTTCCAGCGTGATCAGCGTGTCATCCGGGTAGTCGCGATAGCTGTTTGTCGCTTCTGGCCCGGGGCGCGAGGCAATCAATCCGTGCCGTTCGTAAAACCGCAATGTGTCGCGGGGCAGCCCGCTTCGGCGGGACAGTTCTCCGATACGCATCTGTAAAACCATTGACTATACTCTATGGTTTTGATCTTATGGCTCGTGGTCAAAGCCTGCAAGGGGAAAGATGATGGGATTCAAATGTCAAAGCTGCGGCATGCCTCTTAGCAAGGATACCGAAGGGGGCGGCAGCGAAGCGGACGGAACCCGCAGCACGCGGTATTGTTCACTCTGTTATGCGGACGGTGCGTTTCGACATCCCGATGCCTCGTTCGAGGAATTTCAGTCCCATTGTCTGGATGCGCTGGTGAACAAGGGCATGCCCCGTATTCTGGCCTGGGCTTTTACGCGCGGCATGGGTCGATTAGACCGCTGGAGCGAAGGCTGATACGGGGGTTGCAGCGTTGCAGCAACAAAGCCCTTTTCATCGCAAATCTTCGGCGCTATACGGCATCCATGATCAAACACGCTGATATCCTGCGACTTCGACGCCGACGCTTTGCCGCGTAACCGGCCCGTTTGATCCTTTTGCGCTGTCCAAATCGGCGCATCTCCCACCAAATCAGTTGACGAACATGGCTCTCGTGTATCACTCACGGGGCTCAACATATCGAAAAGGATGATCCGATGATCCCGTCCGTTCTGCCGACCTATAATCGTGCGCCCCTGACCTTTGTGAAGGGCGAAGGCGCTTGGCTGACCGAGGCGGATGGCCGACGTTTTCTGGATATGGGCGCGGGGATTGCGGTGAATGCACTGGGCCATGCGCATCCGGCGCTGGTGAACGCGCTAACGGAACAGGCCCACGCGCTGTGGCATGTGTCGAACCTTTATAATATCCCTCAGCAGCAGGCGCTGGCTGATAAGCTGGTTGAACATACCTTTGCCGACACGGTGTTCTTTACCAATTCAGGCACGGAAGCCTGCGAGCTGGCTGTGAAAATGGCACGCAAATATTTCTACGATAAAAATCAGCCCGATCGGGTCGACATCATCACCTTTGACGGTTCGTTTCACGGTCGGTCCTCGGCAGGCATTGCCGCTGCGGGGTCCGAGAAGATGACCAAAGGCTTTGGCCCGCTGCTGCCCGGCTTTGTACACCTGACATTTGGTGATCTTGACGGCGTCACCAATGCGATCTCGGACAAGACCGCGGCGATCTTGATCGAACCCATTCAGGGCGAGGGCGGTATTCGCCCCGTCCCCGATGCCGAGCTCAAAGCGCTGCGTCAGATCTGCAACGACAATGGCCTATTGCTGATCCTCGACGAGGTCCAATGCGGCGTTGGGCGTACCGGTAAACTTTTTGCCCATGAATGGGCGGGCATCACGCCTGACATCATGATGGTCGCCAAGGGCATCGGTGGAGGGTTCCCTCTGGGTGCGGTGCTGGCCACCGAAGACGCGGCCAGCGGCATGACGGCAGGTACGCACGGGTCGACCTATGGCGGCAACCCTCTCGGTTGCGCGGTGGGCTGCGCGGTGATCGACCAGGTTGCAACCCCCGCCTTTCTGGACGGGGTCAATCGCAAGGCGGGCATGTTGCGCCAGAAGCTCGAAGGATTGATTGCAAATCATCCGGAGGTGTTCGAAGAGGTGCGCGGCGCAGGGCTCATGCTGGGTCTGAAATGCAAGGCGACCAACTTGGACGTGGTGAATGCGGGATATGATAACGGCCTCATCACCGTTCCCGCCGCTGACAATGTGATCCGCCTATTGCCGCCTTTGACCCTGACAGAGGACGACATTGCACAGGCGGTTATTCGTCTGGAGAAAACGGCCGCGCAGGTCGAAAGCAATCTGGCGTCTGCCTGAGCCCACCCGATTAGAAAAGCGAAACGACATGAAGCACTTCCTCGACATTCACAAAACCAATGCCGCCGCTTTGCGGGGCATGATCGACCAGGCTGCTGCCATGAAGCAGGCGCGTCTGGGGCAGCCAAAGGCGGCACCGGATGACGAATTGGCACTCAAAGACCGCATGGTCGCCCTGATCTTTGAAAAACCGTCAACCCGGACGCGCGTGTCTTTTGATGTGGGCGTGCGCCAGATGGGTGGTCAGACGATGGTCCTTTCGGGCAAGGACATGCAGTTGGGCCACGGCGAAACCATCGCAGACACCGCCCGCGTGCTGTCGCGCTATGTCGATATGATCATGATCCGGACATTTGACGAAACCATCCTAACCGAAATGGCGGAATACTCGGACGTGCCGGTGATCAACGGCCTGACCGATCGCACCCATCCTTGTCAAATCATGGCCGATGTTCTGACGTTCGAAGAGCACCGTGGCCCGATCGCCGGGAAGAAAGTCGTTTGGACTGGCGATGGTAACAATGTGTGTGCCTCGTTCCTTCACGCGGCGGGCCAGTTCGGGTTTGATCTGACTTTTACGGGCCCGGCGCAATTCGACCCCGAAGAGGATTTCATGGGTTTTGCCCGTCAAAAAGGGTCCAAGATTGTTGTGGAACGGGACCCCTACAAGGCTGTAGATGGGGCCGATCTGGTTGTCGCCGATACCTGGGTTTCGATGCACGACTCTCAATCCGCGAAAGAACGGCGCCACAACCTGCTGCGTCCTTATCAGGTAAACGCTGAATTGATGGCCCATGCCAAACCCGATGCGCTGTTCATGCATTGCCTTCCTGCGCACCGCGAAGAAGAAGCGACATCCGATGTCATGGATGGGCCGAACTCGGTCATTTTTGACGAGGCCGAAAACCGACTGCACGCCCAGAAGGCCGTTATGCGTTGGTGTCTGGGTGTCTGAACACATGAAAATGGCAAGAGAGAGCCGCGTGCTCTCTCATGATTTCCGGAGTGCACAATGCCCCATATAGTCCTCGAATTCTCTCAGGGCCTTGAAGAGAAACATGATTTCCATGCGGTCTGCGAGAAGTTGTTTGCGGTGCTTTCTGAACATGCTGAGTTTGATGCACCGGCCCTTAAGATCCGTGCCAATCCGGTCACCTATTTTCGGATCGGGACCGAACCGCAGACCTTTGTCCATGCGACGCTTTTATTGATGCAGGGCCGGGATGAGGCCACGCGAGCTGAACTGAACGCTACCGTTTTGGATGTTCTGACTGTTGCCATGCCCGAGGTTGGCAGCATCACGGTGCAAGAGGTCGAACTGAACCGTGCGTCTTATGCCAAACGCCTGGCGTGATTGTGTTTGGCAATTTGTCTATCTGAAGCACGGCGACTGACACCTTCTTTGGCCGCAAGCAACATTCCTTTGCAGGGCAGCAAAAATGCCCTGCATTCCCCGTCAAACAGGTGATCGGATAGCGAGCTGTCTGGATGGTTCTTTTCTCAGGTGGAATTTCTGTTAGAATTGTTATGTAATAACATTAATGATATGTCATAACGGACAAAAATCCACCGGAGTTGTGCAATTATTGAGGTTTCTTTCAGGTGCAGCGGCCTGCATCTTGCAGGGGCGAACCGTTGCCTGCCGAAAAAGGGAGAAACTGGAATGAGCTGGAACCCGTCTCACAACCCCGATCGTTTGACTGAGAACCCGTCTTTAGAGGCACTGATCATTCCTCGTGCACGTGATCTGGGTGGGTTCGAGGTGCGCCGCGCGCTACCCTCGGTCAAACGACAGCTTGTTGGCCCGTTCATTTTCTTTGACCAGGTCGGCCCTGCAGAATTCATCACAGAAGGCGGTATAGACGTTCGGCCACACCCTCATATCGGGTTGGGCACGGTCACCTACCTGTATAAAGGGGAATTTGAGCATCGTGATAGCTTGGGCACCCATCAGATGATCTATCCCGGTGAGGTCAACTGGATGATTGCAGGACGTGGCGTAACCCATTCTGAACGCACCAGCAAGGAAACGCGCAGCAAAAGACACAGTCTTTTTGGCATTCAGACCTGGATCGCGCTGCCAGAGGAACAGGAAGATATTGCACCGGATTTCGAACATCATAAACAATCTGCGCTGCCCCATATTCAGGATGCTGGGGTCAGCGCTCGTCTCATCCTTGGCTCGGCTTATGGTGAAAGCAGCCCGGTCACGACACTGTCTGAAACCTTCTATCTGGACGTGCAGCTTGCCCCCGGGGCCTCTTTTCCTTTGCCTGATGATCAAGAAGACCGCGGTGTTTATGTGACGGAAGGAACGGTTGAGATCGCCGGCGATCAGTTCACCCAAGGTCGTATGATGGTGTTTCGGCCAAGGGATCGCCTTTCCGTTCAGGCAGGGCCGCAGGGTGCGCGGCTAATGTTGCTTGGAGGTGCGACGTTGAATGAGGATCGTTATATCTGGTGGAACTTCGTGTCGTCCTCAAAGGAAAAGATAGAAGCAGCCACCCGCGAATGGAAAACGGCGGACTGGGCCAAAGGGGCTTTTCAACTGCCTCCGGGGGACGATCAAGACTTCATCCCGATTTCAGAAGACCTTGAACGCACCCGTCCGAGGCGCGCGCGCTGACCTGGCGTCAGCTGGCCTTGTCTGACAGGCGGATCGCGGCAATCTTTGACCGAAGGGGAGGGGCGTCATGAGGATCGCAATCGCGGGGGCGGGCAGCATTGGATGTTACTGCGGGGCTTTGCTGGCCCGATCCGGTCACGATGTCACCCTGTTGGGGCGGGCACGAATTCTCGACCCGATCCGGGATAAGGGGCTGATGGTCACAGATTTTTCAGGCCTGCGGTGTCATGTGACCAACCTGTCCCTGACCGAAGATCCGGCGGAACTGAGTGATGCTGAAATAGTCATTGTCACGGTAAAGACCGGCGCGACGGAAGAGATGGCGAAGCAAATCGGAAAATATGCACCAAAGGCTGTGATCCTTTCCTGGCAGAACGGGTTGGAAAATGCAGGCACCTTACATACGATGCTTCCGCACCACGATGTCCGCGCCGGTATGGTGCCGTTCAACGTCGTACCAACAGATACTGGCGGATTTCATCGCGCGACTTCTGGTGAAATCGTTATCCAATCCGGCCTCGGCGATTTGGGCGCAAAGCTGACTGGCCCCGACCTACCGGTGTCAGAGAGTGACCAGATCGAAGCCGTCCAATGGGGCAAGCTGGTGATCAATCTCAATAACGCGCTGAATGCGCTGTCCGGGTTGACGTTGAAACAGCAGTTGCTGGACCGCAACTGGCGCCAACTGATGGCAGATCAGATGTCCGAGGCTCTGACCGTGCTGCACTCCGCCGGCCAACCGATTGTGTCAATGACGCCGCTGCCTGCATGGATGACACCGTATATCCTGCGCCTGCCGACGCCCTTGTTTTCGCGGGTTGCCTCCCGGATGCTGACCATTGACTCCTCGGCGCGCACCTCTATGGCCTATGACTTGATGGCAGGGCGCCCAACGGAAATCGACAGTCTGCAAGGCGAGATCATCCGTTTGGGCGAGCGGCACGGCATTGCGACCCCAATCTGCGCGCAGGTTCGCGAAAAGATTGCACAGAACCCAAAATCCCCGCTTACTCCCGAGCAACTCCGAATCTGATGGGCTAGAGAAAAGCCGTCAGTGTCCAGAAGATAGCGGCTGATAACACTGCGGTAGCGGGGACCGTTATGATCCAGGCAGCCACGATCGTCATGAAATGCGAGCGACGGACGAGTTTCCGGCGTTTTTTCTCTTCCTGTGCCTGGCGCCGTTCGGGCAGGCGTTGGTGGTTCGCGTTCTTTCTGCGCCGCTCGGCATGCCATTCGCGATAGAAGCCCACTCCGAAGACCGCTCCCACTGCGATATGGGTGGAACTGACGGGCAGGCCCAGCCAACTGGCCAGGATCACAGTGATCGCCGCAGAAAGGGCGACACAGAATGCGCGCATTGGGTTGAGCTTGGTGATCTGACTGCCGACCATCCTGATCAATTTTGGGCCAAACAGGAACAGCCCAAAGGAAATTCCCAGCGCTCCGATCACCATCACCCAGGTTGGAATTGCGACTTGTGCAGCGAAATCCCCGAACTGCGCCGTATGCACGATTGCCGCCAACGGACCAACCGCATTTGCCACGTCATTGGCGCCGTGGGCAAAGCTAAGAAATGTTGCTGAAATAATAAGTGGTAGCCCAAACAGCGTTTTCAGAGACTTCGTTCTGTTTTCTAGTCCTTCTGATCTGCGATGCACCCAAGGGACTGTCACCAGCCATGTCAGAAATCCGGTGGCCAGACCGAACAGCAAAGCGACTTCAAGCTCAACTTTGACCAGCTTGTTCAGGCCTTTGACGGCCAAATAGGTGGTAAAGGCACCAGCCATGACAGCAACGAGTATCGGCACCCAACGGCGGGCAGCGGCGATCTTGTCTTCCTGATACTGAATTTTGGCATTGATCAAAGCCAGAAAGCCAGCGGCAATAGTTCCACCTAACACAGGAGAGATGATCCAACTGGCGGCAATGGCGCTCATCGTGGTCCAACTGACCGCGCTTAGGCCAGCTGCTGCGACGCCCGCACCCATGACGCCCCCCACGACAGAGTGTGTGGTCGACACCGGCGCGCCGACCCAGGTGGCCAAGTTGACCCACATGGCCGAAGAAATCAGGGCCGCCATCATCGCCCAGATAAAGACGGTGCTATCGTGAACCGATGCCGGGTCTATAATCCCTTTCGAAATCGTCGACACGACATCCCCACCTGCCAGCAAGGCCCCCGCGCTTTCTGCGATGGCGGCGATGACGATTGCGCCGGTCATGGTCAGCGCGTTGGCCCCGACAGCGGGGCCCATGTTATTGGCAACGTCATTTGCGCCGATATTGATGGCCATATAGGCCCCAAAACCCGCTGCCGCGACAACGATCAACCCGCCATCAGCCCGCCCAAAAACCACTGCGGCCGTCAGCCCGGCCAGCGCAATAAAGGCGAAGGCGATACCCGGCGCCAGCATGGGGCGTGCCACATGGGCATTGGCATACTCAACGCGCGAGATGCGCGCCAGATCGCTGTCCAGCGATTGCCAACGGGGTTTGGAGCTTGGGTTCGACATCAGGCTATTGCGGGCGGCTTCCAAAAGAACACCCGCGGCTATACGGTTTCGCTCAGACGGGCAACCGTGGCGTCATCACTTTTTGTGGAGGTGTCACAGCTGCAGCAGCAAAGCGCGCAGTTCGGGTTCCTGAACACGTTTGGCCGCTATCACGGGCGAAACCCACTCGCGGGTCCTTTCCTCGGCCTCGGGGTAGATATCGGCCAGTTCCTGCACTTCGATCCGATAGACATTGGTCACCACAGTCTGGCTGGCCCCGTCTTTCAGGATCTTGTCATAAGTATATTGCCCAACAGGGTCTTTGGATAGGGATTGGGCGCGCACGCCGGCTTCTTCCCAGGCCTCTTGCCGGGCAGCCTCGGCGCCATCCAGGCCATCAATCGGCCAACCTTTGGGGATGATCCAGCGTCCGGTGTCCCGGCTGGTGATCAAAAGAACCTGCAACCCGTCCTGTGTTTCGCGGGTGCACAAGGCGCCAAACTGCACCCGATGGGGGCGCAGGAACAGAGGCCGGGCGACCTCTTCCCAAATATTTCGCAGCCATTTTGTCATGTTTGTCGTTCGCGAACCCGGGTTTTACCTGAGCAGCCCACATAGCAATGAAACAGATAATCTTCAATGAACGCCCGGAATCTCCGTGCTTTCCGCATCTTCATGCCAAGAATTTTCGACGAAAATTCCCGACGGCTGCCTAATTTCGACGTTTTGCGCGCAAGGTGGGGTCGGCCTTGGTCGGATCTTCGGGCCAAGGGTGTCTGGGATATTGCGCGCGCATGTCTTTGCGCACATCCGCGTATGACCCAGCCCAGAAACCGGGCAAGTCGCGCGTGATCTGGATGGGTCGTTGGGCCGGTGAAAGAAGCGTGATCTTGAGGGCCTCACCGCCAATGACCGGATGGCGCGTGACGCCAAACAGTTCCTGCAGCCGCACCGAGATTTCCGGTACTGCACCGCCATAATCTATCGGCACCTTTCGCCCCAGAGGAGTTTCAAACGACCCTGGAGCGCGCCGGTCCAGTTCCTGCGTCTGGGCCCAGTCCAGTCGGGCGCGCAACGCTGGCAACAGGTCGAACCGTTTCCAGTCTTCAGCATTGCGGACGCCGGAAAGCATCGGCAACAGCCAGTCTTGCAGCGTGTCGGTCAACCCCTCGATCGAGAAATCAGGCAGCTCTGCGCCTTCGGTCCGGACCAGTTCCACCCGTGCCGCCAATCGCGCAGCGGCCCCGTTCAATCGCAGGCCAAGATCACGGACGCCATCCAGCATCGCCAATGCAACTGCTTCGTCCGGAACCTCTTTCCAAACACGATCACTCAACGTGATTGCGCCGAGCCGTTCTTGTTTGCGCGCAACGACACGGCGGTCACGTTTTGACCAGTCGCAGACCTCGATCCAGGTGATCTGATCCTCGAACAAGTCACGAATTTCCTTTTCCGAGATCTGTGCGGCCATGCGCACCTTTGCTTCGCGGGGGTTGCCATCGGTATCGGTCACAACCAGGTAAGGCGCGGCAGCCAGCGTATCGCTGCCATCCAGCACAACACCCTTCCCTCCTGACAACACATAACGCGGCTCATCCCCTTTGCGCCGTTGTCCAATGCGATCGGGATAGGCGAGTGCGGCTGTTGCCGCTGGGCTGAAGTCGGATGGGGTGCCTTTGGATCGCAGTCGCTTGGCCTCGGTCTTTATCCGTTCCAACGCACCAATGTTGACCTGCCAGACACGGTTACACTGAAAGGCGCGCACATCCCGTATGGCTTCGAGCCGGAGCAGCATATCCACCGGCGCACCGCGCAGAGGGTCGCGTTCGGCCATCAGGGCGGCCAAGGGCGCAGCGCCGGGGCCTGCCTGTTCCAGCATATGCCCCAGTCGCGGGTGCAGAGGTAACGCAGCCAGTGACCGCCCGTGGTCGGTGATCCGCCCCTTTCCATCCAGCGCGCCCAGCATTGTCAGCAACGTGCGGGCCTCTGCCATCGTGCCCTCGGGTGGAGGGGTCAGGAAAGACAGTTCTTCGGGGTCCGCCCCCCAAAGTGCCAGTTCCAGCGCCAGGCCGGTCAGGTCGGTTGCCTCGATCTCGGCCGGGGGATAGGCGGCCAGCGCGCCTTCTTCGCCCTTCGACCATAAGCGATAGCACTTGCCTTCGGCGACACGACCAGCGCGGCCAGCGCGCTGCGTTGCCTCGGCGCGCGTCACCCGCTCGGTCACTAGTCTGGACATACCCGAACCCGGATCGAAACGCGCCCGCCGAGCCTGTCCCATGTCCAAGACCACGCGAATGTCTGGAATGGTCAACGAGGTTTCGGCAATGGACGTAGCCAAAACCACTTTGCGACCGGTTTCGACCGGTGCAATCGCTTGGCGCTGGGCAGCAAAAGGCATCGCGCCGAATAGTGGTCGCACCGTAGCTTTGCTGGATAACCGGCCAGCCAAGGCGGCCTCTGCCCGGCGGATTTCGCCTTCTCCGGGCAGGAACACCAACATCCCACCTTCTGTTTCGCGCTCGGCCTGAACCACAAGATCGACCAATGCGTCCAGCTTTCGCGCCTGATGTCCTAGCGGTCGGTCCAGCCAACGTGTTTCGACCGGGTAGCTGCGCCCTTGGGACGTAACAACGGGGGCCTCCATCAACCGTCCCACAGGCTCAGCGTCTAGCGTTGCCGACATTGCCAGCAGGATCAGATCGTCCCGCAATGCCCCGGCGACCTCAAGGCACAAGGCCAGGCCGAGATCCGCGTTCAGGGAACGTTCATGGAATTCATCGAAAATCACCGCACTAATGCCGGGCAGATCGGGTTTGACTTGCAGCATCCGGGTCAGGATACCTTCGGTGACGACCTCGATCCGGGTCGATTTCGATACCTTCGCCTCGCCTCGCACGCGATAACCAACTGTGTCGCCCACGCGCTGTCCCAGCGTATCGGCCATGCGCTCAGCAGCAGCCCGGGCCGCCAAGCGGCGGGGTTCCAGCATCACGATCTTGCCATCGCATAGCCCCGCCTCGAGTATCGCCAGCGGCACTCGTGTTGTTTTCCCCGCGCCCGGAGGCGCCTGCAGCACTGCGCGGCCCGAAGCCTTTAGGGCGGCAAGAAGGTCAGGAATGGCGTCGTCGATGGGCAGGCGTATCATGCGGGCTTTATCCGCCAACGGTACGACAAGGTCCAGTTCCGTCTCTTATACCCGGAGAGCGCATATCCCAGAGGTAAATTCTTGTACCCTCTGGTCTGGACAAATCCCTCATTGGGACGGCAACTAGAACTGCCGCAACTGATTGGGGGCGAAATGGAACTGGACAGCCTGAGTGACAGGATTTTGAACGGAGACCGGCGCGCGCTGGCCCGTGGTATCACGCTGGTGGAAAGCGGTCGCGCCGATCATCGTGCGCAGGCGACGGAACTGCTGACCAGATTGACCAAAGAAGGCCGCCAGGCCCTGCGGATCGGATTGTCAGGGACGCCCGGCGTCGGCAAGTCCACGTTCATCGAAAGCTTTGGCATGATGCTGACAGGGCAGGGGCTGCGCGTTGCGGTTCTTGCAGTTGATCCCAGTTCGACTCGGTCGGGCGGGTCCATTCTGGGGGACAAGACCCGGATGGAACGCCTGAGCCGCGAGAAAAACGCCTTTATCCGTCCATCACCCAGCCAGTCGCATCTGGGCGGCGTTGCCCGCCGCACACGTGAGGCCATCGCTTTATGTGAGGCCGCTGGGTTCGATGTTGTTTTGATCGAAACGGTTGGTGTCGGGCAATCGGAGACGGTTGTCTCCGAGTTGTCGGATCTGTTTATGCTGTTGCTTGCCCCGGCGGGCGGTGACGAACTGCAAGGCGTCAAGCGCGGTATCATGGAAATGGCCGACATGATCTTGGTCAACAAGGCGGATGGTGACCTGAAATCTGCCGCCACTCGCACCTGCGCCGACTATTCCGGGGCGCTGCGTCTGTTGCGTAAACGACCCCAGGACCCGGAAGGGTTTCCCAAGGCGATGACTGTCTCAGCGGTCGAGGAACATGGGCTGGCTCAAGCCTGGGAGGAGATGCAGTCCCTCAGCAAATGGCGCCGTGAAAATGGCCACTGGGAGGTCAACCGCGCCACGCAAGCACAATATTGGTTCGAACAAGAGGTTCGGTCTGCCCTTCTGGCGCGTCTGGCGACTCCACAAGCGCGCTCGGAAATGGAGCGTCTGGGCTCGCAGGTCAGCACTGGTCAGCTCAGTCCGTCGGTTGCGGCGGAACATATGTTGTCTGCTTTAGTCGCTGGCTAAGGCCTTATTCAAGCCTTTGATCTCATTCTCTTTCTGATTTCGGATCGGTGGAATATCGCCCATAGGTTGCAAGTTGACCCAAACTTGATGCAAACTCGGGTTAAGGCCGCGCATCTGTCGCCAGGCCGGATATGCGGGAACCGTCAGCTATGCCCGATATTACTGGGACCAACGGCAACGACGATATCGACGTTAACAATGACACGGGGACTCTGAACGGTTCACCGGCTGGAACTCCGATTGATAATATCCGCGGCCGGGGTGGCGACGACGACGTCGACATCAATAACAGCTCGATTACCGGGAATGTCATCGGCAATGCCGGCTCCGACACGATCACCGTCACCAGTAGCACCATTGGTGGCAGGATTGCCAGCGGGTCGGATGACGACACTGTCGATATCAGTGGCTCGAGTGTTGGAAACATCCGGCTGGGGAGCGGCAACGATACCCTGAATTTCACCAGCACCAGCGTTAGTGGCGATTTGCGGGGTGGTGGCGGGACCGACACGTTGAACTTGCCGGTGGGTACCGTCATCACCGATACCAATTTTGGCGTCATTAACGTCGTAGATGGCGTAGGCTATACCCTGTCCAGCGGGACATTCACCCTACCATCCGGTATCACGGTCACATATTCTGCCTTTGAGAACGGAAGTGGCGTTCCTTGTTTTACCCGTGATACGCACATCCTGACACAGGACGGCATGAAAGCAATCCAAGCGCTGCGGATCGGGGACATGGTCCCGACCATGGGGTGCGACCCTCAGCCTATACGCTGGATCGGTCGTCGACAGTTTGACCGCGCCGCCTTGCTGGAAAATCCCCGGCTCTTGCCGGTACGAATCCTTGCAGGTGCGCTGGGCGAGGGTTTGCCGCATCGCGATCTTCTGGTCTCACGCCAGCACAGGATGCTGGTGCAGTCCAGAATCGCGGAACGCATGTTCGGCACCACCGAAGTTCTGATTCCGGCGATCAAACTGACCGCACTGCCGGGAATCTATATCGATGAGGCCGTGCAATCGGTTGAGTATTTTCACCTGCTATTTGATCGCCATCATGTCATCTTTGCCGAAGATGCCCCAACCGAAAGCCTGTTCACCGGAGTCGAGGCCCTGAAATCCCTCGGATCGGAGGCGCGGCAAGAAATTTTCGAAATCTTTCCGGAACTGATCGAAAATCATGGTGAAAACCCGGCCCGGTTCATACCATGTGGACGCCAACAGTCCCACCTGATCCAGCGGCATTTGAAGAACAACAAACCCTTGCTTCAACGCAATGGCGCCTAGGTCTTATAGAGTTTAAGATGGGTGCAAAGATTTCGCACGGCCCGTCTTGACCCTTCCTGTGATTCCCACTAAACGCATCCAACCAGTTTTCGGGCGCGACTTCGGGTTGCGCCCCTTGTGATTTGGCCACGGGTCCTGTACCCAGCCCGCAGATACAAAGGAAGAAACCATGTCGCGCCGTTGCGAACTGACCGGAAAAGGCCCGATGACTGGCAACAATGTCAGCCACGCCAAAAACAGAACTCGTCGCCGTTTTCTGCCCAACCTGAACGACGTAACCCTGCAGTCGGAAACCCTGGGTCGTGGCGTCAAGCTGCGTATCTCAGCCGCTGCCCTGCGTTCAGTTGACCACCGTGGTGGTCTGGATGCGTTCCTGGCCAAAGCCAAGGATGACGAGCTGTCCACCAACGCACTGAAAGTGAAAAAAGAAATCGCCAAGGCTCAAGCTGCGGTCTAAGCGTTCTTTTTCACCAAAGATTTCGACCCTGTACCCGAACGGTGCAGGGTCTTTTCTTTTGTCTGATTGAGTTTAGACGATTTCGCCGTCAGAGCGTGATCTTGTTCACATACAGTGTTCTGATGTTTGAATATGTTTGTTCATATTCTATTGGCGGAGTTCGATCTCATGTCTTTCAAATCCTTTGATTCCCTCTCCCTGTTGGCGGCCTTTTTTGGCAAGACGTTTGGGACATGTGTGCGGATGCAGCGTCAGGTGAACAGGTTGCATACCAGCCTGACCAAAGGGTCTGTCAAACGTCCTGGATTGGACAACTGACCTCGTACTGACCAAAATGACCCGAGGGCTTCTGGCGCATTCGATTGTGCTTGAAGCCCTTTTTGTCTCGGGCGTATACCGAAGGCAGGATGAAACACTTTCGGAACAGATTTCTATCATTTGCCCTGTCGCTGCTGGTCATTCTGACCGGTCAAGGGGTGGCTGCGTCGCGTGGCGTTGATACCGCAGTCGGGCAGATGGTGCTGTGTACTGGTGTTGGTCCTGTTGTGATCTATATGGATGCCGAGGGGCAACCGGCAAAGCCCCCGCATTTCTGCCCCGACTATGCGCTGACGTTGCTGGGTGCTATTGCTGTCGTTTCACATGTGCTGCCCGATGCACCAAGTTATGCCGGGCCATTTTTAGAGCGCGGCGACAGGAGCCTAATAGCAGCGCCCGTTCCGTTTCAGCCCGCCCGCGCGCCACCTGCAAGAGCCTGATTAAATTTAACTTTTTCAGACACTTGACATAGGAGAGGCGCAATGTCCCTCACTTCCAAACTTTTGGCAACCCTGGCTGCGGCCGCATTTGCCACCACTGCAATGGCGCAGGAAACCATCACACTAGAAGATGCCTATGCGCGCTCCGCCGGCAAAACGGCGAAAGCGGGCGCGGCCTTTATGGTGATTCAGAACACGGGCGAGGCGGATGACCGTCTTGTTCGTGCGGAATCGGAGGCGGCTGCACGGGTTGAGCTGCACACGCATCTGATCGATGCCAACGGCGTGGCGCAGATGACCCATGTCGAAGAGGGATTCGTCATCCCAGCCGGTGGTGCGCATGCGCTCAAGCGCGGGGGCGATCACGTGATGTTCATGGGATTGGTTGCCCCGTTTGAACATGGTGCAACTGTGCCTGTAACGCTGGTTTTTGAAAAAGCCGGTGAGGTTGAGATCGACGTGCCGGTTGATCTGGAACGAAAAGACATGGGCGCCCACTCGAACTAAGGTCACGTCAACCTTCAAGCCGCTATGCGGCCGTCATCCACGCGTCAGGCCGGGCTTTGCCCGGCCTGTTTGCCTATCGCTTCAACGGTTAACAACCCGCATCGAAACGCGGTCATGCGCCCGTTTGAAGCGCATTGCCAGAAAGAACATCACGGCGGCGAAAGCCAGAGCGGAAAAGGCAATGGCCCACCCCAGTGCGACCATGCCACTGCCGGGCCAGAACAACAGCACCAACCCAATGATCAGCGCAATGATCCCCGAGTTTCGCACCATCACGGCATCCGGGTTGTTGCTGGGTATCTGCCGCCATGCCAGCAACGAACCGATGCCGACGATCAGCGCCCAAGCACCCAGCAGGAAAAATGTCAGCCGCGCAACACCCTCGGGCCAGATCAGCAGGACAAGACCGATCAACAGTGCCCCGATGCCGACGCCGCCGATCAATCCGCGCCGTCCAAAGCCCAGTAGGGTCAGGCCGCCATCTAGAACCAAAAGCAGGCCGACCAGTCGCAACAGCAAAGAGATACTGCCCGTTGGCCAAAACAGCGCGGCGATCCCCAATGCTCCGGCCAGACATCCGCGCAACAGGAAGGTCCACCACAGATTTGCCAGTTGGTCGCCAAATGTATCGCGGCCCTCCATACTGGAATCGTCCATGATTTCTTCGCGCGTGTGGTGGGGGTCGGTCATGGGAGCCTCTTATTTCGATTGTCGTATCAATAATTTTGGTGCCGGTCTGGCGGGCTAAGATTCGCGCAGCAGCTTTTGAACCCAGCGTGGCACGGTTTCGGATGCAGGGCCAAGTATCACCTGATCGAAACTCGAGGCGCCGGATGACGGATCTAGGTTCAACTCGACGGTTCGTGCGCCTGACATTGTCGCCTCGTGCACAAATGCTGCGGCGGGGTAGACCTGACCCGAGGTGCCGATTGAAGCGAAGATTGCAGCATTGGCCAGGTGATCGTAGATCAGGTCCATAAAATAGGGCATCTCACCGAACCATACAACATCGGGTCGGGCGGTTGGGCCACCGCAGGCGGGGCAGGGTTCACCCACCGACATCTCGGGCGGGGCGACCCAGCGGTGATCGCAGGCGGTGCATAAGGCCCCAGCGAGGGTGCCGTGCATATGGATCACATTCTCGGATCCTGCAGCTTCGTGGAGGCCGTCGACATTCTGTGTCACGATGATAACCTCGCCGGGCCAGTTGCGTTGCAGATGGGTCAGCGCGGTATGGGCCGGATTGGGTTGCGCCTGTGCAGCCTGCACACGGCGCGCGTTGTAGAACTTGTGCACCACCGCCGGATTGCGGGCAAAGCCTTCGGGCGTGGCGACATCCTCGATCCTGTGCTGCGCCCACAGACCTCCTTCGTCGCGGAATGTGCCCAGCCCGCTTTCGGCGGAAATCCCGGCACCGGTCAGAATGACGATCTTTTCCATTTCCGCCTCACGCGTTACACCCGGTTGTATGACACACCGTATCCTTTTCGTCTGTTTGGGCAATATCTGCCGGTCTCCGGCCGCCGAAGGTGCCTTTCGCGCCCGTGCGCCGCATCATGCCACCGACAGCGCCGGAACCTCTGGCTGGCACATCGGAGACCCGCCTTATGGCCCAATGCAGCAGGCTGCTCATGCCCGTAGTATCGACATCAGCGATCTGCGCGCGCGCAAATTCGTGGCCGAAGATTTTGACCGCTTTGACCTGATCATCGGAATGGATGCAGAGAACCTTACCAATATCGAAAACTTGCGTCCCCGTGGCAACAAAACTCCGGTTCGCTTGCTGACTGATTTCGCTACTGAGACAGGCGCGGATCATGTGCCCGATCCGTATTACACCCGTGATTTCGAGGGCACGCTGGATTTGATCGAAAAGGCCGTCGCAGGTCTTGACGCACATCTGAGGGCTTAGTTGTAGATGCTTTGATGTCTTCGACATTCAGGTGTAAAATCAATCGACGCCTGCATCGGGGCTAAGCTCACCTGTTTGGTTCTTTCGCAATCACAGTGGATAAGGTGCGTGTCGTCCGGCTTCTGGTGATTGCAATCGCACCCAAAACCAAAGCGCAGGCTACGGCCTGTGGTGTTGTGATTGCTTCGCCAAAGGCAAGAAAGCCCACAGCAAACATCGTCGGCAATTCAATGCTGCCGACGACCGCAGTTTGAGAAGCGCCGATCAACGGCGAGCAGATCGTATAAATGAGCTGTGGCACAAGCGCTGTGACCAGGCCAATTCCGACGATCAAAATCCAGTCGGATTGCCCCTGCGGGAGCAACTTGGCAACATCGGCGTTCAACATCAGCGGCAACAGCCCGAGAACCGATCCCAAGGAAACCGAAGCAATGCGCGCAAGCGGTGCGATGCGGGACAACCTGTGAACCAAGACACATATGCCGAAGCCGAACCCGATTGGGGCTGCTAGCGACATCAGAAGCGTTGGTATGTGCTGTATCGGAACAGATGCGGGCGATCCTGCAATGAGTGCCGCCAACGTAATGAGGCCCGAGGCGAACAATGCGCGCCTTGTGGGTGTATCGGCGAACAAAGCCCAGGCAATGATCAGCGTGAAAACCGGATAGGTCATATAGAGAACGCCCACAGTCGATGCGGGCAATGTCTCCAGCGCCGTCACATATCCAATCCATCCAAGGCCCATTACCGCGCCTGCCGAAAGCCCCCAAGCAATCTCGCGCCAAGCGTTTCGGTGTATTATAAGAACAGGCAGCAGCAGAATTGCCGTAACGATGTAGCGATAGAACGCGACGGCATAAGGCGCGACGCCTTGCTCGGTCAGCCCTCGGCTAAAAAAGGGAACCAACCCGAAACAAATTGAGGCGAAAAGAACGCCGGCAACCGCAAGCGAATAGGGAATAGTTGGTCTGGTCTGTGTTGATATCGTTGCCATTCCAATTTGCTATCACAGGTTTGCGACTGCTGTAGCAGAGATTCGTCGAGCGGTTGCTTCGGTTCGCAAAGCTAACCCTAGTTCAGTTCTGTATGAAGATGGTGGCAGAAACACACGGCGCGTTGGTAAATATGCTTCCAATATCTGCGGTACCCTACACTAACTCATCACCTTCAACTGCCCGCCCAGCCACGGCACCTGCGCGACTGCCGGATCAACAATCTGGCTCCGCATCAGCCGTCGGATCATGTCTGCAACCTCTTTGGGTACTTGGTCCGACCAGTCAGAGCGGGTGAACAGCGAAATTGTGCGGGCGAAGTCACCGAACGGGACCGGATGCGCCTCCATCCCGTCATGAAACCGCGTCGCACGCATATATCCCAGTGGTGTTGTGATCGCCCAGCCAAGCCCCTGTGCGACCATTGCCATCAGCGCCAGGTGCGAGCCGATTTCAAACCGTTCCTCGAACTCCATTTGCTGGCGCGCCAGATGCGCCTCGATCTGGCGACTGATCAGCTGATCTCGGGCGTATCGCAGAAAGGGCAGGTCCTGTATTGAATTCCCCTTACCCTTTGGGGTCACCAGAATGAAAGGGTCCTGAACCAGAGGGTATTCAATCACACCCTTCAGGACCTCTCCGGAATGCGCGGATACAGCCATATGCAGCCTCTGCGCCTCCAGCTCGGCGAACAGGTTTAGGCTGGGCAACGTGATCAGTTTGAATTTCGACCGGGTTAGGCTGTCGGCGAGCAAAGTCGCCAGCCGCGGGGTCAGATCGTTGTCGAAATCGTCAATCAAACCGATGGAGAGGGTGGTCAGATGCCCCAGATCCATCACGGTCAGTTCGCTTTGGGCCATTTGCAGTTCGGCCAGCACGACCTCGGCCCGCGCCAGAAAGCTGCGGCCGGCTTGCGTTAAACGCATTGGTCGTCGCCCGTGATCGACCAGATCAGTGCCCAATGCCTTTTCCAGATTGCGCAACTGCTGAGAAACCGAAGGCTGGCTGAGCCCCGTGATCTCGGCGGCCAGTGCCACCGATCCTGTCCGCGCCAAAGCCTCGAACACCTCAAGGCCCCGCAGGGTCAGCCCTTTCATTACCATCTGATACACCTTTCGCTGCGCCATATCTGAGGTGCAGTGCGCATCAGGTCAAGCAGCGTGACCGGCTTAGTTGCAGATTGCCTGCGCCATCTGGCCAAAGTTCTTATACCGATCCCACAGCGCATCATCGCGCGAAGTCTGCGACATCTTCAACTCCTGCGCCTGATGGGGGTCGGTGAACCACTTGGCGACGGTCTTCTGATCACCACGCGTCAACGCCTGATCCGCGACGCGCTGAATGCAGCTGCACCGCGCCCGCGTTGCCGCCGACCGGTCCGACGCCAGACACGCCCGTTTGATCTGCGCAGCCTCGCTCGGTGCCGGAGCCATCGCCGTCAGCGATGCCGCACAAAATGCGATTAAGAGGAACTGTTTCATGCTCTTGCCTCGTTTTTGCCTGCCCGGACGGGTCTGATGCCCCTCTCGGTCTGTGGCGGAGTATGAATCAAAGTGGATTTCGGATCAATCATGTGCTGCGAAAAAGTGATTGCGCACATAATTGATGTCGCGTTTTCTGGCCTGACTTCGCTTAGAACTATATCGTGAGACAAAAATGCTAAAGAAATACGGGCGTACATTCCACTTGCCGCAATCTCCCGGTGCTACAAGCGATGACAAGATCATGTCGAGTGTTGATGAGTTGGCATCAGCGGACGAAGTCGTCTTTACCGAAAAGATGGACGGCGAGAATACGACAATTCACAGCCAAGGCTGCCACCCTCGCAGCATCGACGCAAGATATCACCCGTCGCGAGACTGGGTGAAGGCTTTCGCAGCTGGTATCGCACCGCAACTTACTTAGGATGAGCGCATTGTTGGCGAATATCTATTCGCACGTCATTCCATCGCGTATTTGGAATTGCCGACTTATTTTTTGGGATTCGCGTGGATCAAAGCTGGCGTCGTTCAGCCATGGGATGCGACGCTGTCACGCTTTACAAAACTTGGAATCAGCCCTGTTTCCGAACTGTATCGGGGACGGCTCTCAGCTCAGGTCGTCGCTGATGTAATTGCAGCCCTAGATCTAGACACACAAGAGGGGTTTGTCGTTCGCACAACAGCAGCATTCGAGGAAGAAAACATGCCCACTCATCTCGCGAAGTACGTACGTGAAGGTCATGTGCAAAGTGAGACGCATTGGATGAATGCTGAACTGGTTAGAAATGGGCTGGTCTGATCGGATCGAAGCCTAGCAACTAAAGGGTTTCGTCGGGTCTCGTCCTACCTTGACCGCAGCCCAATTCCGACGCATATCCCCAACCCATGACAGACCTCGCTCACATCCGCAATTTCTCCATCGTCGCGCATATCGACCATGGCAAATCCACCCTTGCTGACCGGCTCATCCAAGAGACCGGGACAGTCAAGGATCGTGACATGAAGGAACAGCTGCTCGACAGCATGGATATCGAGCGCGAGCGCGGCATCACCATCAAGGCCAACACGGTCCGCATCGACTATACCGCCGACAATGGCGAGAAATACGTGCTGAACCTGATCGACACCCCCGGCCACGTGGACTTTGCCTATGAGGTCTCGCGGTCGATGCGTGCGGTCGAAGGCTCTCTGCTGGTTGTGGACTCGACCCAAGGGGTCGAGGCGCAGACGCTGGCCAATGTGTATCAAGCCATCGACGCCGATCATGACATCGTGCCGGTGCTGAACAAGATCGACCTGCCTGCGTCCGATTGTGACCGCGTGGCCGAACAGATCGAGGATGTGATCGGCATCGACGCGTCTGAGGCGATTCAGGTCAGCGCCAAGACCGGGCAGGGCATCCATGAGACGTTGGAGGCCATTGTCACCCATCTGCCGGCCCCCAAGGGTAATCTGGATGCACCGCTCAAGGCGATGCTGGTCGATAGCTGGTACGACGCCTATCTCGGCGTCATCGTTCTGGTCCGCATCATGGACGGCACCCTGAAAAAGGGCATGCGCGTCAAGTTCATGTCGAACAACACCCTGCACCATGTCGACCGCGTTGGCGTTTTTCGGCCTGAGATGGAGATGGTGGACAGCCTCGGCCCCGGTGAGATCGGCTTTCTCACCGCCTCGATCAAACAGGTCCGTGACACCCGCGTCGGTGACACGATCACCAATGACCGCAATGGCGCAGAAATCGCGCTGGACGGCTTTAAACCCGCGCAGCCGGTGGTGTTCTGCGGTCTGTTCCCCGTCGACAGTTCCGAATTCGAAGACCTGCGCGACGCGATCGACAAACTGGCGCTGAATGACGCCAGCTTCAGCTTTGAGATGGAAACCTCGGCCGCTTTGGGCTTTGGCTTCCGCTGCGGCTTCCTTGGCCTGTTGCACCTTGAGGTCATCCGCGACCGGATTGAGCGCGAATATGATATCGAGCTGATCACCACTGCGCCCTCGGTGATCTATCACGTCTACATGAAAGACGGTGAGATGATCGAGCTGCACAACCCCGCCGACATGCCCGACCCGTCAAAGGTCGACCATATCGAGGAACCACGCATCAAGGCGACCATCCTTGTGCCGGATGAATTCCTGGGCGACGTGCTGAAACTGTGCCAGGACCGCCGTGGCATCCAGATGGACCTGACCTATGCGGGCTCGCGCGCGATGGTCGTCTATGACCTGCCACTGAATGAGGTCGTCTTTGACTTCTACGACCGCCTGAAATCGGTGACCAAGGGCTATGCCTCGTTTGATTATCAGATGACCGGCTATACCGAGGACGCGCTGGTCAAGATGTCGGTGCTGGTGAATGACGAACCGGTCGATGCGCTGTCGACCATGGTTCACCGTGACCGGGCCGAGATGCGGGGCCGGGCGATGTGCGAGAAGCTCAAAGACCTGATCCCGCGCCACATGTTCAAAATCCCGATCCAGGCCGCCATCGGCGGCAAGGTCATCGCGCGCGAGACCCTCTCGGCCCTGCGTAAGGACGTTACTGCCAAGTGTTACGGAGGCGACGCCACGCGGAAACGCAAACTGCTGGACAAGCAGAAGGCGGGTAAGAAGAAGATGCGCCAGTTCGGGAAGGTGGATATTCCGCAGGAGGCGTTTATTTCTGCGTTGAAGATGGATGGCTGAATCTGGTTATCCACCAGGTCTGATTTATAGGCATCGCGGTTACACCGATTGCGATTTAGAAGACGAGGATATGTGTTCTCGGTTGGAGAATGAGGTCGAGGCCGCGCAAAAAGGGTGCGTTTGGTATTCGCCCTTGAGCAGCCAAAACGATCCTTTCGACACATTGCCAGTACTAATCGATTCTGAACGAACGGAAATACAAAAGTTAATCAAAGCATTTCAACGCGAATACGGTAACAATAGGATGATTTCTGGAAGAAATCTCGCCGATGAAGCTAGAAACCTTAAGATACCTATACGTGAATTTAGAGATAGATATTTCAGTTTTGAGCATCTCAAAACTGAAATTCCTAAGCATTTAGTAGCGGCGCGGGAATGGCAAACGATCTGTTGCTTTACGGCAAATCCTTTTAGTTCTCTGATGTGGGCTTACTATTCTGCATCTCATCAGTCCTTTTGTTACGAGTTTTCTTGCGAAAAAGAGGATTTGGCTGCGGCTAGGAAAGTCGTTTCCAAAGTAAAATACTTGGAAAGCCGCCCAGCCTTGACGACAGTTCAAACTATCCGTTGGTTGATCAATAGTATTCGCCGAGCGAATCCACCAAAGCATCGATCTCTAGTTGTTTCGGGTGAAGAAGCTACTAGAGTGAACGATGCTCTGGTGCTGTCAAAATCCAAAGAGTGGGATCGTGAATGCGAGTGGAGAGCTCTGAAAACACAAGGTGATTCCGCGGGATACAATTCGATTGCACCTTATCGACTATCGTCCATTGTGCTTGGTGCCAATGCCAGCGATCGACTCAAAGGGTTTTTGACGTCTCGCATAGGCTCAGATGTTGAAGTCAGGAAACTAGCGCTATCTGAGCATTCGTATGGTCTGGAGTTTGCTTGACCTAGTTTCGTGAAACAAGCCGATGCGGCGGTCCAAACGATACAGTCACCAGTGATTGAGGTCACGCCCGGCGGCACCGCCGGGCCGCGCCGACCCGCCTCCGTTAAACCGAAGTTTGCCTCCGGCAAAACGGGCGGCGCGTTTTCGTTTCGGGGCTCCGCCCGTTCGCGGCTGAATTCGTCCACTGGACGAATTCCAAGACGCCGCTCACTCTGACCCAGATCAAAGACCGCATGCGCTCTCAATCCTAGGATCCGCGGAAGTTGAATCCCTGATATGAGGCCCCCATGCTTCCCCTGATGCTGATCGTACATATCTTCCTTGGCTCCACCTTTGCCGGGTCCGCTGTGATTGCGGTTCTGTCGATGGGGTATACGACGCTATACCCTATCCTGATCGCTGCCGGAGCTGGCTTTATTGCGGCGTTTCCGGTTTCGTATCTGGTGACCCGAAAGATCGCGGGATAAGGCCTGTTCGACCCATTGTGACCAACCTCACAGCCGCATCCCGGCTGGCCTGCTAGAGTTTACCCAGCGGAACCCTAGCAGGAGGCGCAGATGTCCACATCCATGATCCCCTTCATTGCCCTCGGGTCAGCGGGTCTCTATTCCGTTGCCATGGTCGCGATGAAGTTCTGGTGGAAAATCCCTGGCCTGGGGCTTGGCCTGCTGATCGTCGCGACCCTGCTGGCCGGGGCGACGCTCGAACTCGCCGCGCTGCGCGACGAACGGTTGGGCATAATCTATACTGGAATTCTGGGGGCCGAGGTTGTTCTCATCGCCATCGCCTCATTCTTTCTGTTTGGCGAAAACTTCTCGCATCGCGAAGTGTTTGGCATTTCCCTGGTCGTGATCGGCACCGCGCTGGCCTGGGCCTAAGCGCGACAATCTGGTTAGGCTTTTTTAAAGCCTTCATGAAGCTTCCTATAGGTAAGTTGCAACCGGCCCTCAGCCACCCAATCTGTGTAAAAGGCCAGCGAAAGGCCCAGCACAGGAGGTGAGCCAGTGACAGCAATTTCAACTATCGAAGCGGTAAATGCCCCTTCATCTAGGTTGGCTGCGTGGGCTGGCGCAAGATCCTTGGGCTGTATGTAATCTTGAATTTGCGTAGCCTGCGCGATCGAACGAGTTCCGGGCTCGTCTCTGGTCTCCAGGTGAACTGAAGCGTCTCTGGTCTGGTTGGAATTTAGGGGGTACTGGCTGCGAATTGCCGCAGCGCTTAGTAGGTAACCCAACCGGGTCGGAGCGCTTCTCAAATTCAGAACAGGCTTTCAGCGCAAAATGCGGGCAGGTGGCCCTGATTGGTCAGAAAATGCCTCGGTCCTCGGAGGCCGTGGCCAAAGAGCGACCCGTTCACGGCGGGTTTGATTCGAAATATCAGGGATCGGATCGGCGCAATCGCTCACCAAAACCCCCAGAAGGGTCGTGCAGCCCGTTTGCGCCTGCAGAAAGAGTCCAAAATCCCGGGCCAAGCACGCAATTTCACTTGTCCAATCGCAACTCTGCGCAGGAACGTAAAATCTAGAGTTATCCACATTACTCTCCAGCGAGATATCAACAGTTTATCCCCGACTATTTTTTATGCTGCAGTGCTATTTTCTTGCCCGTTTATGACCGCGATGTAACAGTCAGGTTACCGCAGAGGTTCTTAGGATCCTGGGTGGGACGCAAAGGCCAAGGGGGTCGCTGCGGTGAAGGGAAATCTTAGGATTTTGTTCTACTGCAAAGACTTACCGGTGCGTGATCCGCTGATTTGGGCGTCAAGTTTGAAACAGGTGATCAAGCTCTCAGAAGGTTAATGCGTGCTGTGCGGGGCCCTCGGGCTCTGTTCAGCGGCTGTGGCCCCTTAGGGGGACAAAGCAACTGGATCGGGGCGTCCCTCGGGCGTGTCGAACCGGTAAGGCGTCAGGGGTGCCCTATGGGCACATGCAAAGACCGCGTCTGCGCACCTGACGCCTTTTCCTTTTTCCGGGCCCCGGATTCATACAGGCAGCGATTTAATTCCCCCTAAAACGGGAACGGGGTTCTTGCGTTTAAGCAAGAACCCCGTGATCGTGTCAGAAATGCAATGCCGCGTCTATGCACCTGTGTCCGCAAGGATAGCGGGTCCGGGTGCAGAGAGCAACTATATCTTGTATGTCGCCCGATCTTGATCGCTACATTCCGAATGGAATCAGATGTTTTCCTGAACCTCGGTGGCTGCGCCCTGAATTGCGTCACCTGCTTTTTCAATATCTTTACCGGCGCCTTTAGCGGTTTCACATGCGGCGAGTGTGCAAAGGGCCAGTCCAATAAGTGCGGCTCGGATCATAGGTCTCTCCTTTTGTATAAGTCCCGATTTTCGTAGCAGTTTTGCTAATGGTGAACCAGAGTTTTGAACCGGCATTCTATTCTTTACGAAAAAGTGGCCCGATGGCTGCTGTCACCAGAAAGATCACAGCTGCGGCGCAGACGATGCTGGGCCCGGCCGGAGTGTCGGCAAGATACGCACCGCACAGCCCGACAAGGGCGGCAGCTGATCCGATGATTGCGGCCCCGAATGCCATATTTTCAGGTGTTTTCACCAAAGATCGTGCACCGGCTGCCGGGATGACGAGCAGGGCGGCAATCAACAGAACCCCTACCACTTTGATTGCCACGGCAACGGCCAGCGCCATGGTCAGCGTCAACCACACCTCCTCGCGCTTAGGGTCAATGCCGGATGCATAGGCCATGTCCGGGTTCAGCGTGGCGACAAGTAGGGCTGACCAGCGCCAGATCATGACTGCCAGGATCAACGCGCCGCCGCCCCAAATGGTTGCCAAATCGCCTTTGGTGACAGCCAGGATATCACCAAACAGAAAGGCATTTAAATCCAGCCGGACGTCGGACAGCAAGGCGACGGTGACTAGCCCTGCGGCCAGGGCTGTATGCGCTATTACGCCTAGTAATGTATCCATCGCCAACCCCTTGCCACGCAAAAGCGTGACGGTAAGCCCCATGGCAAGCGCTGACGCCACAATCGACGGCAGCATCGGAAGCGAAAATGCCAGAGACAGTGCCACACCCAGAACAGCCGCGTGCGCTGTGGCCTCGCCCAGATAGGCCATCCGGCGCCATACCACAAAGCACCCCAAAGGGGCCGCCGCGAGTGCAACGCCAATACCCGCCAGCGCCGCACGAACCATAAAATCGTCTAACATCAGTTGGTTGTTTCCTGGTCGTGGTGGTGGTCATGGTCGTGCGAATGGCTGTGTTGATGTTGGTAAAGGGCCATCATGCCCTTGGTTCCGCTGCCAAATAAGGCCCGGTATTCAGGTGCGTCCGCGACGGTATGAGGCGACCCCTCGCAGCATATATGTCCGTTCAGACATAGCACACGGTCTGAGGCCGCCATGACAACGTGCAGATCGTGACTGACCATCACGATCGCGCAACCAAGGTCGCGTCTGACCTGCTCAATGCGTTGATAGAAGGCAGCTGCACCCGGTTGATCCAGGCCTTGCGTTGCTTCATCCAAAAGCAAGACCTGAGGATCATCAAGGAGTGCGCGCGCCAGCAGAACTCGTTGAAATTGACCGCCCGAAAGCTGGGTCATTTGCCGGTTGCGCAGATCCGGGACGCCCGCTCGTTCTAGTGCATCCAGCGCTTTGCGGGCCGAGATCCGTTTGGGTAAGCCCAGGAAACGTTGCACGGTCATCGGAAAAGCGGCGTCCAAAGCCAGTTTTTGCGGGACATAACCGATGCGCAGGCCGGGCGCGCGGCTTACCTGGCCTTCTGATGGGGTAATGGCCCCAATGATCGCCCGTAAAAGAGTCGACTTACCAGATCCGTTGGGCCCCACAATGGTCACGATCTCTGCTTCGGAAACTGCCGCATTCACATGTTCAAGGATCGTGCGGCCGTCGATCCGAATGGACATGTTTTTCAATGAAATAAGAGGGGTATTCATGCCGCCGACCCTACACATTCGGGACATAGGCCCTCGGCCTCGACCACTACTCGTTCGATTTGAAACCCCGAGGTGTTCGCCGCAGCGCCCAATCGACCCTGTGTCAGCTCGGTTTCCGTTTCAGCCACTGCTTTGCAGGACCTGCAGATCAGAAACGCGGGGACATGGTCATGGGTCGGGTGGGCGCAGGCTGTATAGGCATTCAGTTGCTCGATACGATGCACGAACCCGTTTTGCACAAGGAAATCCAGTGCACGATACGCGACCGGAGGTTGCGACCCGAGCCCTTCTGCAGCTAGCACAGCCAGAATGTCATATGCGCCCATTGCCCGGTGCTTTTCCAACAGGATCTCAAGAACACGGCGTCGGACAGTGGTGAATTGCAGGCGCTTTGTTCTGCACTTGTTTTCGGCCTGAGACAGCGCAGTGTGAACGCAGTGGGCGTGATCGTGTTGTCTGAATCCAACAGTGCTCATGGCGGGACTCCAATGATTTTCAACTTGATATGTAATAACGTCCGGATTAACAAGCGTACAACGAATGTAATAACATATCATTTCGGAGGGAATATGTTCCGACCCACACTGTATTTGTTCTCAATCGCGTTTGCAGGCCAAGCTATTGCTGAAGCGCCAAGCGTGGCCGTCGATATTGCGCCTGTTCATTCGCTGGTCGCCCGTGTGATGGATGGCGTGGGTGAGCCCAGTCTGATCATTCCGCCCGGGGCGTCACCTCATGATCACGCTATGCGGCCTTCTGAGGCGCGGTCTTTACAGTCCGCCGAGATCGTATTCTGGACTGGAGAAGAGCTGACCCCTTGGCTGGCTAAACCCTTGGGTGCGCTGTCGCCGGATGCACTGCACGTCTCTTTGTTGGATGCCGATGGAACAATTCTCTATGAATTCCGGGATGCGACCGATCATGATGACCATGATGACCATGATGACCATGATGACCATGCGGATCATGATGGCCACGACGATCACGCGGATTACGACGATCATGCGGGTCATGACGATCACGACGACCATGCGGGCCATGCAGACGACCATGGCCATGATCACGAAGGGGTTGACCCCCACGCCTGGCTGGATCCCGAAAATGCACGTATCTGGGTTCAGGTAATTGCCGCAACGCTCTCAGAGGCGGACCCTGAAAACGCCGATGTTTATCAGCAGAACGCGGCGACCGCAGATCGGGAACTGGTTGAACTGAAAGAAAAAATTATGACAGATCTGACAGATATGCAGACGCTGTCATTCATAACGTTTCATGATGCCTATCAGTATTTCGAAAAGCGATTTGGGCTGGAGTCATCCGGCGCAGTCAGTCTTGGCGATGCGTCCTCTCCCGGGCCGGCGCGATTGGCGGCTTTGCGTGAAAAGGTTGAGCATGAAGGAATTGTTTGTGCCTTTTCCGAGCCGCAATTTGACACAAGGCTGGTGCGGACAGCGATCGAAGGAACCGGGGCCACGATCTTTGAATTGGATCCCGTAGGCGTTAGTTTTGACACGGGAATTTCGCACTATGATAGTTTGCTAATGGCCATGTCCGCCGGCTATCAAGACTGTTCCAAAAGTAAGTCGTAAGTAGCTGGGATAGCGGATTGCTCTTATTCTTCGTTGCAAAAGAGTTCGTAGACAACCTCTAACATCCGGCGTGGCCGTTCATCGGCCAGTCTATAAAAGATCGCCTTGCCTTCGCGGCGAGGCGTCACCAACCCTTCAAGTCGCAACCGCGACAGTTGTTGCGAAACAGCGGCTTGCCGCGCCGAAAGCAGCTCTTCCAGTTCTGTTACTGACTTTTCTCCCGATACCAGGTGGCACAGGATCATGAGACGCCCTTCGTGGCTGATGGCCTTGAGAAAATTTGCAGCATGCGTTGCGTTCTCAACCATTTTGTCGAAATTTTCCGGAGATGTTTCCTGTGAAAGTTGTGGAAGGGCCATCCTCTGTTTCCTTACCAGCCCACACTTTGGGCGCCTGTTTGTGTTGCTGCCTGGAGAAGGTCGCAAGTCAGCTAGTTATGAACATTTACTCTTATATGCATGAATCAAAATGAGGTGAGGGGAAAAGGGGAACTTGTGAGAGTTCGACGCAGATTTCGACTTTGAAGAGCGTATCGCTTTAGTCACCGCTGAATATCAATTTGCATTTGCAGGGCATGAAGTTTCCTGCACCCCTTGCAGCCCCACTGTGGCGATACTAAGACTCAGGTAACAGATTTTCGGGTAGTGTCCCGATCCATAGCAAAGCAGGCAGGTTTCTTATGTTCGATCCCGTTGACACATACATGAACACGCTTGTCCCAATGGTCGTTGAGCAGACCAGCAGGGGTGAGCGCGCATATGATATCTTCTCGCGCCTTCTGAAAGAGCGGATCATCTTTATCAACGGCCCGATCCACGACGGGATGAGCCATCTTGTGGTTGCTCAGCTGCTGCACCTTGAGGCGGAGAACCCGAACAAGGAAATCTCGATCTACATCAACTCGCCGGGTGGCGTGGTCACCAGCGGTTTGTCGATTTACGACACAATGCAGTATATCAAACCGAAATGTTCCACATTGGTGATCGGTCAAGCGGCCTCGATGGGGTCGGTTCTGCTGGCCGGTGGTGAGAAGGGCATGCGCTTTTCCCTGCCGAACAGCCGCATCATGGTGCACCAGCCCAGTGGCGGATATCAGGGGCAGGCAAGCGATATCATGATCCACGCAGCTGAGACGCAAAAGCTGAAGGATCGCCTGTATGATATCTATGTACGCCATACTGGACAGACCAAAAAGGCTGTTGAAAAGGCGCTGGACCGTGACAACTTCATGAGCCCGGAAGAGGCTAAGGAATGGGGTCACATAGACGAGATCGTTGAAAACCGCGCCAAGATGAGCGGCGAAGAGGGCTAAGCCCAGACCCCTCGTGTCGCCGATACGGGGGGTATTTTGAGATTGTAGCCGCCACAGTGCTGGCCTAAGCTGCACGAACAGGCGCAAGCGCGGCCCCGCAAAGGGGCATAGGATGGAGCCCGAAAGGTAGATCATGGCGACGAATTCAGGCGGTGACGGCAAAAACACGCTCTACTGCAGCTTCTGTGGCAAAAGCCAGCATGAGGTGCGTAAGCTGATTGCAGGTCCGACCGTGTTCATCTGTGATGAATGCGTCGAGCTGTGTATGGACATCATCCGCGAAGAGACGAAAGCCAACGGGCTGAAATCTTCTGACGGAGTGCCGACGCCGAAAGACATCTGCGAAGTTCTGGACGATTATGTGATCGGTCAGGCTACGGCCAAGCGGGTTCTGTCAGTAGCGGTTCACAACCACTATAAACGATTGAATCACGCTCAGAAGGCCGGCAGCGATATCGAGCTGGCCAAATCCAACATCCTGTTGATCGGCCCGACAGGCTGCGGCAAGACGTTGTTGGCGCAAACTCTGGCGCGCATTCTGGATGTGCCCTTTACCATGGCCGATGCGACCACGCTGACCGAAGCCGGTTATGTGGGCGAGGATGTCGAAAATATCATCCTCAAACTGTTGCAGGCCAGCGAATACAATGTCGAACGCGCGCAGCGCGGCATCGTTTACATCGATGAGGTCGACAAGATCACGCGCAAATCCGAGAATCCCTCGATCACGCGCGACGTGTCGGGCGAGGGCGTGCAGCAGGCGCTGCTGAAGCTGATGGAAGGCACCGTCGCCAGTGTTCCGCCGCAAGGTGGACGCAAGCATCCGCAGCAGGAATTCCTGCAAGTGGACACGACGAATATCCTGTTCATCTGCGGTGGTGCCTTTGCGGGTCTGGATAGAATTATCGCACAGCGCGGCAAAGGCTCGGCCATGGGCTTTGGTGCCGATGTGCGGGACAATGATGACCGCGGCGTGGGTGAGATTTTCAAAGAGCTGGAGCCTGAAGACCTGCTGAAATTCGGTCTGATCCCGGAATTTGTCGGACGTCTGCCAGTTCTGGCCACGCTTGAAGATCTCGACGAGGATGCGCTGGTCACCATTCTGACCAAACCCAAGAACGCGCTGGTCAAACAGTATCAGCGTCTGTTCGAACTGGAAGATGCCGAGCTGGGCTTTACCGACGATGCGCTCAAGGCTATCGCCAAACGCGCCATTGAACGGAAGACCGGTGCACGCGGGCTGCGCTCGATCCTTGAAGACATCCTTCTGGACACGATGTTCGAATTGCCTGGCATGAAGAACGTGACCGAGGTTGTCGTTAACGAAGAGGCTGTATCCTCGGACAAGCAGCCGCTGATCATCTATGCGGATGCGGCGGAATCAGCTTCGGCCGGGTAATCACTGAATTTGAATTACAACAGATGGCGCGGTGATCCCGCGCCATTTTGTGTTTGGGAGGGCAGGATGACGATAAGGCGAATTTCCTCGGGCGGTCAATATGAGGCCAAAGTCGGCTATTGCCGGGCAGTGGTTGCAAACGGTTTTGTCTTTGTTGCCGGAACCTGCGCACAAGGCGAAATCATTCCCAAAGATATCGTCGGACAGTGCAAATCCGCGCTGCAGGCGATTGAAAAGGCCTTGGATGAGGCTGGATCAAATTTGGCGCATGTGGTTCGGGTAAACTACTACCTTCCGGACATGTCAGAATTTGAACTGTGCTGGCCCTTGCTGGTTGAGGCATTTGGTGAAAACCCGCCGGCGGCGACAGTGACCGAATGCAACCTGATCACGCCAGAGGACCGCATCGAGATTGAAGTGACCGCAGTTTTGCCGGATTGATGCGCAACGTTACCCTAGCACTGGACCTTGGCGGACCTTTGGTCCATATCTGCAGAGACAAAAATGCCGGAGGCAGCCGATGGGAATCCTGAACAGTCTTTTGCGCGCCGTGACCTGGTGGAACGGGGCCACCCTGAACACCCAGATTTACACCGCGCGCAAAGGCGTGAAAGTCGGTGAAGATAATGAAGGCAATATATTTTATCGTACCGCGGATGACAGCAGGCGTTGGGTGATCTTCAACGGCGAGGCCGAGGCCAGCAGGGTTGATCCCGATTGGCACGGTTGGTTGCACCGCACCTGGGACGAACCGCCAACCGACAAACCTCTGGCACATAAATCCTGGGAAAAACCGCATCAGGAAAACCTGACAGGAACCGCGCTTGCTTATGCACCGGCGGGGTCTTTGCGCCGCCCGGATCCGGTCGAGCGTTCGGATTATGAGGCCTGGAACCCGGAATAAGACGAGGCGAGCAATGTCATCTTACAAAGTTTCAGAAGTTTTGGTCGGAGGCGCCGTCCTGGCCGGGGCAATAGCGTTTGGCGTCTATGCGAGCCAGTCGACAGGCCTGTCCCAGGGCGGTTCTGGTTATGAGCTTAACGCCTCTTTCCGCTCGCTCGAAGGCGTCGGCGTCGGAACGGACGTGCGGCTTGCCGGGGTCAAAATCGGCACCGTGACAGGAGTGGCCCTGAACCCGGAAACCTATCGGGCGGACACGACTTTTGCGATTTCTGATGGAATTTTGGTCCCCGATGACAGTGCTATCGTGATCTCATCCGAAGGGTTGCTGGGTGGTAACTTTGTAGAAGTCATGCCAGGCGGATCGCCCTTTAACTTTGAACCGGGCGATCAGGTCGAGGATACACAGGGCGCAGTCAGCCTGATTTCGCTTTTGGTTAAGTTCGTCGCCGGAGATGGCGGCGAATGAAGCGATATGCTCTGATCGCGGCAATACTGGCAGCCTCTGGGGTAGCGGCACAGCAAAAGGTTCAATCCGGACCGGGTGCAATGCTCAGAGGGCTGGATAAGGTCAATGGCCAGACCGTTGATGTCGAACTGCAAAACGGCCAATCCAAGACAGTCTTTGGGCTGGATGTCGCACTGGGTGATTGCCGCTATCCTGCAGATAACCCAACAGGGGACGCGTTTGCCTACCTGACCATTTGGGAACAAGGCGGAACGGATCAACTGTTTGACGGGTGGATGATTGCCACCTCGCCAGCCCTGAATGCGCTTGATCATTCGCGCTATGACGTCTGGGTGATCCGCTGTATCACGCCATCCGGCGATTGATCGAGATCAGCAGAGAAATCTGCTGCAATAGTCACTGCCTCTTCCAGCGCGTTCCGATACTGTGCCCGTGGCACCTCGATCGCGCCGAGCGAGGCGAGATGCGCGGTTAAAAACTGTGTATCGAACAGTTTGAACCCGCAGGACCGCAACCTGTCGACCAAATAAGCCAGTGCAATTTTTGAGGCATCCTTGCGCCGGGAAAACATGCTTTCGCCAAAGAAGGCAGCGCCAAGAGTAACGCCATAAACGCCCCCAACCAAATTCGGGCCGTCCCAGATTTCCAGTGAATGGGCGTGACCGGATTGGTTCAGCTTTTGGTAAAGGGTGCGAAGTTCCTGATTGATCCAGGTATCCGTGCGATCAGCGCAGCCATCAACAACGCCGGGAAAATCCCTGTTGATTGACACCGTGTACCCACAGTTCCGAATCCTGCGGGCCAAGCTGCGTGAGATGTGAAATCCGTCCAGAGGGAAGATGCCGCGAAACTTAGGATCAACCCAGAACAGGTCCGGATCATCGCGATGTTCAGCCATCGGGAAGATACCGATGGAATATCCATGGAGCAGTAATTCCGGGGAAAGGCTCATGCCAGGCGCCTCAGGGTCGGAAAGCGATAACCTTCCGACCCAGCAGAGTTAGTCGGCCATATTCTCCGCAAGCCAGTGCTCCAGCCAGTGGATGTTATAATCACCGCTTTGGACGTCACTTTCTTGCAGAAGTGCGTGGAACAAGGGAACCGTCGTGTCGATTCCGTCCACGATCAACTCACCCAATGCGCGTTCGAGACGGGCCAGTGCTTCGGGCCGGTCGCGGCCCTGCACGATCAGTTTGGCGATCAGTGAGTCGTAGTAGGGCGGGATCGTGTACCCGTCATACAACGCTGAATCCATCCGCACACCCAGACCGCCCGGCGCATGGTAGGCCGAGATTTTTCCGGGGCAGGGCGAGAAGTTTGGCAATTTCTCGGCGTTGATCCGAACCTCGATGGCGTGACCATTGATTTTCAGATCATCCTGACCGAATGACATTGGCTGACCAGCCGCAACGCGGATTTGTTCGCGCACCAGATCCACGCCAAAGATGCCCTCAGTGACCGGGTGTTCGACCTGTAGGCGGGTGTTCATCTCGATGAAATAGAAGTCGCCATTTTCGTACAGAAATTCGATCGTACCTGCACCGATATAGTTGATCTTGGCAACCGCATCGGCACAGACCTTACCGATCCTTGCGCGTTCTTCGGGGGTGATGCAGGGGCCGGGTGCCTCTTCGAATACCTTTTGGTGGCGGCGCTGCAGGGAACAGTCGCGCTCGCCCAGATGAACCGCTTGGCCCTTGCCATCGCCAAAGACCTGAATCTCGATGTGGCGCGGTGTGGTCAGGTATTTCTCAATATAGACCTCGTCATTACCAAATGCGGCTTTGCCTTCGGCGCGCGCGGTCATAAAGGCGCTTTCCATCTCATCCGCACTCATCGCGACTTTCATGCCGCGTCCGCCGCCACCGGCGGTGGCCTTGATGATGACAGGATAGCCGAATTCTTCACCGATCCGCTTGGCTGCGGCCAGATCCGGCACGCCACCATCTGAACCAGGCACACAGGGAACGCCCAAGGCTTTCATCGTGTCCTTGGCTGTGATCTTGTCCCCCATCACGCGGATATGCTCAGCGGTGGGGCCAATGAAGGTGATGTCGTGATCTTCGACGATCTGCACAAACTCGGCATTTTCAGACAAAAAGCCGTAGCCCGGGTGGATCGCCTGAGCGCCAGTGATCTCGCAGGCTGAGATGATCGCAGGCACCGACAGATAGCTTTGTGGGCTGGGCGGGGGGCCGATGCAGACCGATTCGTCCGCCATGCGTACATGCATCGCGTCACTGTCTGCGGTTGAATGGACGGCGACTGTCTTAATCCCCATCTCGCGTGCGGCGCGGATGACGCGCAGGGCGATCTCGCCTCGGTTGGCAATCAGGATCTTGTCGAACATGGGGCCGCCTTACTCAACAATGACCAAAGGAGTGCCGAATTCCACAGCATCGCCATCACCCACCAAAATACGCTTGATAGTGCCGGATTTAGGCGCGTGGATGTGGTTCATGGTTTTCATCGCTTCGACGATCAGCAGCGTGTCGCCTTCGGAAACACTGGCACCGACGGAGATGAAGGACGGCGCACCCGGCTCGGGCTGCATGTACACGGTGCCGACCATGGGCGAAGTCACAGCGCCTGGATGGCTGGCTGGATCGTCACTTGCTGTGGGTGCTTCAGCTGCTGCAGGTGCGGCTGCCGGGGCTGCGGCTGGCGCGGCCGCCGGGACCGCAACCTGGACCGGAGCGGCGACGGGTGACATGCGGCTAACGCGTACGTTCAGGCTGTCATCTTCGCCATAATCGCGCTTTACCTGCAACTCGGTCAGGTCGTTTTCCCGCAGCAGTTCGGCCAGTGCCTTGATAAACGCCACATCCGCTTCGTGTTTGGTATCTGTCATGAGTGTCCTCGACGGTTCCCCTTTGGCCCGTCTGTTTCGCGCGGGCTTTGGTCTGATTACGCAGCGTTATAAGCTAAGCGTACGGCCATGAAAAGCACAGTCTCGGCCTGTCAGATGGGGGTTTTGCTGAAGATTACCAGTGGTAAACAGCGTTACAGCGGCATTCCGGAGAGTTTCGCAACCAGTTCAGGCAGTTTACGTGCCCCGAATTTTTCAAGCAGCCGCGCACGGTAGGCTTCGATTGTACGATAGCTCAGGTTCAGTTCCGCACCGATTTCCTTGGCCGACAAGCCCTTGCAGGACAGAATGGCAACCTCGCGCTCACGGCTGGTTAGCTCGACCAAAGGGCGTTCCTCGGAAATATCCGAAAAACTCCAGATGCCATGGCGGAATGGATCTTCAGGCGTTAGCGAACGTCCGCGCGCGCGGCACCAGAATAAGTCGCTATCGCGGCGACGCATGACCCTCTCATCCGTGTAATATCCGGTGTCGCGCATTATTTGCAGGCTCCGTGCGCCGATACGTTCCCAATCTGCGACAGAAGGGTAGAGATGTAGCAGGGGCATGTTGCGGTAATCGGCCTCTTCACCGCCGAAAGTGCGTGCGAACTGCAGATTGCACCGGCGGATCACGCGGTTCTCCAACTCGACCAATCCGATCGGCGCATATTCAAAGGCTGGGTCGCTCATATGTCCATGGTGCAGGTGTTTTTCCGAAAATAGAAGGGGAAGGCCTGTGTTTTTCGAAATATGCAAATGGGTTACACCGCGGTCCGGGTGTTTGGAATTGCGGGATGCGTTTGTGAAGAAAGTAAACTGCCCAAGAAAATTTATTGCTAAATACTTATATTTAAATAATAGTTTTGAAAATGCTCCTGAAGTTGACCAAAGGAGCCAGCGGAAAAAGAGGAAATTTTGCGGGACACGTTAACAGGCAGCCGTATTCGCGAAAGGCGGCAGATCGCCGGATTGCGTCAGGCCCAGCTTGCACGGCAGGTTGGAATCTCGGCATCCTATCTGAACCTGATCGAGCATAACCGCCGCAGGATCGGAGGAAAGCTGCTGGTGGATATCGCTGCGGCCCTGACCGTTGAGCCTTCGGTGCTAACCCAGGGGATCGAGGCGACGCTGATTTCTGCGCTGCGCGAGGCTGCGGCAGATGCTGTTGGCCAGAAAGCCGAAGTGGACGGGCTTGAGGAGTTCGCAAGTAGGTTTCCAGGGTGGGCGGGCGTTTTGGCGCAAATGCACAGCCGAGTGGTGTCGTTAGAGCGAACGATTGAAACCCTGTCGGATCGTTTGACGCACGATCCGCATCTGGCAGCATCCATGCACGAGGTCCTTTCGACAGCCGCCGCGATTCGTTCCACCGCTGCCATTCTTGCTGAAACGCAAGAGATTGAACCCGAGTGGCAAGACCGATTCCACCGGAACCTGCACCAGGATGCCGAACGGCTGGCCGATAGCTCCAAATCGCTGGTGGCCTATCTGGATGATTCCGAGGGGGCCGAGGATCGTCGCGGCGTCCCTCTGGAAGATGTCGAAGCATTTTTTGACAGGCATGATCACCATTTCCCGGAAATCGAAACCGGAGGGGGAAGCGCGGATGTTAATCTGAATGAGATTGATTCCTCTGCCGCGCGAAAAGTGGCGCGGGATATTCTGGACGTCTACGAATCCGACGCTCGGCTTTTGCCTCTGGATGCGCTCAAAGGGGCTTTGGATCGGGGAGTTACAGATCCTTTGCTTTTGGCAACAGAGTATTCAGTCGACATCGCCACCGTGCTGAGGCGGCTGGCCGCCTTGCCCAAAGGGTATTTGTCGCGCCCGACCGGGCTGGTGATATGTGATGCCTCAGGCAGCATTTTGTTCAGCAAATCGGTGCCCGGTTTTGCCATGCCCAGGTTCGGCGAGGCGTGTCCTCTGTGGCCGCTGTTTCAGGCGCTGAACCGGCCGCTGGTTCCGATCCGAAAACGGATCGTTCAGTTGGGGCGAACGGCCGCGGAATTCGATTGTTATGCCTATGCCTGGCCGCAATCCATTTCCGGCTATGATGATGCGCCGGTTTATCGTTCTGTCATGCTGGTTCGATCCGTCGAAGAAAGCCCTCAGGGCAGTCAGGCGGTTGCCCATGTTGGCCCAAGTTGCCGGGTCTGCCCCAATAAGGACTGTGAATCGCGCCGAGAGCCCTCGATTCTGAGCGAAGGTTTTTGACAGTTTCGTGACACTGCGCATAAGCTGTTTCGGACAGGTTGACAGTGGTGCAGCCCGTCTCGGGGAGGAATGAAATATATGAGCCGAAAGGTTCTGTTGATCGAGGATGAGCCGAACATTGCTGAAGCCATTCGGTTTTTGCTGACCCGCGAGGGATGGCAGGTTGAAACGCATGCTGAAGGGACGGATGCGCTGCTGGTGATTCAGGGCGCGAAGCCCGATCTTGTGATTCTGGATGTGATGCTGCCGGGCAAAAGCGGGATGGAGATTTTGCGCGACTTGCGCGAACTCGAAGAACTGCGAAATCTTCCGGTTCTGATGCTAACGGCTCGTGGCCAATCGAAAGATCGTGAGATGGCCGAGAATGCAGGGGTCAGCCGGTTCATGACAAAGCCGTTTTCCAATGCAGAAGTTCTGACCGCCGTCCGCGATTTGCACGCGCAGGCCTCGCGGTCATGAGCATGCAGGACGACCGCCAACCATCTGGTGCGCGGCCGTCGCTGTTTCTTGAGCGCCAAAGTTACCGCCGACGCAGGCTAACCGACGCCGCCCGTTTATTGCCCATATTGGGGGGCGCACTGATTGCGATTCCGTTGCTGTGGCCGCGTGGGGGCGATGCAGCGGACGGAGTGCCGCTGTCTTCTGCGATTCTCTATATCTTCACATGCTGGGCGGTTTTGATCGTTGCCAGCGTTCTCTTTGGGTTCGCCGCAAGACGCATATCAACCGGCGATGATTCCGAGCCAGGTCAAGACTGATGGCAACGCTGAACGTGCTGATCCTGGTTTGTTTGGGCTATGTGGTGCTGTTGTTCAGCGTCGCATTTGCCGCCGACAGAATGGCCGCGGCGGGCAGGGGGGCGTGGCTGCGATCTCCGTTGATCTACACGCTGTCGCTGTCGATCTATTGTACCGCCTGGACCTTTTATGGCGCGGTAGGGAACGCCGCCCGGTCGGGGCTGGAGTTCGTAACGATCTATCTGGGACCCACGTTGGTCATGATCTGTTGGTGGTGGGGATTGCGCAAGCTGGTTCGGGTTGGCCGCAGCCAGAGGGTGACCTCAATCGCCGACCTGATTTCGTCTCGCTATGGCAAGTCGAACACTCTGGCGATTTGCGTCACAATTCTGGCCGTGTTGGGCGGGACGCCCTATATTGCGCTGCAACTTCAATCCATTACGCTGTCATTCTCAATCTTTGCCGAGGCCGACCCAAGCGGTCTTTACCGCGAAGGGTCCAGTGTGTTCTGGGTTGCGGCGGGGCTGGCAGTGTTCGCCATTCTGTTCGGTACCCGCAATCTGGATGCCAACGAACGCCATCATGGCGTTGTCACGGCCATCGCATTGGAATCTGTCGTTAAACTTTTTGCGCTGCTGGCCGTGGGCATTTTCGTTGTCTGGGGTATAGCCGGAGGAGTCGGTCCGATGATGGACCGCATCGATGCCTCTGAGATCGGGCAGTGGAATGTGAATGCCGGACGCTGGACCACGTTTATATTTTTATCGGCTGCGGCCTTTGTGTGTCTGCCGAGGATGTTTCAGGTGATGGTGGTGGAGAACGCCGATGAAGGGCATCTGAGGACAGCCGCATGGGCCTTCCCCCTGTATCTGCTGTTGATGAGTCTCTTTGTCGTGCCAATCGCGGTCGTAGGATTGGACCTTTTGCCCGAAGGATCGAATCCGGATCTGTTCGTGCTGACGGTGCCCCTGTCGCAGGGCAATGAATGGCTGGCGATGCTGTCCTTTATTGGCGGCTTTTCATCCGCCACATCGATGGTGATTGTCACGGCAATGGCCCTATCGACCATGGTGTCAAATCACGTCGTGATGCCGATCTGGTTTAGCCGGCAGGAGGGCGCTGGCGCCGTATCCGGTGATGTCCGCAATGTGGTTTTGCTGTCCCGGCGGATTTCAATCGCCGTGATCATGGTGCTTGGGTTCTCGTATTACCGCATTTCCGGCGGCGGGGCCGCGCTGGCCTCGATTGGTCTGGTGGCCTTTGCCGGGATTTCCCAGATTTTGCCTTCGCTGGTTGGCGGGCTGTTCTGGCGCGGGGCGACGCGAACAGGGGCTCTGATCGGACTGACGGTCGGGTTCTTGTTGTGGATCTACACGCTGTTGTTGCCCGGCATGGGCAGCGCGATTATGTCGGATAGTGTCCTGCAGAACGGACCGTTCGGATGGGGCTGGTTGCGCCCGCAGGCCTTGTTCGGGATCGACGGAATGGACCCGATGGTGCACGCTGTGTTGTGGTCGCTGTCGCTGAACACGCTGGCATTTTGCGCGGCCTCTTTGCTGAGTTTTCCAAGCCCGCTCGAACGTTTGCAGGGGGCGCAATTCGTCAACGTATTCGACCATTCGGTTGCGCTGCGCGGTTGGACCGGATCGGTAGCGCAAAGCGAAGACCTGATGATCATGACCCAGCGCATTTTGGGCGCAGGTCCGGCGCAAGAGTTCTTTCAGGCGCAGGCGGAACAGCAGGGTGGGCGTTCCAGCCTGCCCGAACCTACGCCTGGGTTTTTGGAGCGGTTGGAACGTGAACTCAGCGGCTCGGTCGGGGCGGCGACAGCGCATGCGATGATCGGGCAGATTGTTGGTGGTTCCTCCGTTTCGGTCGAGGATTTGCTCGCCGTGGCCGACGAATCCGCGCAGATGTTGGAATACTCCAGCCAACTGGAAGCGAAATCCGCTGAACTCAGCCGTACGGCGCGCCAACTGCGTGAGGCGAACACCAAGCTGACGCAAATTTCCGAACAGAAGGACGGGTTCCTCAGCCAAGTCAGCCACGAATTGCGAACCCCCATGACCTCGATCCGAGCATTTTCCGAGATCATGCGGGATACCGAAGGTCTGACCAGCGAAGAAAGAACGCGTTACGCTGCCATCATCCATGACGAGGCGCTTCGGTTGACACGGCTGCTGGATGACTTGCTGGACCTGAGCGTTCTGGAAAGTGGGCGAGTCAATTTGAACAAGAGCGGTGACACCCTGCGGTCGGTTTTGGATCGTGCTGTGTCCAGTGCCTTGGCTGGAACCAGCCAGAAACTAACCGTCCGGCGGTCGAAAACCTCCGAACGCGTTCTCCTGCATACGGATTTGGACCGTCTGGGGCAGGTGTTTATCAACCTGATTTCGAACGCTCAGAAATATTGTGATGCCAAAGAACCGGTTCTGACCATTTCCGCGCATGATGTCGGCGGACAAGTCGTCATTGATTTTGCTGATAACGGCACCGGCATTCCCCCGGATGCCCGGCAGATGGTTTTTGAGAAATTTGCCCGCGTCGGAGGCGACAAGGCAGGTGGTGCGGGGCTGGGATTAGCGATCTGCCGTGAGATTATGCAAAGACTGGGGGGCGATATCAGCTACTTGCCCGGCCATGGTGGGGCTGCGTTCCGGGTCAGGCTGCCACAGGCCTACCGACAGGCTGCGCAGTGACGGCTGTATAAACAGGTTGGTAACTATCGCCGGGTTAGACCTGAAAGAGAATGCAGGAACAATCAGCGGTTTTAGGCATGACGCAATCTGTCAGCGCGGCTCTGGCGCGCAAGCTTTCGATCAGTCAGGAGGAAAAGGGTGACAAGCCTCGCTCGATCCTACGTGCGCTGCGTCTGGCTTTTGCTCGCGCGGCAGAAGATCGTTTGCAGATGCCGTTGTCGGTAATCGGCGCCAAACAATCCTGTCGGCCACCAGGTGGGCTGACACAGTCTTTGGATGAGGAATGGATATTGCTGCTCTTTTCAGGCTCTGACAGCAGCTTGGCTGCGATCTGCATGGATATAGGGTTAGTGTCGGCTGTCGTGCAGGCTCAGACAATAGGCGAGGTGATGCCGGGAGCGCCTTCTGCGCGGGGGTTCACCGATACGGACGCGGCCATGGTGTCCCCTTGGATCGAAGAGGGGCTGTCCCGCGCGGCATCACTTGTCGAAACGGCGAGTGACCGCATGTGCCTGATCGGTTTTGAATATGCTTCGCGCCTTGCGGATCTGCGAACTTTGACCCTGGCGATGGTGGAAGAGGAATACCGAGTTTTTGAACTGACAGTCGAACTTGGCGGTGGGCTGAGACAAGGTCAGCTTTCAGTACTGTTGCCTATCCGACCGGCTGAAACGGCCGAGACGGAGGTGATTCATGATGAGCCAGAGGGCAGGCTTGATCAGGCATCGGGCGTGTTGAGAGCAGATTTGAATACGGTGGTCTGCCGGATGCCCTTGTCCCTGGCGACGCTGACAGAACTGGCGGTGGGGGATGTGTTGCCATTGATCGGGGCGCGGCTGGATCGTACCGAGATTGTGGCGATCGACCGCAGCCGGGCCGCGATCGGACGGCTCGGCCAATGCGGAGGACTGCGTGCGGTGCGCCTGAACGAAACCTACCAAACTCAGACATTTTCCCAGCCCGAAGCAAATGAGTTCCTTGAGGCGAGTTCAGCCAGTATACACGAAGAGGGGCCAACCGAACACGGGCAGGAAACAATGCCATTTTCCCGCGGCGCGCTGGGCCTAGAGGGGACAGAATTGAACCTCGAGAATTCGGAACACATGGTTGCCGAGATATCTCAACTGGCTGGTTTATCTGGGGATGAAAGCGCGCTGAAAGGCAGTTAGCAGACGGCTCAAGTCACTGATCTGCGTATTTCTTCCAAGGTTGGACGCAGGTTGTCCAACGCATAGCCTGCCTTGGTCGTCGCCTGAAGGATGTCTTCGGTGCTCATGCTTTCGCACTGCCCCAATGCCCAGATCACAGAACAACGCGTGCCCGATGCACAATATGCGAGAACCGGACCGGCACAGGATTCTGCCAGGTCACGTTGCAAGGAGACGTTTTCGGGCGTCATGGTCTGATGCGTCAGCTCTAGCACTTCGTATTCCAACCCGGCAGCACGCACGGCCTGTCCGATAGCATCTGACTGGAGATCCTCGGGAACTTCGCTGTTCGGCCGGTTGCAGATCACTTTGACAAAGCCTGCCTCGACAATAGTGGGAACATCCTCGACCGAAATTTGCGGCGAGACGGCATAGCGGGGGGTTATCGGTCGAATCTCCATGGCTACTGCTTAGGTCGCGTTTACGGTTCTGTCCAGTTTTGCACCTACGGCAGGAGCGGCATACATCCCTGCGAGCATGGAAATCATAAACACAACGCCTCCGGTTCCGCCATACGTAAGAGACGCGATGGCTGGACCGGGACACAGTCCCGCTAATCCCCATCCCATGCCAAACATGACCGATCCGATGATAAGGCGGCGATCCAGTTCATGCTGCACCATTGTCGGGAAATTCCCACCCGACAGCGGTTTGCGATCTGGAACCAGCCTCCATGCGATCATCATGGGCACAATGGCTCCCCCCATCACAAATGCGAGTGTCGGATCCCAGTTGCCGAAAATATCCAGCCACCCCTGCACCTTGGTTGTGTCAGTCATGCCGGAAATCAACAGGCCTGCTCCGAACAAAGAGCCCGAAAGAAGCGATATCAGATTGCGCATCAGATCAACCCCCAGACATGGCGAAACAAGGCCAGCGTCACTGCCCCGGCCGCAATGTAAAGGATCGTTGCCACGATCCCGCGCACCGAAAACCGGGAAATGCCGCACACCCCATGTCCAGAGGTGCACCCGTTGGCAATTCGTGTCCCGATACCGACAAGCAGCCCAGCCCCGATCACAACCGTCAAATTCGAGGTCAGGTTTGTCTGCGGCCCCGGCGACAAAAACAGGCTTAGCATCAACGGCGTCCCAATCATCCCAGCGAGGAAATACAGCCGCTCGGCCGAGCGGTCAGAGCGATCGACAAGCCCTCCCAGGATACCGCTCGCCCCCATTACACGACCGTTTCCAAGCAGGTAAACTGCTGCGCCAAGACCAATCAACAGGCCGCCTACCAGTCCCCATATCCATTCTGAATACACTGATTTGTTCCCCCAAGAAGTTCGGCTCTAGCCGTCTAAAGTTTGTTCACTGGTAGTTTCAGGAACACGTCGCCATTCTCATCCTCAGGCGGCATCTGACCCGCCCGCATATTGACTTGTAAAGAGGGCAGGATCAGCCGCGGCATGGCCAAAGTGGCATCGCGGGCGTCGCGCATTTCAACGAATTCCTCGATAGGTCGACCTTGCCCGATATGCACGTTCAAGGATTTTTGCTCTTCAACAGTTGTTTCCCACGCAAACTCGTCCCGCCCAGGAGCTTTGTAGTCATGCCCGACAAAGATGCGTGTCGCATCCGGCAGTGAAAGGATCCTCTGGATCGAGTTGTACAAATCTCCGGACGATCCGCCGGGAAAGTCGCATCGCGCAGTGCCAAAATCCGGCATGAACAGCGTGTCTCCGACAAATGCCGCGTCGCCGATGACATAGGTCATGCAGGCGGGCGTATGCCCGGGGGTGTGCAAGACGTCCCCTCTCATTTGACCGACATGAAATCCGTCGCCGTCGCGGAACAAGGCGTCGAACTGGCTACCATCGCGCTGAAACTCGGTACCCTCGTTGAAAATTTTCCCGAAAGTTTCCTGGATGGCGACGATTTGATCACCGATGCCAATCTTGCCTCCGAGTTTCTGCTGCAAATAGGGGGCTGCTGAAAGGTGGTCGGCATGGACATGGCTTTCCAGAATCCATTCGGTTCGCAACGAATTGGATTGGACATATCCGATGATCTCATCCGCAGATCGCGTATTGGTCCGGCCGGATGCGTGATCGAAATCCAGAACACTATCTATGATCGCGCAGGCATCGCCTTCAGGATCCTGAACCAGATAAGACACCGTGAATGTCTCGGCGTCAAAAAATGCTTTCACTTTGGGCGTCATGGTTTCCTCCGCCGGTTAGGTCTTAGTCATATATTAATAACGGAATGTGAAGCAATCAACATTTGGTGATTTGATGCCGGTCAAGGCAGAAGCGGCAAAGTCGGGCTAAAATCCAGGCATCCTGCGAAAGCGCGCCGATGTTAGGGGGCGGTCGGGCGAATTTTCGCGCGATAGAATAACCGAGTGATGTAAGTCTTAAAACCGTTACTAAACTATAGGTAACTGATGACATTTGGGAGGATGGATATGCCGAGAATCGATTTGTATTCCGAAGCCGAACAACTTGAGAAAAAACTGAAGGGCGCCAGTGTTGATACCCGCCTTGCCCTTCAGCCCAGTGTCACAAAGGTCATCGAGAAGATGCGTCTGCAGGGTGTTGAGGTTCCTGCGCGCCTGCGACGCCTGGATGCGGCCCTGTGCGAGGACGTTATGGAAGCGCGTTTCGACAATCTGCCGGTTTGATGGCCGCAGTCAACCGAACGAGATTCCAAGTATAACCAGCATAAGACCTATCACCGACAAAAAGAGCGCGCCCATGTTCCAGGGCAGCACCCGTTGAACAACGGCGCGCAGTTCATCATCAGACAGGCCGGATTTGCGCGCTTTCATTACGTGCAGAATGCACCAAACCAGCCCAGCCAGACCGATAAGTGACAGGGCGGCACCGCCCCAGGTGATGAATTCGAACATCGTTTTCCATTTTTCAGCGTCTGACATGAGCGCTTAACTGATCGCGCTGGCCCGCACAAGCGAGACTGGTTTTTTGCATGCTTGCGGCTTGGCTCGCACCGATGTATCCCGCTTGTTGCCCACCTTTTCAGCATGACAAACCAGCCTCTGGGAGAGACTTAGATGGAAGAGAATACCGAAGATCAGGCCGCCGCGAATTACCGTGTAACCGCGGGTGAGCTGCGCCAGTTCATCGAACGGATCGAGCGTCTGGATGCGGAAAAGAAAGATTTGGCGGAGCAACAAAAAGAAGTGATGGCCGAGGCAAAAGCGCGGGGCTACGACACCAAGGTGATGCGGAAAGTGATCGCATTGCGCAAACGTGACAAAGACGACATTGCCGAGGAAGAGGCGGTGTTGGAAATGTACAAAGAAGCGCTGGGAATGTAACGGCTGCTTTCCCGCTATAGACTCAAGGTCTTAGAACCTGCACTCCGGGCATGGACTCAAGTCGGTCCATGTCCTGCGCATATAATTCTGCAAACGCGTCGACGATTTCCATGCTCCAATCTGGCAGATCAAGCTCTTCTGTTGTGAGCTCGGTTTTGGCGTGTTCCTCCAAAACCGTGGCAAGGTCGTCACGCAAATGTTCGTCCTGTTCCAGGCTTTGATCAATCAATGCCAGACCTTTGGATTTGCCTGAATCGTCTAGAAGTGACAGCAGTAAATCAAACTCGTCAACCAGCGTGTTGTCCGGGGGGAGGGCCGCGATTGCACGGATTATATCTCCCCAGATCAGAGGTGCGTCCTCATTGCTCCAGAGTGTGATTTTGACATTGGGCGCAAGATCTCTGATGTCCTCGACCATGCTGATCCAGCTGAGGCAGCTGATATCGGTACTTCGCATTTTGTCGAGGCGACTCTGTTCAGGTAGCGACATCAGAGCTTTGGGAATAAATCTGCCAGGGCTTAAAAAACCCATACAAAGCTCAATTTCGTGGTCAGGAAAGGACTTTTCAAGCAACTCCATTCGGCGTCCCGCATTTGGGTATAGCTGCCCGTCGTCCAGTGCATTTCCAACATCGCCTGCAAAGCTGGCGCATGAGTAAATCAAACGATCGACCTTCGGAGCCGATCGCAACCCAGCCCGAAGCATTTCCTTTGCGGCACCGATTTCATCCTGGTTTTCAATGGCAGCAAAGGCGGGTTCGAAAATTTGCCGATAACGGCGCGGGCCAAATACGGATGCACCATTTTGATGCAACGCGCCGGTGTTGCGTTGAAGGGACCGCAATACGAGACCTTCATCGGTGAACGCAGCACCTGCGTGGATTGCAACCTGCATATTCGGTTTTTACCCTCGCGTTCGTGCACATTATCTGTTGGGTTACAGGCTGTACTCCGCACAGTCAAACCAGGCGGAGTAAAATCTCTGGGCCAGACCCAGTGCCATGAATACAGAAAATCGTTAAGCGGCGGCAAAATTCTGTCTTGAAGTCCGTAACAAGAGGCATTAATCGACACCAAGTGCCCCTATAGCTCAGCTGGTAGAGCAACTGATTTGTAATCAGTAGGTCCGCGGTTCGAGTCCGTGTGGGGGCACCATTTCACTCTAAGATTCTTTCTATTTCTTGATTTTCCAAAAGTCAGAATGATTGGGACAGCGCAGGCGAATTGCGTAACGAAGAGTTTTTCCGAGGACTTTTTCTGATGACCTGCGTAAATGGGGTGGTGGTCAAAGGCGGCGATTGAATTTCCGCAAGTTGCATCGGCGAAACGCATTGTGTTCATAGCCTTATGGCCTTACTGGTGCTTTCAGCCTAAAAACTGGCCCAACGCGCTGTGCGGGCGTGATGGAATGGTAGACATATCAGACTTAAAATCTGAAGGGCGTATGCCCGTGTGGGTTCGAGTCCCACCGCCCGCACCACCTCTGCCAGCCTGATTGATTTTCAAGTCTCGATGCAGCAGAACCTCTCCCGATTTGCTTTGGTTCGGGTTCGGCGGGAATTGAATACCGGGATTGGTCCAGCGCAAAAATCGGTGTCCTGCATTAAATGTCCAATATCTATCCAGTCTAAGGTGAGGGCCTGTCAGGCTACACCTTCCAGTTCCTGCATGTTAGCATCCCGTAAATTTCTTCAGGAGACACCATATGCCGTTGACCGTAAAACAAATGATGGAAGCTGCGAACTCCACCGTCGAGCGAATCCAGAGAGCCAAAGCGGTCGAGATCCTGGAGCGAGGTGGCCTGCTTCTGGACATCCGCGATGCAGCGGAATTGCAGCAGACAGGGCGTGCTTCGGGGTCACATCATATCCCGCGCGGTATGTTGGAATTTCGGGCCGATGACACTCTGCAATCACATGATCCAGAGCTTCGCAAAGATCGCCCAATTGTCTTGTATTGTGCCTCGGGTGGCCGCGCTGCCCTTGCGGGAAAACTGTTGCAGGACATGGGGTATGAGCAGGTCTATAACCTGGGTGGCTTGGTCGATTGGGTGAATGGCGGGGGCGAAGTCGCCTAGCCAATAGGAAACGCCAGAACCCGAGCTGTGATCGTTCGAAAGGTCAGGTCAGGCGTTGAGGAACGTCCTGACGGCGGCCTCGAACTCACGCGGTTTTTCCGCATGCAACCAATGTCCTGCACCAGGTATTTTTGCAAAACGTGCCGAAGGGAACATTCCGCGGATCACAGAGCGATGTTCAGGTAGCACATAGTCGGACTCCCCCCCGGACAAAAACAGTGTTTGACCACCCCAGGATGCGTCTATTTCAGGAAAGCCCATGATCTTGGGCATTTCAGAGGCCAAAGTATCCAGGTTCAAAAGCCAACGCTGTCCGTTGATGTCGAGTGACTGCGTGAAAAAGCTCTGAAGGGCTTTTTCGACTCCGTTGTCGGCCAGTTGTTGTTCAGCGTCCGAGCGACGCTCGACCCGGGAAAGGTCCACCGCGCGCATCGCTTCAATAAACTGAATCTGACTGTGGCTATAGGCCACCGGGGCGATGTCTGCCACCACCAGTTTGCGCAGCTTCGCGCTGTGCAGCAGGGCTAAAGTCATGGATGCCTTGCCGCCCATCGAATGTCCGACGACATCTGCCTGTCCGCCGAACTGGTCGATAACTTCGGCCAGATCATTCGCCAGATCGGAATACCCATGGTCATGCGTCCACATGCTGTTTGCGTGGTTGCGCATATCAACCGCCACAACTTGCCGCTCGTCAGATAGCCGGCGGGCGATGACCCCCCAGTTCCGGGCCGAGCCATATAGGCCATGGGCGATCAGCAAAGGGGGCTTGTCGGTTGGTTCACCATGTATGATCGTGTTCAGCATATAGCCGTGATACCCGCCGCAATCTGAAACGGCCAGCCCCATTGTGGCTCCTATTCCACATGGGTAAACTGTCAGCTCAGGAGGCCGCAGCATGCCGCAAGACACAGATATACAAATCCAAATTGCGCAGACCATACAGCTGTTGCGTGACAAGTTGGGTGTGCGCGACAAAACGCTGACCGCCTCGGTCAAAAAGGCCAAAAGGCAACTGCCGCGCCGGATATACAAACAGGCAATGGTCCTGGCTCAAGCAGAGCAGATGGCGGCCCATCCAAAACTGCGACTTGTGCTGGACAATCCAAAACTGATCCAGGCCTCGGAAGAGGTTCAAAAACATCTGGGGGGTATCAATTTGGCGGATCGGAGGATGGGATGGTTTCTGGGAATGCTGGGCGGGCTGACTTTTAACCTGTTGGCCTTTTCTGCTTTGTTGCTGATCTTCATGTTGTGGCAGGGGCTTATCTGACCACAAAAAAAACGGCGCCGGATTGGCGCCGTTTTGTTCTTGGATGACTGAATTCTTACAAGTTTGGATAGATAGGGAATCTGGCGCAGAGGTTTGCGACTTCGGCTTTGACTTTGGCCTCGACCTCACCGT